>NZ_JBEPDC010000021.1:0-202401 GCF_040300065.1 Nonomuraea sp. NPDC000554 | reverse complement strand
CGGGCAGCGGCGCGGCCGGGTCCGCCAGCCGGCGCGGCGGGACGGCCGCGAGCAGCGCGCGGGCGTGCAGCGGATTCCCCAGCGTGTGCGCGCGCACCCGAGCGACCGCCCGCTCGGGCAACGCCTGCCCGCCGCCCGCAACCTGCTCCGCCAGGTCGGCGAGGTCCGAGGTGGTCAGGCCGATCAACGGGATGCGGAGAGCGCCGTCGCCGGTCAGCAGGCGACGCAACCCGTCGGGAAGCCACGGGTCGGCGACGTCCCTGCAGGCCACCACCGCGAGGACGCGACCACCGCGCAGGCGGCGCAGGACGTACGTGAGAGCCCTCAGGGACAGCCTGTCGGCCCACTGGGCGTCGTCGACCACGACGACCACCGCCCCCTCGGCCTGGAGGCGGCCGATGCTGTCGCAGACGACCTGTCCCACGGTGTACGGGTCGTCGCCCGTCGCCTCCGGCGCGAGCTGGCGCATCACGCCGAACCTGAGCTGGCGTTCGGACTCCTCCCCGGTTGCCGAGAGCAGCCGCAGGCGCTGCTCGGCGCCGAACGCCTGGCGGATCAGCGCGGTCTTGCCGATCCCTTCCGGCCCTTCGACCAGCACCGTTCGCGCGGGGCCCGCATCGGAGGCGTGCAGCTCCGCGCGCAGCAGGGCCAGCTCTGCCGTCCGTCCGAGATGCATCCTCTCTCACCCCCTCCGTTGCTCTCCTCTTGGCAGAGTCCGACGGAGGGGATCTGATACACCCGTCTTTCCGTAATCAGCCCACAGACCGGAACCGGTCATCTCATCGGCTGCACGGCAAGCGCCCCTCCTCCCGAGGGATCGCTCCGCCTGGCACCGAGTCGTCCCAGGTCAGGTGAGCCTGGCGGCGAGGAGCGGGCCGGCCAGCGCGGACGGGTCCACGCCCGACGGCCAGTCGCTGACCTGGCCGTCGCCCACCTCGATCACCCGCCAGACCGCGTCGTCCCGCCGTGCCAGATCGGTGGTGACGAACCGGGCCGCGAGGTCGCCGACCGCTTCCCGCGCCTCCCCCAGGTCGCCGGGGCTCAGGAACGCGCCGTCGGAGCTGTCGGGGTGCGGCCCGATGAAGATCGGCTCACCGTCCAGCCACCAGACCCGGGTCTGACGCTCGTCGAAGCGTTCGAACTCACGGATGACCAGCCCGCCCGTCAGGTCCTCACCCTGCAGTTCGAGGAAGCGGGCCGACACGCGTTCCAGCGCCGCCAGGTCGGGCGCGTAGCAGGCCTCCAGCCACTCGTGCTTGCGGGACTTGACGTAGTCCTTCACCACGTAGCCGCCGCCCAGCCCGGCGGTGAGCCTGCCCAGCCGCTCCGCGTCCGGGGGCGCCTCGCCGGACGTCATCGGGAGCACGGCCGTGGCGGGCGTCAGGTGCCGGAAGCTGAAGATCCAGCCGGGCAGCTCGTGGCCGACGCGGTAGGCGCGGGCGTCGGTGAGCAGGTGGCAGTCCCTCTGCCGCAGCGTCTCGTCGAGCGTCCGGTACTGTTCGGTGCGCAGCATCCACCCTCGGTACCAGACGGGCCCGAACCCGGCGGGCACCCGCGCCACCGCCTCCTCGACCCGGCCCGCCGTCAGCGCGTCGTGGTCGATCAGCGCCACCGTCCCGCCGAGATCTCGTACGGCCTGCGCCTGCGCGGCGAAGTGCGGATCGACGCCGCGAGGCCGCAGCGGATCCGCACAGAACAGAAACCCCACCGTCATGTGCAGCAGGATAGAAGCCGCCGCTCCCGCGCCCCACCGGAGCAACGCTGACTCGCCAGCCACAAAGTCCCCAAAGATCCATCTCCGCCCTCAGACCGGCTCTGCGCCGCTGATCAATCCCGTTGCGCCACCTGAGCCCCGTTCTCCACGCTGGGCGGCATGAACACGCCCTACAGGCAGATCCGTGCCACCTACACCGAGGAGTCGATCACCGTCTACCAGGCGTACGACCCGGCCATCGCCGAGCCCGCCGTGGCCGCGCAGCGGTTCGTCGCGCCGTTCAAGCGGGAGCGGATGACCTGGATCAAGCCGTCCTTCCTGTGGATGATGTACCGCTGCGGGTACGCGTCCAAGCCCGGCCAGACCCGGGTCCTGGCGATCGACGTCACCCGTGCGGGTTTCGAGTGGGCGCTGGCCCACTCTTGCCTCAGCCACTCCGACGGGGAGGGCTGGCGGGAGCGGCTGCGGCACAGCTCCGTCCGGATCCAGTGGGATCCGGAGCGCGACCCGCGCCACAACGCGCTGCCGTACCGGTCCATCCAGATCGGCCTGTCCGGCCCGGCCGTCGACCGCTACCTCGACGAGTGGATCCTGGCGATCACCGACCTCACCGACCGGGCCCGCGACGTCCACGCCGCCCTTCGCGACGGCCAGGACGTCACGGGACTGCTCCCGGCCGAGCGCCCCTACCCGCTCTCGGAGAGCCTCGCGCAAGCGATCGGCGCCACGCCCAGCTGACCACCTCACGGCGGCAGCCGCGCCGGGCCTTTCGGCATCGGACGCCGCCTCGATCCGATCACGACGACCGTACGGGTCAGGTGGGGCCCGGGCGCGGCTCGGCGCCCTCCGCCACCTGCTGTGGGGGTCGCCTGGCCGTCACCGGTGGGCGTCCGCCACGGGGTAGTAGCCGACCGCGTCCGGCGTGGACGGGCCGCCGGCGGAGGCGGCCAGCACATGGGCGGTCGCCGGGAACAACGGGGACGGCAGGTCCTCCCGCGCGAACCACCGCCATGCCCGGAAGACCTGGGGCTCGGTGACGGCCGGAACCGTGGCGCCCAGCGTCATGGTGACCGCCGCCGTGACCCGCACCGCGCCGCCCGGATGGTCCACCACGACCGCCACGACGCGGGCCGGCCCGGCGTCACGGACGCCGGTCTCCTCGCCGAGTTCCCGCACCGCCGCCACCTCGAACGTCTCGCCTGCCTCGACGGCGCCGCCGGGCAGGCACCACGTCGGGCTCTCCCCGGCCTTGCGCCGCTCCCCCAGCAGGATCCGCCCGTCCGGCGCGGTCAGCACGACTCCGACGCCGATGATCCGATCCCCCGTCATGTGGCCTCCCCCGCGTGACGAACCTGGACGACGCGCCGCTGGCTCAGGTACCAGTCGGAGACCGCGCCCATGTCGAGTTCCGCCCGCAACACGGCCGGCTCTCCGGCCGGCGCCTCGGCCACGACCTCGCCGCGCGGCGACACGACCATGGTGGGGCAGTGCGCAGCCGGATCCGCGAGGTTGGCCGCCACCAGCCAGCGCTGGTTCTCGGCAGCACGGCTGATCAGGTGGCTGCGCCACACGCCCGGAGGCTCGGCCGGGTTGGCCGCGTTGGTGACGTAGACGAACATCCGGGTCCCTGAACGGGCCAGCTGATGCCACTGCTCGGCGAATCGGATCTCCCGGCAGATCTGCACCCCTATCCGCACCTCCCCCGCGGACAGCTTCAGGTCGTACACGGGCAGCGCCGTCCCGGCGACCAGCACGCCCCTCTCGTTCATCGCCAGGTTCACCTTGTCGTAGGCCCTGCGCGTGCCGTCAGGGGCGAAGACGAGCGCGGCGTTCGACCATCCGCCGGCAACCGGCCGCAGGCAGCCGCACACGACGTGCACCCCGGCACGCGCCGCCTCCGCCGCAACGGCCGCCTCGGCCTCGGCCAGCTCCGCGAGATCGAGCGCGGCCAGCGGGCCGAGGTCCGAGCCGTAGCCCGACAGCGCGCCTTCCGGGAAGACGACGAGATCGGCTCCGGCGGCGTCGCGGATCACCTGCCTGATCACCGCGAGGTTCCGCTGGACATCCCAGGTGACCCGGGTCTGGGCCACGGCCGTACGAACGAGCACGAGTCGCGACGCTAGCACCCACCGCGAACGCGCGCACCTGCCGCCCGCCGAACGCGGGAGATCGCCGGGCTGCCCACCCCCGCCCGGCGGGCAGCCGGTGAAAATGGGCGGCCCGCGGGCGCCTCGGTCGGCAGAATGGACGCATGACGCGCGGAACCGTGAAGTTCTGGAAGGCCGAGCAGGGATGGGGCGCGATCTCCTCCCCCGAGCTGCCCACCGGGCGGGACGCCTTCGCGCATTTCAGCGACATCGTCGGCGACGGCTACCGCGTGCTCGAGGCCGGCGACCCCGTCGAGTTCGACGTGGTGGAACGGCGGCAGGACAGCTTCGACTTCGTCGCGACGAACGTCCGCCAGCTGTGACCGAGCCTGCCGGTGGCGGTCAACCACCGGCAAGCTCGCCTCGCACCCCGCAACCAGCGGATCCTCCGGACCTCACTCCTTGGCGAGGGTCCGGCCGATCACCAGGCGCTGGATCTGGTTGGTGCCCTCCACGATCTGCAGGACCTTGGCCTCACGCATGTACCGCTCGACGGGGAAGTCCTCGACGTACCCGTACCCGCCCAGGATCTGGACGGCGTCCGTGGTCACCTTCATGCACATGTCGGTGGCGAACAGCTTGGCCATGGCCGCCTTCGTCCCGTAGGGCCTGCCCGCGTCGCGGAGCCTGGCGGCTTCCAGGTACAGGGCGCGGGCGGCGGCGATCTGCGTGGCCATGTCGGCCAGCATGAACGAGATCCCCTGGAAGTCGACGATGCGGCTGCCGAACTGGCGCCGCTCCCTGGCGTAGGAGGCGGCGGTGTCGAGGGCGGCCTGGGCGACGCCCACGGCGCAGGCGGCGATGCCGAGCCTGCCCCCGTCGAGGGCGGCCATGGCGATGCGGAACCCCTCACCCTCCGCTCCGACGAGCGCGGAGTGCGGCAGCCGCACGTCGTCGAAGCGGACCTGGGCGGTGGGCGAGGAGCGCATGCCCATCTTGTGCTCGGGAGTGCCGAAGGACAGCCCGTCGAGCCCGGCCGGGACGTGCAGGCAGGAGATGCCGCGCGGCCCGGCCTCGCCGGTGCGGGCCATGAGCAGGTAGAAGTCGGCGACGCCGCCGTGGGTGATCCACGCCTTGACGCCGCTGACGGCGTACCCGTCGGGGCCCGGGACCGCCTTGGTGGTGAGCGCGGCGGCGTCGGAGCCGGACTGCGGCTCCGACAGGCAGTACGCGCCGAGCAGGTCGCCGCCGAGCATGGCGGGCAGCAGCTCGGCCTTCTGCTCCTCGCCGCCGTAGGCTGCCACGGGGAAGCAGGACAGGGTGTGCACGGACGTGCCCAGCCCGACGGCCAGCCATCCGGCCGCCAGCTCTTCCACGACCTGCAGGTACACCTCCTGCGGCTGGGCGGCGCCGCCGTACTCCTCCGGGTACGGCAGGCCGAGCAGCCCGGCGGCGCCGAGCGTGGCGAACACCTCGCGCGGGAAATGCCCGGCGGCCTCGTCGGCCGCGGCCCGGGGCGCGACCTCCTTGGCGATCAGGTCCCGGGCCAGGTCGAGCAGGTCGTGCGCCTCAGGGGTGGGCAGGGCACGTTCGACAGTCATCGAAAACTCCTCGTGAGAGCGTGTATGCCCCGATTCTGCCCTAAATGATCACCAATTCTCGAGGGGTGTTGTTGAGCCGCTCGCCTCCGGACTCGGTGCACACCACGATGTCCTCGATGCGCGCCCCGTGCCTGCCGGGCAGATAGATGCCGGGCTCGACGGAGAAGGCGAAGCCCGGCTCCATCGGCTCGGCGTTGCCGGAGACGATGTAGGGCTCCTCATGCGTCTCGATGCCGATGCCGTGCCCGGTGCGGTGGACGAAGTACTCGCCGTAGCCGGCCTCGGCGATCAGGTCGCGGGCGGCCGCGTCGATCGACTCGCACGGCACGCCCGGCCGGACGGCGGCGCAGGCGGCCTCCTGGGCCTGGCGCAGCACCTCGTAGTAGGACGCGAACTCGGCGGGCGGCTCGCCGACGGAGTAGGTGCGGGTGGAGTCGGAGCAGTACCCGTTGTGCAGCTGGCCGCCGATGTCGACGACGACGGGCTCACCGGGCTGGATCACCCGGTCCGACACGTCGTGGTGCGGGCTGGCCCCGTTCGGCCCGGAAGCGACGATGACGAAGTCGACCGTCGAGTGGCCCGCAGCCAGGATCGCCTCGGCGATGTCGCGGCCCACCTCGCGCTCGGTGCGCCCGGCGCGCAGCAGCTCGGGCACCCGCCGGTGCACGGAGTCGATCGCCTCGCCCGCCTCGCGCAGCGCCGCCACCTCCACGGCCGACTTGCGCATCCGCAGCTCACGCAGCACGGTACCGGCGAGCACCTGCTCGGCCTCCGGCAGCACGGCGCGGAAGCGCAGGGACGCCATCGCCCACATCCGGTCGGCGAGCCCGACCTTGGCGACCTGCCCGAGCCGCTTGGCCGCGATCTCGTACGGGTCGTCCGTCTCGTCCCACGCCACGAACTCCAGCCCGAGCCGGGACGCGGGCGAGGCCTCCGCGGCGGGCAGTTCCAGGCGCGGCACCATCATGTACGACTCGCCGGACGCGGGCACCACGAGGCAGGTCAGCCGCTCCAGCGGTTTGGCGTCGTAGCCGCTGACGTAGCGCAGGTCGGGGCCGGGCGTGAGGAGCAGGGCGTCGAGGCCGGCCTTGGCGGTGGCCTCCTGGACGGCGGCCAGGCGGGAAACGGGATACAGATCTGAGGACGTCACAGCCCTCAATCTACTCCGGACCGGGCTGCCTAAAATCCGTGAAAAGCTCTCACAACGCGGCAAGCCACCGCTACACTCTGTTGGAGACCGGTCACGTATGGTGGGCTAATTGTCCCGTTCCACCGCCTCTCTGGAGTGTGACCATGGTCGACATCAGAGGCGGCCCGCAGCATCGTCCGATGAGCGCGGGTGAGCTCACCCGGCACCCCGCCAAGCGGCAGGCCGCGGCCATGCTGGCCGCCAGGCTGGCGCACGCGGAACGGCTCGGGAACCTGGGCTGGGCCGAGTGGAACCTGCTCACCGGTGAGGCGATCTGGTCCGACCAGGTCTACGTGATCTTCGGCAGGGACCGGGACGACGGGCCGGTCGGCCTGTCCGACCTGGCCGCGCACGTGGAGCCCCGCGACCTGTGGGCACTGGAGAAGCTGCTGTGCTCGGTCGGGCGGAGCCCGGAGCCGGTGCAGGCCGAGGTACGCATCCGGCGGGGCGGCGAGCTGCGCAACCTGCGCATCGTCCTGGAGCCGCTGGCCGCCGCGCACGGCGAGGGCCACAGCCCGGCGGACGGTGCGGTCGACGGTGTGGTGCACGGTGTGGTGCAGGACATCACCGGCCGCCGCCGCGCCGAGCGGATCATGACCGAGTCGCGCCGCCAGCTGCTGGAGGCGCGCGAGCAGGCGGCCGAGGAGCGGCACGTGATGCTGGCGCTGCGCGAGGCGATCCTGCCCGAGCCCGTCGGCTGCCTCGACCTGCCGCACACCAGGATCGCGGTGCGGTACGTCCCCGCGGAGAAGACGGCCAACCTGGGCGGCGACTGGTTCGACGCCGCGGTCCTACCTGACGGCCGGGCGCTGCTGGCCATCGGCGACGTCTCCGGCCACGGCCTGTCCGCGATCGCCCGCATGGCCCAGCTCCGGCACGCCCTGATCGGGCTGACCATGACCGGCGAGCCCGCCGACAGGCTGCTGCGCTGGCTGAACGAGCTGGTGCTGCACCGGCTGCAGGAGACGACGGCCACGGCGGTCATCGGCCACCTCGACATGGCGACCATGGTGTTCACCTGGGGCCAGGCGGGCAACCTGGCGCCGATCCTGGTGCGCGACGGCACGGCCAGCCAGCTCGACCACCCCAAGGGGGTGCTCCTGGGGGCCGCCTGCGACCTGAGCTACCAGCTGGCCAGCACCGAGCTGCGCGACGGCGACCTGCTGCTGCTGTTCACCGACGGCCTGGTGGAGCGGCGCACCCGCGACATCGACGCGGGCCTGCGTCTGGTGCTCGCCGCGGCCCGCGACCTGCCGGGCCGCGACCTGGACGCCGCGCTCGACCGCCTGCTCGCCGACATCGGCGGCCCCAACCCGGAGGACGACGCGTGCCTGCTGGCAGTGGGCATCGGAGGGGGCATCGGAGGGAGCCTCGTGGGAGACGAGCAGCAGGCCGCCAGGGGTGCGACCATGGACGGGTGCTGATGCTTCTGGACACACCGTCGCTGTACTTCCGCGCCTTCTACGGCATCCCCGACACGATCACCGCGCCCGACGGCATGCCCGTCAACGCGGTGCGCGGCCTCATCGACATGATCGCCACCCTGGTGCGCCAGCACGAGCCCACCGAGCTGGCGGCCACCATGGACGCCGACTGGCGGCCCGCCTTCCGGGTGGCGGCGATCCCGACGTACAAGGCGCACCGGGTCGCCCAGGGCGACGCCGAGGAGGTGCCCGACACGCTGGTGCCTCAGATCCCGGTGATCGAGCAGGTGCTGGACGCGGTGGGGATCGCCAGGCTGGAGTCGCCCGGCCACGAGGCCGACGACGTGATCGGCACCCTGACCCACCGGGCGACCGGCGCGGTCGACATCGTGACGGGCGACCGCGACCTGTTCCAGCTCGTCGACGACTCCCGCCCGGTCCGCGTCCTGTACACGGCGCGCGGCATCCGCAACCTGCAGCTGGTCGACGAGGCGTTCGTGACGGGCAAGTACGGCATCCCCGGCCGCGCCTACGCCGACTTCGCGACGTTGCGCGGCGACCCCAGCGACGGCCTGCCCGGCGTGCCGGGCGTCGGCGAGAAGACGGCGGCCTCGCTCATCAACCGCTTCGGCTCGCTGGAGGCGCTGCTGGCGGCGCTCGACGCGGGCGAGACGGCGGGCTTCCCGGCGGGTGCCCGCGCCCGCCTGGCCGCCGCCCGCGACTACCTGAGGGTGGCGCCCGCGGTGGTGGAGGTCGCCTCCGACGCGCCGCTGCCCGTCGCCGACCTGGCGCTCCCGTCGAAGCCGCGCGACCCCGAGTCGCTGGTGCGCCTGGCCGACCGCTACGGCCTCGACAGCCCGCTCAACCGCCTCCTGGACGTCCTGGCGTCCTGAGAGCCGCACGGGCCCCGTCCTCGAGGCGCCGGACCGAACAGCGCTAGGTTGAGCGGGTGCCGAAAACGAACATACGGGTCGAAAGCCAGATACCAGCCCGTCTCGAGGACGGTTTCGACCGCGTCCTGCGCGAGCTCAAGCTGCCCGGCGCGTTCCCCGAGGCCGTCCTGGACGAGGCGAAGCGGGTGGCCGAGGCGCCGAGGCTCGACGGACGGGACCTGACGGACCTGCCGTTCGTCACCATCGACCCGCCCGGCTCGATGGACCTCGACCAGGCCGTCCACCTGGAGCGGCTCGGCGCCGGCTACCGCGTCTGGTACGCGATCGCCGACGTCGGCGCGTTCGTGCGTCCCGGCGGCGCGATCGACACCGAGGCCCGCACCCGCGGCGAGACCGTCTACCTGCCCGTCGGCCGGGTGCCGCTGCATCCCACGGTGCTGTCGGAGGGCGCGGCCAGCCTGCTGCCCGGCACGACCCGCCCGGCGGCCGTGTGGTGCGTCGACCTGGACGCCGAGGGCCGCACGATCGGCGCCGACGTCCAGCGGGCCCTGGTCCGCAGCCGGGAACGGCTGGACTACGGCTACGTGCAGGCGTCCGTCGAGACCGGCACCGCCGACGGCACGCTCGGCCTGCTGGCCGAGATCGGCGAGCTCAGGCTGGAACGGGAGCGCGAGCGCGGCGGCGTCACGCTGCCCACCCCCGAGCAGGAGGTGGTCGCGGCCGACGGCGGCTACCGGCTCGCCTACCGGGCGCCGCTGCCCGCCGAGGCGTGGAACGCGCAGATCTCCCTGCTCACCGGCATGGCCGCCGCCTCGATGATGCTGGACGCGGAGGTCGGCCTGCTGCGGGTCCTGCCGCCGCCGCAGGCGGGCGACCTGGCCAAGGTCCGCAGGGTCGCCGACGCGCTGGGCGTGCCCTGGCCGGACGGCGCGTCCTACGGCCAGGTGGTGCACGGGCTGGACCCGCGCGAGCCCCGGCAGGCCGCGTTCCTGCACGAGTCGAAGGTGCTGCTGCGCGGCTCGGGCTACGTCGCGTTCGACGGCGCCCCGCCGAAGCTGGCCGACCACGCGGCGGTGGCGGCCCCGTACGCGCACGTCACGGCCCCGCTGCGGCGCCTGGCCGACAGGTACGCCACGGAGGTCTGCCTGGCGATCGCCGCGGGCGAGCCGGTGCCGCAGGAGGTCACGCGGTCGCTGCCGGCCCTGCCGGACATCATGTCGGCCACCGGCAGGCGCGCGGGCGCCGTCGAGCGCGCCTGCGTGGACCTGGTGGAGGCGTTCCTGCTGCGCGACAGGATCGGCCAGCCGTTCCAGGCGGTGGTGATCGACACCGACGACCGTCGCGAGGGCGGCCTGGTCCAGCTGGAGGACCCGGCCGTCATCGCCCGCTGCGACGGCGCCCTGCCGCTGGGCGAGAAGGTCACCGTCCGGCTGACGCGAGCGGACCCCGCGACCCGCGAGGTCCGCTTCACGCTGGCCTAGTGCTTCCTGGCCTACTTGCCGAGCGGACGCCAGCCCGCGCCGACGCCCATCAGGTGCAGGGAGAGGCAGAGCAGGCCCGCGACGCCGAGCGTGGTGACCGTCACGATGCCGCCGACGGCGACCCCGGCGATGGCGAAGACGAGTGCGAGCAGGAACAGCACAGCGGCGACGAGGGCGAACATGGCAACCTCCTGGCGGGGTGGCTGGACGCCGGTGGGGCCGGCGCCCGGAGACGCATCAGGCTTCCGACATGGGGATTTCCGCGAAAAAGGCCGCAAAAACTGCCCTGACGGTTACCTTGGGTAAACGAACCACGACACCACCTTGACCGGCCGGTCAGTCGAGGGACGATCAGGCCAGCGACGAGTACGCCACCACGCCGCGGCGCATACCGTCCATGGCCTTGGCCGCCGTCTGCTTGATCTTGCTGCCGGGCGGGGCCGCGTTGCCGAGCTGGCCGAGCAGGTCCATCAGCTGCTTGATCCACCGGACGAAGTCGCCCGCCGCCAGCTCGCTGCCGTTGACGCCGTCCATCAGCACCGCGTCGAGGTTGTGCCCCTTCGTCCAGCGGAACGCCGCCCACGCGAAGCCCAGGTCCGGCTCACGGATGGTGGACAGCCCGTGGTCGGACTCGATGGCCTCCAGCTCGGCCCAGAGCCGCGTCATGGCCGACAGCGCGTCCTGCGCCCGGCCCGCCGGGATCTTGGGACGGCGGGCGTCGTCGGCCTGCCGTGACTCGAACACCAGCGCGGAGACGCACGCCGCCAGCTCCGCCGGCTCCAGCTCCTCCCACAGGCCGCTGCGCAGGCACTCGGCGGTCAGCAGGTCCAGCTCGGTGTAGATGCGGCCGAGCCGGCGGCCCTCGTCGGTGACGGTCTCGCCCTCCAGGTAGCCGAGCTGCTCCAGCACCGAGCAGATCCGGTCGAAGGTGCGGGAGATGACGTGCGAGCGGCCCTCGACCCGGCGGCGCAGCCCCTCGGTCTCGCGCAGCAGCTTGTAGTAGCGCTCGGCCCAACGGGCGTGGCTCTCACGCTCGTCGCAGCCGTGGCACGGGTGATGGCGGATGAGCCGGCGCAGCTCGTTGATCTCGTCGTCCTCGACGGCGTGGTCGCGGGCCCTGACCGGCTTGCCCAGATCGCGGTCGCCGATCTTGGCGAGCAGGCTGGAGACGAGGTTGGCGCGCTCCTTGGGCGAGCGGCCGTTGAAGTTCTTCGGGATGCGCAGCTTCTCGATCGGCTCCACCGGGACGGGGAAGTCGGCCGCGTCGAGCTTCTTGACCTGCTTGCCGATCGTGAGCACCAGCGGGCTCGGGCCGTTGCCGCGCGGGTTGCGCCCGGGGTCGAGCACGATCGCCAGCCCCGCCCTGCGGCCGCCCGGCACCCGGATCACGTCGCCCGGCTGCAGGGCCTCCAGCGAGCGGACCGCGGCGGCCCTGCGCGCGGCGCCCCGCTGCCTGGACAGCTCCGCCTCGCGGTCGGACAGGCGGCGGCGCAGCCCCGCGTACTCGGTGAAGTCGCCCAGGTGGCAGGTCATCGCCTCCTGGTAGCCCTCCAGCGCCTCCTCATGCTTGCGCAGCTGCTTGGCCAGCCCCACGACCGCCCTGTCGGCCTGGAACTGCGCGAACGACTCCTCCAGCAGCGTACGGGCGCGCTCCCTGCCGAACTGGCCGACCAGGTTGACCGCCATGTTGTAGGACGGCTGGAAGCTGGAGCGCAGCGGGTAGGTACGGGTGCCCGCGAGCCCGGCCACCGACAGCGGGTCCATCCCCGGCTGCCACAGGACCACCGCGTGGCCCTCGACGTCGATGCCGCGCCGCCCCGCCCGGCCGGTGAGCTGGGTGTACTCGCCGGGGGTGAGGTCGGCGTGCGTCTCGCCGTTCCACTTGTCGAGCTTCTCGATGACGACGCTGCGGGCCGGCATGTTGATGCCCAGCGCCAGCGTCTCGGTGGCGAAGACCGCCTTGACCAGGCCGCGGGTGAACAGCTCCTCGACGACCTCCTTGAAGGCCGGCAGCATGCCCGCGTGGTGGGCGGCCAGGCCGCGCTCCAGGCAGTCGCGCCACTCCAGGTAGCCGAGCACGGCCAGGTCCTCGTCGGGCAGGTGGGCGGTGCGCTCGTCGACGAGCTGCCTGATCTCGTGGCGCTCCCGCTCGGTGGTGAGCCGGATCCCGGCGTGCAGGCACTGCAGCACGGCCGCGTCGCAACCGGCGCGGGAGAAGATGAACGTGATCGCGGGCAGCAGCGCCTCGCCGTCGAGCTTCTCGATCACCTGCGCCCGGTCGGGCGGCCTGGAGCGCTGCGGACGGGCGTAGCCGCGCCTGCCGCGGCCCGCCGTGAGCCGCTCGGCGTCGCGGGTGACCCGCATCAGCGTGGGGTTGATCCGCGGCGTCTCCTCGTCGGACATGAACAGGTCGTAGATGCCGTGGCCGATCATCATGTGCTGCCACAGCGGCACCGGGCGGACCTCGTCGACGATGACCGTCGTGTCGCCGCGCACGTCGCCGAGCCACTCGCCGAACTCCTCGGCGTTGCTGACCGTCGCCGACAACGCCACCAGCCGGACCGACTCGGGCAGGTGGATGATGACCTCTTCCCAGACCGCGCCGCGGAAGCGGTCGGCCAGGTAGTGCACCTCGTCCATGACCACGAAGCCCAGCCCCGCCAGCGTGGCGGACCCGGCGTACAGCATGTTGCGCAGTACCTCGGTGGTCATCACCACGATCGGGGCCTCGCCGTTGACGCTGTTGTCACCGGTCAGCAGGCCGACCTTGGCCGAGCCGTACCGTTTGACCAGGTCGTTGTACTTCTGGTTGGACAGCGCCTTGATCGGGGTGGTGTAGAAGCATTTGCGCCCCTCCTCCAGGCCCAGGTGGACGGCGAACTCGCCGACGACCGTCTTGCCCGAGCCGGTGGGGGCCGCCACGAGGACCCCGTCTCCGGCTTCCAGGGCGCGGCAGGCGTCGCTCTGGAAGTCGTCGAGCTGGAAGTCGTACAGACCCCGGAACGATCTGAGCGCGGGCCCGTCGTCCCCGTACTTCTGGCGGAAGGCGGCGTAGCGTTCCGCAGGCGTCGTCATAGTCGCCACCCTACCGAAATCACCATTCCGGTCGGTCCCGGCCGGGCGAGGGGAAGGGCGCCGCAGCCCCAGGGCGAGGCGGAGGGACCGCGCGGCCCGAGCGTCCGAGCCGAGCGCCTTTACAAAGTCAGGTTGCTAGCAGAGCACCCGGAGCGCACCGGGCTGGATCTCGCAGGTGACGGGGATCGGCCCGACGCGCTCCCCGTCGGCGTAGGCCACCACCTCGGGCGCCTCCAGCCGCACGTGCCTGGCCCGCCTGACCGAGACGGCGGGATGGGCGACGTGCGTCCCCCGGTAGACGCTGGGGAACACGCGCAGGAACTCGGCCTTGCCGACGGCCCGCAGCATCACCACGTCGAGCAGCCCGTCGTCGGGCCGCGCGCCGGGGCAGATCCGCATCCCGGCGCCGTAGGAGCCGGTGTTGCCGACGGCCACCAGCATGGCCTCCTGCTCGATCACCTCGCCGCCGTCGAGGGTGACGCGGAACGGGATGGGCCGGAACGCCCGCAACTCCTCCACCATCGCGCGCAGGTACCTCGCGCGGCCGGACGGCCAGGTCAGCCGGTTGGCCCGCTCGTTGACCCGCGAGTCGAACCCGCAGCACAGCACCCCGGCGAACAGCTCGTCGGCCAGGCCCGCCCGGACGCGGACGGCGTCGACCTGCCGGGTCCGCATCCGCAGCACGGTGCGGGCCGCCGCCATCGGATCCTTCAGCGGGACGCCGAACGCAGAGGCGAGGTCGTTGCCGGTGCCCATCGGGATGATGCCGAGCGGCACCCCGGTGCCCGCCACGGCCTGCACGGCCAGGTGGACCAGGCCGTCGCCGCCGAAGGCCACGAGCGCGTCGGGACGTTCCGCCGCGACGGCGCAGGCCCGTTCCAGCGCGTCGGCGGCGTCACGGCCGACGATCACCGCCACCTCGGCCCCGCCCGCGCGCAGGCGGCGGACCACGGGCTCGAGCAGGCGCAGCGTCCTGCCACCTCGGGCGGCGGGGTTGACGAGCAGGGCGAGTTGAGGGGACACGCCCGGAACCTACCGCCTATCGCCCGGGACCGGAATCCTCTTCTTCCAGCGACGAGGCCTCGTCGTCGGACAGGTGCGAGAAGTCGTCGGTCGCGGGCAGCCGCTTCTCGCGCAGGTACATGAACCCCTCTGCGGCCGCGAACAGCAGGATCATCGGCGCGGCCAGCGCCATCATCGTGATCGGGTCGCCGCCGGGCGTGATGACGGCGCCGAACACGAACATCAGGAAGATGACCATCCGCCGGTGCTTGGCCACCGTGGCGTGCGACAGCACACCGATCACGTTGAGGAACACCAGCAACAGCGGAAGCTCGAACGACACGCCGAAGATCAGCAACATGATCAGGACGTAGTCGAGATAGTCGTCGATCTGGATGGTGGCGACCGTGCCCTCGAGCGAGAACCCCAGCAGGATCGCCAGACTGGTGTCCATGATGAAGTACGCCAGCACGGCGCCGAGGAGGAACAGCGGGATCGCCAGCCCGAGGAACGACAGCGAGTACCGCTTCTCTTTCCGGTAGAGCGCGGGCGTGACGAACGCCCAGATCTGGTAGAGCCACACGGGCGACGACAGCACCAGGCCGACCATCGCCGAGACCTTCAACGTGATGAAGAAGGACTGGAAGATGCCGCCGTAGGTAAGGGAGCAGTGCCCGTTGAGCTGGCGCGACTGGGCGGTCTCGCAATACGGGGCCTTGATGAACGCCCACACCGGATCGAAGAAGATCCAGCCGATGATGATGCCCACGACCAGGGCGATCACCGCGATGAGCAGCCGGTTGCGCAGCTCACGCAGGTGTTCCATCAGCGGCATGCGCCCCTCGGGGTCGCGTGCCGGCCCGCTGTCGCTCGACCGTTTGAGCAGCGCCATCTAGCAGTCCAAGGGTGAGGAGGGGCAGGATCAGGCTTGCTTGTCGGCCTTCGCCGCGGCGGCGCTGGCGCGCAGCCTGGCCGCCTGCTCCTCCAGCTGGCGAGCCTGCTCCTCGGCCGACAGCACGGGCCCGGCCGGCGGGATCTGCTGCGGCGCGACCGGCTGCTGCTGCGGCTGGGCAGGCGCCTGAGCCTGCGTGGCCTGGACGGTCGTGGGAGCGTCCTCGTCGTCGTCGCGGAGCTTGGCCGTCTCCGACTTGAAGATCCGCATCGACCTGCCGACGCCCCTTGCCATCTCCGGCAGTTTCTTCGCACCGAACAGCAGGACGAGCACGCCCGCGATGATGAGAAGCTCGGGGACTCCGAGGTTTGACATGAAACGTCCTTTTTGAGCGAGTGCTGTTTCAGCCACGATCGTACGCTGCCGGGGGCTCGGTCTCATACCCCTGGTCTCGCAATCGGGGTGGCCGGGGCTCGAACTTCGCGTGAACCTCGGCGACTTCCCTGTTCAGCCTACGTGCCGCGGACAGGACCCGGAACCCGGCGAGCGCCAGCACCGCCAGCCCGGCGACGCCCAGCCCGATCGACAAGAAGATCCACGTCATGACCGGTGAGCGTACAGGCCCAGGGCCCGCTCGGCCTCCTCCCGCACCCTCCCGGCCATCGCGGGCGGCGAGACGACCCTGCCGGTGTCGCCGAGCCGCAGCGCCAGCCTGAGGATCCAGTCCTCGTCGCGGGCGCGCAGCGCGACCCGCAGCCGCCCCTCGCCCAGCTCGGCGACCTGCTCGCACGGGTAGTACTCGGCCACCCACCGCCCCGCGGCGGTCACCTCCAGCTCCACCAGCTCGTCGGTGGGCGAAGGACGGAAGACGCCTCGGGTGACGTCGATCGGCTCGGCCTCGGCGGGCGGGTCGGCGAGCACGTCCAGGACGTCCACGCCGAGCATCCGGTCGAGCCTGAACAGCCGCATCGCCTCGGCCCGGTAGCACCAGCCCTCCAGGTAGGTGCGCCCGTCGACCATCACCAGCCGCGTCGGGTCCACCTCGCGCGGCGTCACCTCGTCGCGGCCGGGCACGTAGTAGCGCAGCGACAGCCTGCGCCGCCTGGTCAGCCCTTCGCGCACGCGCGGCAGCGCGTCGGGGGCGGCGTCGACGTCGACCGCGACCTGGCTGCTCACCTCGGCGGCGCCCTCCCCCGCCGCGCGCTCCAGCTTGGCCGTCACCCGCGGCAGCGCGTCACCCTGCGCCTCGGCCAGCTCGGGCGTGGCGGCCAGCATGCGCAGCGCGACCAGCAGCGCGCTGGCCTCGTCGATGCCGAGCCGCAGCGGCCTGGCGATGGTGTCGGCGTTGTCGATGATGATCTCGCCGCCGTCCCAGGACACGTCGATGAGGTCGCCGGGCGTGTGCCCCGGCAGCCCGCACATCCAGACCAGCTGCAGGTCGTCGATGAGCTGCTTCTCGCTCAGCCCGAACACCTCGGCCACCTCGCCGACCTGCGCCCCCGGATGGGACATCAGGTACGGCACGAGCGCCAGCAGCCTCGGCAGCCGGTCGGCCGACCCGCTCACGCCGGCTCTCCCGCGGTTCGCTCGCAGCGCTCGGTCATGCCAGGGCCCCCTTCAGTCGGCGGATCACGGCCTCGCGGGCGTCGGGCGGCTCGACCACCTCGACGTCGGAGCCCAGGCTGGCCATCCACCCGGCCAGCCGCTCGGGGTCGGTGAAGCGCAGCTCGGCCTCGTCCCAGCCGTCGGTGCCCGCGTGGACGGCGGCGGCGAGCTGACGCAGGCCCTCGCACGCGCCCTGCCGCACGCGGATCACGGCGGTGCGCTCCTCCATCGGCTCGTCGGGGAAGCCGACCATGGCCCGCAGGTCCACCCCTTCCGGCACCTCGACGGCGCCCGGCCTGCCGACGGTCGTCACCTGGCCGGTGATGCGGCTCAGCCGGAAGGCGCGAGGCGCCTCGCGCCCGCGGTCGAACCCGGCCAGGTACCAGCGCCCGCGCCGGCTGACCACGCCCCACGGCTCGACCAGGCGGCTGCGCACGCTCTCGCTGCCGGCGCCGCGGTAGTCGAAGCGCACCACGCGGCGGTCGCGCACGGCGTCCCACAGCGCAGGGAAGGCCGGGTCGCGGGTGTCGAGCCTCAGCTCCAGCGCGTCGCCCGCGCTGGCGTCGGTGGCGACGCCGCCCGCGCGCAGCTTCAGCAGCGCGCCGGACGCGGCCTCGGCCAGGCTGGCCCGCTGCCACACCTGCGCGGCCAGGCCGAGCACGGCCGCCTCGTCGGGCTCCAGGGTGATCTCGGGCAGCTCGTAGGACTCCCGCTCGATCCGGTAGCCCGGCTCGTCCTCCCACGGGTCGCGGACCACGTCGATGGGGATGCCGATCTCGCGCAACTCGTTCTTGTCACGCTCGAACATCCGCTGGAACGCCTCGTCGCCGTCGCGGTCGTAACCGGGCACGGCCTGGCGGATCTGCTCGGCCGACAACGGGCGGCGGGTGGCGAGCAGGCAGATCACGAGGTTCAGCAACCGCTCGGTCTTACGGCGCGACATCTGCACTCCTCCTTCAACGACGCTACCCTGCCCCCGTGATCAGATGGCGCAAGGGCGAGGTGTTGCGGATCCGGCGCGAGTGGCCGGGGGCGGTGGAGCTGGACGTCGCCGTCCCCGAAGGGGAGTGCCGGGCGCTGGCCTACCCTCCCCTGGTGGGCCGCCCGGAACCCGGCGACGAGGTGCTGCTCAACACGACGGCACTCGCGATGGGTCTCGGTACGGGAGGTTACGCCATGGTGGTGGCCGTCCCGAACCGTTTGCCGGAAGATCCCGATGGTCCGGGGCACCTGGTAAAGGCCCGGTACACACCGCTCCAGGCCACGGTGCTCGGCGCGGACGAGCAGGACTCGCCGTTCCACGAGGTCCTGCGCGAGGCCGACTCGCTCGACGGGATGCCGGTGGTGGTGTCCGACCTGCACTCGGCGCTGCCGCCGATCCTGTGCGGGCTGCGCGAGTCACGCCCGGACGTCCGGGTCGCGTACGTCATGCAGGACGGCGGCGCGCTGCCCGCCTGGTTCTCGATGTCGTGCGCGAAGCTGCGCGAGGTGGGCTGGCTGGCGGGCGTGGTCACGGTCGGGCAGGCGTTCGGCGGGGACGTGGAGGCGGTGACGACGCACACCGGGCTGCTGGCGGCCAGGCACGTGCTGGAGGCCGACGTGGCGATCGTCACGCAGGGCCCCGGCAACCTGGGGTCGGGCACCCGGTGGGGGTTCTCCGGCGTGATGGCGGGCGAGGCGGTCAACGCCGCCGCCGTGCTGCGCGGACGTCCGGTGGCGGCGCTGCGGGTCAGCGAGGGCGACCGGCGCGAGCGGCACCACGGGGTCTCGCACCACTCGCTGACCGCCTACGGACGGGTCGCGCTGGCGCCCGCCCAGGTGCCGGTGCCGGAGCTGCCGGGCGCGTTCGGCGAGCGGGTCCGGGACCAGTCGGAGCTGCTAGCCGTCCGGCACGAGCTGGTGCCGGTGCCCGTCGGCGGGCTGCACGAGGCGCTGCTCGCCTCGCCGGTCAGGCTGTCGACGATGGGACGCGGCCTGGAGGAGGACCTGGCCTACTTCCTGACCTCGGCGGCGGCGGGCAGGTTCGCGGCCTCGCTGCTGTCGTAGAAGTCCTTGAAGGTGAACGCCTCGGGGCTCGGCCCCTGGGTCTTGAGGCGTTCCAGGCGGCGCATGCCCTCGCCGAGGGTCGGGATCTCGCCCTCGGGGATCCACCACATCACGATGTAGGGCTCCGCCATGCGCAGGAACCACTCCCTGCGCCGCCGCAGCACGCCCAGGTGGGCGCTGCGGTAGACGTAGTTCCACAGCGTCTCCAGCGACTCCCACACCGAGAAGTTGACGAGCAGGTGGTCGCCGTAGCCGTGGACGACGGTCGCGGTGGGGTCCTGCTCGCTCTCCTTGAGCCGCCACACGAACCCGGGGGACTCGTCGGCGACGGCGTTGACGGGTTCGAGCAGGGCGACGAACTCGGCGAGCTCGGGGGCGTCGACGGGGGCGCGCAGGTGCGCGATGTTGAGCTGGGCGAGATGCATGCCGCTCAGCAGACCACCTCCGGACCTTCTATGTCAATCTTCATTTATTTTAGAAAGGGCGACGCAGCACTCCCCCGGCCGGGGATCGAGCTCCGCGCGTCCGGGATCGTCGCCGAGCCCGTCCAGCAGGCCCTGGCACAGCGCCAGGTTCATCGAGCACACCAGCAACGGCTGCTCCTCGGCCAGCACGTGGAAGGGGCAGTTGCGCAGCCGCAACCGCCCGCCCTCCCGGTACGGCTCGTAGCCGCGCTCGCGCAGCACGTCCTCGACGGGCATGGCACGCCCCCCGGCCAGCCGCTTGCCGGCCCGGCGGGCGGACTCCTCGGCCTGCTCCTCGGCCCCCAGCACCGCCACGACGTCGGCCAGCACGGAGGCGAGCGCCTGGTAGTCGCGCGGCGGCAGGCTCACCGACCGCTCGCCCGCGGCCCTGCGGTACACCTTCGCCGGACGCCCGCTGCCCGGCCCCTTGCGCTCCTGTGCCCTGAACCCGCTCTCCAGCAGGCCCGCCTCGACCAGCTTGTCGAGATGGTGACCGGCGAGCGCCCTGGACACCCCCGCGGCCTCCGCCGCCTCTCCCCTGCCCACGTCGCCGCCGCCGGAGGCCACGGCCTCGTACAGGCTCCGCCGCACCGGGTCGTGCAGCAGCGCCAGCGCATCCAGGTCGTCTCCGCTCACAGCCGGAGTCTAGGACGACCTAGTAGGCGGCGAGCACGTCGACCACGAAGACCAGGGTGTCACGCGCGCGGATGCCGAAGGCCGGCTCGCCCGTCGGCCCGTACCCGTAGGCGGGCGGGACGATCATCAGCACCCGGCTGCCGACCGGCACGCCGACCAGCGCCCGGTCCCAGCCCTTGATCACGCTGCCGTCGCCGATCGTGAAGGCTTTCGGCAGGCCGGTGCTCCAGGTGGCGTCGAAGATGCGGCGCCGATTCCAGATCGCGCCCTCGTACTGCGTCACCAGCAGCTGCCCCGCCTGCACCCTGCGCCCCCGCCCCCTGGCGAGGACCTTGGCGGTGAACCTCCTGGGCGCCGCCGCCGCCGGAACCGACAGGCCGGGACGGGCGCCGCCCGTGACCCGCACCCCCGCCAGCGAGCCGCCGCGCCCCTTGACCGACACGCCCCTGGCATGGGCGCCGAGAATGTCGATCACATAGAGCAGGTCGTCGCCGGGGCCGACGCCCTGCGGCGGGTTCGCGCCGAAGCCCTCCCCCGGCGGGATCGCGGCGATGATCCGGCTGCCCACCCTGCGCCCCCGCAGCGCCCTGTCGAGCCCCGGCAGCAGCCGCCCCACCGGGAACGCGGCCGGAGCGCCCCGGTTGAAGCTGGAGTCGACGAGCCGGTTCGCGCCGCCGTCCCACACGTGCGCCGTGTACTGCACGATCGCCACGTCGTCCGGCTCGAGCGGCACGCCCTTCCCCTCGGCCGGCTGGTCCACCCGCAGGCCGGCGGCGGGCCTGCCGGCAGGGAAGACGATCGTCGGCCGGGCGCCGAACGCGCCGCCCACCTTCGGCTGCGTACCGGCCGGCCCACCGGTCGCCGCGGGCACGTCGTCGGTGCACGCCGCCAGCAGTGCCAGCGGCAACAGCAGCGCGACGGTGCGGCGGCGCATCGGAGCCCTCCCAACGCAGTGGCCCGGCCGGCACTGGCAAGGAACGCCAGGCCGCCGGGCCACGCGATGCTACCGCGTTATCGATCAGTACGCGGACAGAACGTCCACCACGAACACCAGCGTGCTGTTGGCCGGGATGCCCTGCTGCGCCTGGGCGCCGTAGCCGAGGTCCGGCGGGATGCTCATCACCACGCGGCTGCCGACCGGCACCCCTGCCAGGCCCTGCTGCCAGCCCTTGATGACGTTGCTCAGCGGGAACTCGGCGGGCTGGCCCCTGCCCCAGCTCGAGTCGAACTCCTTGTCGGTGCCCCAGATCTTGCCCGTGTAGTGCACGGACAGCGTCTGGGTGGGCTGCACCTTCGCGCCCGTGCCCTGGATCAGGGTCTTGACCACCAGCTCCTTGGACGGCTTCTCGCTCGTCTTCGTCGTCAGCGTGGGCGCCTTGTCACCGCCCGGGTTCACCACCTTGACGCCCTTGAGGCTGTCGCCCGTCTCCTTGCCGGTGGCGGCCTTCAGCGGGGTGGGCGGGGTGCCGACCACGTCCAGGACGAACACCTTCGTCGGCTGCGCCTGCTGGCCCTGCTGCTGCTGCTGCGCCGGCGCCGCGTCGGCGGCCAGCACCGCCAGCAGTCGGCCACCGTGCTTGACCTGCGTGAAACCGTCCTGCAGCACCTTGGGCAGCTGCCCGTCGACCGGGATCGTCTCCGGCGCCTTGGTGTCGTAGGAGGAACCCTGCAGGGCGTTGCCCTTGCCGTCCCAGTTGTAGACCGTCAGGTTCACGATGACCTTGTCGCCGCTCTTCACCGCGGGCCCGGTGCCGGGCGTGATCACCTCGAAGGACGACTTGGTGGCGGGCGCGCCGGAGGGGAAGGTCACCGTGGGCTTGGCTCCCACGTTCCCGGTGACCTTCACCCCGGACGCATCGCCCGCGGCGGCGGTCGACGTACCCGACCCGGAGTCGGAGCCGCACGCTGCGGCGAAGAAGATCAATGGCACGGCGGCCAGAGCGGCCAGAGCGCGGCGCATGGGTTTCCCTCGGAAAGACGGCAGATTCGCGCCACCCTACCCGACATCAAGGTAGGGCCGAGGTAAACGCACTCACTACATTCCGGCGATCAGTTTGTCGACCCTCTCGTCCACGCTGCGGAACGGGTCCTTGCACAGCACCGTCCGCTGCGCCTGGTCGTTCAGCTTCAGATGCACCCAGTCGACCGTGAAGTCACGCCGCTTCTCCTGCGCCCTGCGGATGAACTCGCCGCGCAGCCGCGCCCTGGTCGTCTGCGGCGGCACCGACTTGGCCTCGAAGATCCGCAGGTCGGACGCCACCCGCTCCACCGAGCCGCGCTTCTGCAGCAGGTAGAACAGGCCCCGCTTGCGGTGCACGTCATGGTAGGCGAGGTCCAGCTGCGCCACCCGCGGCGACGACAGCGGCAGGTCGTACTTCTTGCGGTACCGCTCGATCAGCTGGTACTTCGTCACCCAGTCGATCTCGCGCGCCACCAGGTCGAGATTGCCCGTCTCGACCGCGCGCAGAGTGCGCTCCCACAGCTCCAGCACCCGGTCGGTGATCGGGTCGCCGCCGCGCCTGTCGACGAAGTCCTTCGCCTTCGTCAGGTACTCCTGCTGGATCTCCAGGCTCGACGCCTCACGCCCGTTGGCCAGCCGCACCCTGCGCCTGCCCGTCATGTCGTGCGACACCTCGCGGATCGCCCTGATCGGGTTCTCCAGCGACAGGTCACGCATCACCGTGCCCGCCTCGATCATGCGCAGCACCAGGTCCGTCGCGCCGACCTTGAGCAGCATCGTGGTCTCGCTCATGTTCGAGTCGCCCACGATGACGTGCAGGCGGCGGAACCGCTCGGCGTCGGCGTGCGGCTCGTCACGCGTGTTGATGATCGGCCTGGACCGCGTCGTCGCCGACGACACGCCCTCCCAGATGTGCTCGGCCCGCTGCGACACGCAGTAGACCGCGCCGCGCGGCGTCTGCAGCACCTTGCCGGCGCCGCAGATGATCTGCCGCGTCACCAGGAACGGGATGAGCACGTCGGCCAGCCGCCCGAACTCGCCGTGCCTGCCCACCAGATAGTTCTCGTGGCAACCGTAGGAGTTGCCCGCGGAGTCGGTGTTGTTCTTGAACAGGTAGATGTCACCGGCGATGCCCTCCTCGCGCAGCCGCTTCTCGGCGTCGACGAGAAGGCCCTCGAGGATGCGCTCGCCCGCCTTGTCATGGGTGACGAGCTCGATGACGTTGTCACACTCGGGTGTTGCGTACTCAGGATGGCTGCCCACGTCGAGGTAGAGGCGGGCGCCGTTACGGAGGAAGACGTTGCTCGATCGGCCCCAGGACACGACCCGCCGGAACAGGTAGCGCGCGACCTCGTCGGGCGACAGCCTGCGCTGCCCCCGGAACGTGCAGGTCACGCCGTACTCGTTCTCCAGCCCGAAGATGCGACGATCCATCACCTCACACTATGCCCACGGATCGGCTGGCGGGAGAGATCTCCCTCGCGTTTTCCACCTCGGTTGGACAACCGGCGGAAATATCGTCGTTTTCCGAGCGCCACCCCCGCGTCAGGAACCCTCGCGCGGGGGCGGCCTGGCCCGGGGTCACGGGGTGTAGATCTCCTGGACCTGGACGATCCGGCCCTTGTAGACCGTGATCAGCGCCGGCTGGCGGTGGTCGGTGTGACGCCTGATCAGGTCCGTGCGGGAGCACCGCTTGCTGCCGAGCCCGGTGTCGCGGTTCACGGTGATGCCGGCCATCGACGACGAGCAGCCGTACGCCGACAGGAACACCACGTCCTTCGCGATCGCCGAGGAGTACGCCATCGCGTCACCCTCGGACGGCCCGACGAAGCCCCCCTCGGTCTTGGTGCCCTTCTTCCACTTGATCGGCGTGTACTCCGCCTGGCTCCCCTGGACGTAGGTGATCCAGCCGCGCAGGATGCCGTCGTGCCGGGAGCTGGTGTGCTTGGTGAAGTCGTGCTCCGGGTCGGCCTGGAACGTCGTGCCGAAGATCTTCGGAGCCTTGTACTTGGGGAACGCGGCGGCGGACGCGCTCGCCACCGCACCGGACGTCAGGACCACGGCCGCGGCGGCGCCGCCCGCCAGGAGGATGCGCATGGAAGTCTTCACGGACATTGAGATCCCTGATCGCGCCGCCACGTTCACCCGGGCGCCTGTGATTCACCTCACAGCGCCACGTCGTCGCAGCTCCGAACCCCTCCGCCGGACGTCGCAGAGGGGTTCGGCGAGCGACTAGAGCGGGGAGGAGCCGTCGTCCACGTCGCCGTCGGGACCCGTCGGCGGCGGCTTGTCGGGGCCGGTCGGCGGCGGGGTGGGGCTCTCCTGCTCCTTCGCCTCCTCCTTCGCCTGTTCAGCGGACGGCTCCGGCGCCTCCTGCTCGGCGGACCGGCCCATCAGCCGCTCCAGGCGGCTGCCCGTCAGGCGGAGGAACTTGCGGTGCTCCCGGTTCCGGTCAAGGACCGCCACCTCCAGCTGGCCCACCGGAGGCCGCTCGCCACCCGGTTCCGTCAGCGCCGCCAGCGCCACCGCCAGCGCGTCGCCGAGCGCCATCGACTCCCGGTAACGCTCCTTCAGCCGGGCCGCCACCGCCTCCGCCTGACCGCCCATCGCGGCGAAGCCGTGCTCGTCGAAGACCGAGCCGTCGAAGGTCAACCGGTAGATCGCGTCGCCGTCGGGCGTGTCGCCCACCTCGGCCACGACGACCTCCACCTCCAGCGACTTGATCGACTCGGTGAAGATCCGGCCCAGGTTCGACGCGTACAGGTTCGCCAGGCCGCGGCCGGTCACGTCGGAGCGGTCGTAGGTGTAGCCGTTGATGTCGGCGTAGCGGATACCGCCCAGCCGCAGCTCCTCGAACTCGTTGTACCGCCCCACCGCCGCGAAGCCGATGCGGTCGTAGATCTCACTGATCTTGTGCAGCGCCCGAGAGGGGTTCGGCGCCACGAACAGGATGCCGTCCTCGTACTGCAGGACGACGACCGAGCGGCCCCGCGCGATGCCCTTGCGCGCGTAGTCCGCCTTGTCCCGCATGATCTGCTCAGGGGACGCATATCCAAAAGGCATGGACACGTGGAGTGGTCCTTTCTAGCGCAACGGAGCGATGGGGCCGTCAGGGGAGATCAGCCGCGCCTCGAGCATCCGCTCGACATATCCGGACACCTGGTCATCCGTCAGCCTGCGGAAGCCGTCGGCGTCGACCACCGACACGATCGGCCAGATCTTCCTCGTCACGTCGGGGCCGCCCGTCGCCGAGTCGTCGTCGGCCGCGTCGTACAGCGCCTGGATCAACGTCATCGTCATGTCGTCGGCCGACGCGCCCTCGCGGTACAGCTTCTTCAGCGAACCCCGGGCGAAGATCGAACCCGACCCGATCGCGTCGAACCTCTCACGCTCGTACGGGCCACCCGCCACGTCGTAGCTGAAGATCCGGCCTTCGTCCCTGTCGGGGTCGTAGGCGGCGAACAGCGGCACCACCACCAGCCCCTGCATCGCCATGCCCAGATTGCCGCGGATCATGGTCGCCAGCCGGTTCGCCTTGCCGGCCACCGACATCGTCCGGCCTTCCAGCTTCTCGTAGTGCTCCAGCTCGACCCGGTAGAGCCTGGCCATCTCGATGCCGGTGCTGGCGGTGCCCGCGATGCCCATGCACGAATAGTCGTCGGCGCGGTACACCTTCTCCACGTCACGCTGCGAGATGACGTTGCCCGACGTGGCCCGCCGGTCGCCCGCCATCACCACACCACCCGCGAAGGTGGCGGCGATGATCGTGGTCGCGTGCGGAACCTGGTCGCTGATCGGGGTCGCCAGAACCGTCTCGCGATGCGGCAACAGCTCGGGCGCGTACGAACCGACGAACTCCGTGAACGACGAACTACCTGTGTTCTGGAAAAGCTGGTTCACCAAGCCTGCGGGCAGATCCCTGTGCGATGCCACGCGACTCCCTCCCAAAGGTCAGTGTCCTAGGGCGACCCTACTCATGTTGCGTTGCTGTCTGCACTTCCCACGATCAGCTCACGGCGAACCGTTCATCAGATCGTTTCTTTACGCCCGGCACAGCCCGTGCGATTGTCGGTATGTCTGCACGTCCTCAATAGGAGGCCGACATGCGACCCCCCACCCGACCTGCGGCGATCGCGGTCATCACCGTCCTGACGCTCGCCTCCTGCGGAACCGGCGCGCCCCCGGGACAGGAGACCGTCACCCTCGTCATCGCCGCCAACTCGATCTCCGGCGGCAAGAACTCCGAATCCGCCGACTGGATCAAACAGTGGGTCATCCCCGGCTTCGAGAAGGACCACCGCAACGTCAAGGTGCTCTTCCGGCCGAGCGGCGTCGACGACGAGCAGTACAAGACGAAGATCGCGCTCGACTTCAAGGCCGGAGGCGGAGCCGACGTCATCGACCTCGACGGCATCTGGGTCGGCGAGTTCGCCCAGGCCGGATATGTCAAACCGCTCGCCGAGGTCGGCGGGCCCGTCGTCGACTCCTGGGAGGGCTGGTCACAGATCCCCCAGGCCGTGCAGGGGCTCGGCGTCTTCGACGGCAAGAAGTACGGCCTCCCCCAGGGCACCGACGGACGCGTCCTGTTCTACAACAAGACTCTCTTCAGGAAGGCCGGCCTGCCCGAACAGTGGCAGCCGAGAAGCTGGCAGGAGATCATCGACGCCGGCACCAAGCTCAAGGCCGCCGGCGTGCCCGTCCCCATCCAGATCGACGCCGGCACCGCCATGGGCGAGGCCACCACCATGCAGGGCGTCCTGCCGCTGCTCGCCGGCGCGGGAGCCGAGATCTACGCCAACGGCACATGGACCGGCGCCTCCCAGGCCATGAAGGACGTCCTCCGCTTCTACCAGCAGATCTACGGCGGCAGCGGCCTCGGCGACCCCAAACTCCAGCAAGAGGCCAAAGGCCGCGACAAGTCGTTCGCCCAGTTCGCCGAAGGCAAGATCGCCATCCTCGCCGAAAGCGACTACTTCTGGCGGTCCGTCATCGAACCCGGAGCCGGCATCGCCCCGATGAAGGACCGCGACCAGACCGTCGGCTACGCCAGGATCCCCGCCAGGCAGCCAGGCGCCGGCATCCGCGGCCAGGACCACGTCAGCATGTCCGGCGGGGCCGTCCGCGTCCTCAACCCCTTCTCCAAGCACCCCAAGCTCGCCTGGGAACTGCTCGCCTTCATGCACTCCGCCGCCGCCACCAAGGCCCAGCTCGCCGGACAGGTACGCATCAGCTCCCGCGGCGACGTCAACGACGAGGTGCTCACCGACGACCCCATGCTGAAGTACGTCGCCGACGACGTCCTGCCCATCACCGCCTACCGGCCGGGCGTCGCCGTCTACCCGCAGGTCTCCGTCGCCCTCCAGGAGGCCACCGCCGCCGTCGTCAGCGGCAAGAGCCCCGACGAGGCCGCCGCGGCATACCAGGCCAAGCTGGCGCAACTGGTCGGCGGCGCGGCCCACGTCAGCGGCTGACCGCCACGCGCTCCGCCCCGCACGGCTCGCGCGCTCCGCTCCTCAGGCGCGCGTCCCGCCCGGCGCGTCCATCAGGTGCCGCGACAACGGCCTCCTTGCGGGAATACTGGAAACCGTGGCGCCAACCCGCGACTGGATCCTGCACGTCGACCTCGACCAGTTCATCGCCGCCGTCGAGCTCCTCCGGCACCCCGAACTCCGCGGCAGGCCCGTCGTCGTCGGCGGCGACGGCGACCCCACCCGGCCCCGCACCGTGGCCGCCACCGCCACCTACGAGGCCCGCGAGCACGGAGTCCACTCGGGCATGCCGCTGCGCACCGCACTGCGCCACTGCCCCGACGCCGTCTTCCTCCCCACCGACCCGCCCGCCTACGAGGCCGCCAGCCAGCGTGTCATGGCCATCCTGCGCGCGTTCCCCGTACAGGTGGAGATCTGGGGCTGGGACGAAGCCTTCATCGGCGCCCGCACCGACGACCCCGAACACCTCGCCGCCGACATCCAGCGGACCGTCCACGCCGGCACCGGCCTCACCTGCTCCGTCGGCATCGGCGACAACAAACACCAGGCCAAACTCGCCTCAGCCTTCGCCAAGCCCGCCGGCGTCTACCGGCTCACCGGCGAGAACTGGGCAGCCGTCATGAACGACCGCCCCACCGACGCCCTCTGGGGCATCGGCGGCAAGATCTCCAAGAGACTCGCCGACCTCGGCCTGCACACCGTCGCCCAGCTGGCCGCCGCCGACCCCCACGACCTCGCCGGCCACTTCGGCCCCACCAACGGCCCCTGGTACCGCTACCTCGCCCTCGGCAAGGGCGAAGCCGAGGTCGTCACCACCCCCTGGATCGCGCGCGGCCACAGCCGCGAGATCACCTACCGGGAGGACCTCACGGACCCGGCCGAAGTCCGCGCGCAGATCGCCGCCCTGGCCCAGCAGGTCGCCGCCGACGCGGCCGAGGCGGGACGGCTCGCCATCCGGGTCTCGGTCAAAGTCCGCTTCACGCCCTTCCTCACCCGGACCCGCCAGTCCAAGCTCCCCGCCGCCACCCGTGACCCCGCCGAGCTCACCCGCGCGGCCCTGACCGTCCTCGACCGCTTCGACCTCGACCGCCCGATCCGCCTGCTCGGCGTCGCCGTCGACTACCAGATGCCCGGCTAGCGCACCCTGGTCGCCCTCGCGTAGAAACCGGACCGCGCCTCCTCCTCGGCCCGGATCAACTCCCGCACCTCCTCCTCGGAAACCTCCGAGAGCTCGTACTCCTCGAAGGTCGCCTCGACATAGGACAGCGCCCGCCACACCACCTCGGGATCGTCCCTGAACTGGCCGATGCCCGTGTTGCACGGCAGACACAACGCCTGACGGACCTCGCCGGTGCGGTGACAGTGATCCACGTGCTCGGGCGGACGATCCCAGCAGACCACGCACAGACCGTGCTGCTCCGCCACCATCCGCTCGACGTCCTCGTGACGCATCCGGTAACGCTGTGACAGGTGATAGGTGCGCGTACGCGCGACCGGCGACTCGCTCCGCTGCTCGGGCAGGATCACGAACTCCGGCCACAGGATGTCGCCGCCCAGTAGAGCGCGGCGAGTTCCAGCAGCACGGTGTTGTCACCGAAATGCCCCAGCCCGTTGTTGCAGTTGAAACAGAGGATGCCGCGCACCTGGCCGGTGCGGTGGCAGTGGTCGACGAACGTGCCGGGCACGACCCGGCAGACAGCGCAGAGGCCGCCCTGGTGGGCGAGCATCCGCTCGAAGTCGTCCTCGGTGATGCCGTATCGCCGTTTCAGGTGGTAATTCCGCGTACTGCCGTGATTCTTGACCCGGTTCTCGCGCATGACGATCGAATGACACGGCCGACAGTAATTAGTCAGCCCATCCCAAGCAGCGCGATTGCCACCGAACTCCAGCTTGGGCTTAACTTCTGAGCACCGCGGACAGTACTTATGACCATCAGGAACGTGCACTGCCTCGCGAACACTTTTCCCCTCCTCCCTTCTGCGCTTGCGGTAACTCTGGGTGGATCGCACTCTGAAGCACACCTTGCAGTAGCGAGCACGACCATCAGCCATGCGCTTGTTCAACCCGAACTCGGAGATGACCTTAACCTCTCCGCAGTCCGGGCACCGCTTCGCCTGCTCAGGCGTTTCCACCCGATTTCCCTCCGTCCAAATGTCCGCTTTACCCTACTGGCCGCCCTTTTGTACGTAACTGCGCACGAACTCCTCTGCGTTCTCTTCGAGAACTTCGTCGATTTCGTCCAGGATCGAGTCGACATCGTCCGTGAGCTTCTCCTGGCGCTCCTGAACGTCCGGTGCCGCCGACGCCTCGGTCTCCTCGACCTCGGCCTCGCGCCTGCCAGCCTGCCGCTGGCCCCCGGTGTCCTTGCTAGCCATGTCCTACCTCCACGTCGGGGGACTACCTCTTACGGATATCTTCCCCGAACCGGCCGACATTGCGCGCGCATCACCCTGCGATCTTGCAGTCTTGACTAGATAGTGCAGCTATCCAATAATGGACCGGCGTCCACACAGGAGGTTTGCGATGTCCCCCTCGTCCCTGAGCACGGCCGGTGTGCTCCTCATCACAGTGCCGACGATCGCCTTCGGCGGTGTCTCCCTGCTGACGTTCCTGATGCGGAACGTCCCCGGCTACCTGGACAACCCGGTGCGGCGCGGCCTGTGGCGGGCTGGGCACGCGCACGCGGGCGTGCTGGTCCTGTTCAGCCTGGTGGCGATGCTCTACGTGGACCAGGCCGACCTGTCAGCCCCGCTGAGGACCCTGGTCCGGGCACTGATCGTGGCCGCGCCGATCCTGATGCCGCTGGGCTTCTTCCTGTCGGTCGTGCGTCCGGGCGACACCAAGCCGAGCAAGCTGATCTGGTTGACCGTCGCGGGCGGGGTGTGCCTGGCCGCGGGCACGCTGATCCTGGGCATCGGGTTGATCTGACCGGACGCCCCCGCACGCCCGCGACGGCGGGCCCCGCTACTCGCCGGTGAGGGCGGCCACGAGGTCGGCGGCGGTGCGGCAGCGGTCGAAGAGCTCGCCGACGTGGGTCTTGGTGCCACGCAGCGGCTCCAAGGTGGGGACGCGCTGAAGCGACTCCCTGCCGGGGATGTCGAAGATGACGGAGTCCCAGGACGCGGCGGCGACGGATTCGCTGTACTGGCGCAGGCAGCGCCCGCGGAAGTAGGCCCTGGTGTCGGTGGGCGGGTTCTCGACGGCCCGTTGCACCTCTTCCTCGGTGACGAGGCGCTGCATGCGTCCGCGGGCGACGAGACGGTTGTACAGGCCGCGGTCGGGGCGGATGTCGGAGTACTGGAGGTCGACGAGCTGAAGGCGGGGGTGCGACCAGGCGAGGCCGTCGCGGGTGCGGTAGCCCTCGAGGAGTTCCAGTTTGGCGACCCAGTCGAGCTCGCGGGCGAGCTGCATGGGGTCTTCCGCGAGGCGGGTGAGGACGGACTCCCAGCGGTCGAGGATGTCCTTGTTCATCTCGTCCTGGGCGGTGCCGCGCTCTTCGACATACTTGCGGGCCTGCTCGAGGTACTCCATCTGAAGCTGGACGGCGGTGAGCTTGCGGCCGTCGCGCATGGGAATCTCGTAGCGGCAGCTGGGGTCGTGCGAGACGGCGCGGAGCGCCTGGACCGGGTTGTCGACGGCGAGGTCGCGGGTGAGGAAGCCGTCCTCGATCATGGCGAGGACGAGTGTGGTGCTCCCCAGCTTCAGGTATGTCGATATTTCCGACATGTTGGCGTCGCCGATGATCACGTGGAGGCGGCGGTACTTCTCCGGGTCCGCGTGCGGCTCGTCGCGGGTGTTGATGATGGGCCGCTTGAGCGTGGTCTCGAGGCCGACCTCGACTTCGAAGAAGTCCGCGCGCTGGCTGATCTGGAAGCCCTCGCCGCGGGAGTCCTGGCCGATGCCGACCTTGCCCGCGCCGACGATGACCTGGCGGCTGACGAAGAAGGGGGTGAGGTGGCGGACGATGTCGGCGAAGGGGGTGGCGCGGCGCATGAGGTAGTTCTCATGGCAGCCGTAGGACGCGCCCTTGGCGTCGGTGTTGTTCTTGTAGAGCTGGATGGGCGCGTTGGACGGGATGGCCGAGGCGCGCTGCGCGGCGTCGTACATCACGCGTTCACCCGCCTTGTCCCAGATGACGGCGGCGCGCGGGTTCGTGCACTCCGGGGTGGAGTACTCGGGGTGCGCGTGGTCGACGTACAGGCGCGCGCCGTTGGTCAGGATGACGTTGGCGAGGCCGAGGTCCTCGTCGGTGAGCTGGCTGGGGTCGGCGACCTCGCGGGCCAGGTCGAAGCCGCGGGCGTCGCGCAGGGGGTTCTCCTCTTCGAAGTCCCATCTGGCTCTGCGCGCGCGGGCCGCCGAAGCGGCCAGGTAGGCGTTCACGACCTGCGAGGAGGTCACCATCGCGTTCGCGCCTGGCTGCCCGGGTACGGAGATGCCGTACTCGGTCTCGATGCCCATCACCCGACGCACCGTCATGCGCACCCTCTGTTCGTCCGGATCTGTCTGTCCGCCGTTTATATGCCCGAGCCTATGCCCTTCACAGTGCCCCAAGGCCACAGAGTTATGGCACCGACGCCTTTTCCTCCTGTACCACCGGAGCCGTTGTGGTTTGTGATGGTCTGCGCGGCTTGAGGAGTCGCTGGATGGGACGTTCGGCAAAGGAGTAGACGAGATACGACACCACGACAGCCGCCAGGGTGACGAGCAGAGCGGTGGCCCACGGGGGCAGAGTGCCGGTGAGACGGGGAATGAGCGCCACGGCGACGACGGAGTGGAAGAGGTAAAGCGGGTAGGTGGTGCCGCCGAGCGCGGTGAGCACCCTGGAGGGGCGCAGGCGCAGCATGCCGAGGGCGACCAGCGACATGGCGGCGAAGATCAGGGTGACGGTGACGATGACGCCGACGTCGCTGACGGGCATGTTCGCGAACCCGGCGACCTTGATCCGGCCATGGACGCGTTCGAGCGCGGAGTGCAGCGACATGCCCCACCCGGCGACCACGTAGAGCCATGGAAGCCAGGCGCTGCCGTGCTTGTGGATCAGGTAGAGCGCCATCCCGGCCACGAAGTAGGGGGCGTAGCGGGGCATCACGATCTCGTTGACGATCTCGTTGCCGAGCAGTTCCGCGCCGAAGGCGGCGGCCAGCCAGACACCCGCGAACACCAGGACGCGGCCGTAGGTGACGCCGATGATCACGAGGATGGCCATCAGCAGGTAGAACCGGAGTTCGGCCCAGAGCGACCAGTAGACGCCGTTGGCGTCAACGATCTTGAACAGCCGCTGGAACATGCTGGCGTTGACCAGGTACTCCCCTGGCGAAAGTTTTGGGTCCAGGGCCTTGGCGCCGGTGAGGCCGTACAGGGCGGCGACGGCGGCGAGGCTGAGCCAGTACGCCGGGTACAGGCGGACCAGCCGCGAGCGGGCGAACGCGCCGAGCCCGCGCCCCCAGACGCTCATCAGGATGACGAAGCCGCTGATGACGAAGAACAACTCGACGCCGAGGATGCCTAACCCCGCGAAGGGGGCGAGGGCGGGGAAGAGCTCGGCGGGACGGTCGCCCCAGACGGAGGCGAAGGCGATGAGGAAGTGGAAGGCGAGCACGGCCAGGGCGGCGATGAACCGCAGGAGGTCAAGCTCGGCCAGCCGGCCGTTCCCGTGAGCATGCCTCGGCCGGTTGGGTGGACGCACGCCCCTTTGACGCCTCAGTAGTCACATTGGTTCCCTTCTGTCACAGAAAAGCCGATCACCTCCCGAGTCGGCGGGGCCGTGCGTACGACGCCTCCGGCGGCTGTCGCCCCGCTCCACCATCGCGCGTGCTCGCCAGCACGCGGCCGGGCGTCCAAGGACCCGGCACCCGAGTTCCGCGAAAGGGGCTCCGTCAAGACCCGCGGCGTCCGGCGTGTGATCCCGGAGAAGAAGGACCATGAGGCCGCCCGCCCGCGCAGGGGTTCACGCGGCGGCCGGCCCCTGGGCTTCCGCAAGGACGGCTCACTCCTGGGGCTTGAGGTCCTCCAAACCGGTCGCGACCAGCATCGGCGTGAACTCCACGACGGTATGCGCGGCGACGCCGTTGAGGACGTACGGATCGGTGGCGAGAAGGCGGTCGAGCTCTTCGGCGGGCATCCGAGGGGCGAGATAGACACCGCCGACCAGAGGCACCTGGCGCCCGGCCAGCAGAAGCAACCGTTGTGAAATGAGGTGGTTCAGCCAGTCGCCGTGGGCTGGTCGCCACCGGTCCACTTCATCCAGTGGTGCCGTGTAGGTCACTGTGACAACGAACATGTCCGGACCGTAGTGGAACGCCAAGGGCTGCTGCGACCCATTTCATGATCCAGGAGACGGGCCCTGGTGCCGCCGAGCCTGTCCTCCATGGCGGCTCGGACGGGGCCTGACGCTCGAACCTGTCCTGGCACCCTGGCCGTGGCGGTCCGCCCAGGCGCAACCGGGGTTCGGCAGCCGCGAAGACGCCAGACTTGGCGACCGATACGGGACTCGAGCCGCTGGCGCGCTTCCCGCGGGCTCCGACGCCGGCCTGGTGCTCGCGCTACGGCGCGCGGGCGCTCTGGTCGGCTGACGAGCCCCAGAGACAGCCCGGAGGGGCCGCGCGGCTGGCCGCGCGGCCCCTCCGACCGGCTCGTTACAGGTACTGGCCGGTGTTGGCCACGGTGTCGATGGAGCGCCCGGCTTCCGTGCCCTGCTTGCCGGAGACGAGCGTACGGATGTAGACGATCCGTTCGCCCTTCTTGCCGGAGATGCGGGCCCAGTCGTCGGGGTTGGTGGTGTTGGGCAGATCCTCGTTCTCGGAGAACTCGTCGACGCAGGCCGTGAGCAGGTGCTGCACCCGCAGCCCCTTCTGGCCGCTTTCGAGGAACTGCTTGATCGCCATCTTCTTGCCCCGGTCGACGATGTTCTGGATCATCGCACCGGAGTTGAAGTCCTTGAAGTACAGGACTTCCTTGTCGCCGTTGGCGTAGGTCACCTCGAGGAAGCGGTTCTCCTCGCTCTCGGTGTACATCCGCTCCACGACACTCTGGATCATGCCGTGAATGGTGGCTTCGGAGGAGCCGCCGTGCTCGGCGAGGTCGTCCGGGTGTAGCGGGAGTTCGGCGATGAGGTACTTGGAGAAGATGTCCTTCGCCGCCTCGGCGTCGGGCCGCTCGATCTTGATCTTGACGTCCAGGCGGCCGGGCCGCAGGATCGCCGGGTCGATCATGTCCTCGCGGTTGGAGGCGCCGATGACGATGACGTTCTCCAGGCCCTCGACACCGTCGATCTCCGACAGCAGCTGAGGGACGATGGTGTTCTCGACGTCGGACGACACGCCCGAGCCTCGGGTGCGGAAGATCGAGTCCATCTCGTCGAAGAACACGATCACCGGGGTGCCCTCTGAGGCCTTCTCCCGGGCCCGCTGGAAGACCAGGCGGATGTGCCGCTCGGTCTCGCCGACGTACTTGTTGAGGAGTTCCGGGCCCTTGATGTTGAGGAAGAAGCTCTTGCCGGACTGGCCGGTCTTCTCCGCGACCTGCTTGGCCAGGGAGTTGGCGACGGCCTTGGCGATGAGCGTCTTGCCGCAGCCGGGCGGCCCGTACAGCAGCACGCCCTTGGGCGGGCGGAGCTTGTGCTCGCGGAACAGGTCGGCGTGCAGGTAGGGCAGCTCGATGGCGTCCCTGATCTGCTCGATCTGCCGCATCAGGCCGCCGATCTCCTCGTAGGAGATGTCGGGGACCTCTTCGAGCACGAGCTCTTCGACTTCGGACTTGGGGATGCGCTCGTAGACGTAGCCCGACCTGGGTTCGAGCAGCAGCGAGTCGCCTGCCCTGATGGGCTGTCCGACCAGCGACTCGGCCAGTCGTACGACGCGCTCCTCGTCGGCGTGTGAGATGACCAGGGCGCGCTTGCCCTCGTCGAGCAGTTCCTTGAGCATCACGATCTCGCCGACCTCTTCGTAGCCGAGGGCTTCGACCACGTTGAGCGCCTCGTTCAGCATGACCTCCTGGCCACGCTTGAGCGAGTCGACGTCGACGGCGGGGCTGACGTTCACCCGCAGCTTGCGGCCCCCGGTGAACACCTCGATCGTGCCGTCTTCTCTGGCCTCGAGGAAGGTGCCGAAGCCGGATGGCGGCTGCGCCAGCCGGTCGACCTCCTCCTTGAGGGCGACGATCTGGTCTCTGGCCTCCTTGAGTGTTGACACCAGGCGCTCGTTCTGGCCGGTAACGGCCGCGAGGTTCGCCTGCGCCTCATGGAGACGCTCTTCGAGGACTCTGGCCTGACGGGGTGACTCGGCCAGCTTCCGCCTCAGCGCGGTGATCTCCTCTTGGAGGAAGGAGACCTGTGTTGAAAGATCAGCGACCTCCCGTTCGCGCTGCGCGGCTCGAGCCTCAGCATCATCGCGAGCTGCCACGCCCCGTCACCTCCTTCCCAGTCGAGGGCGACTACTTAGGACCTTACCTATCTCGGGCCCCTCCGTAACCTGGCCGGGCAGTGTTCGTAGAGTGACATTCTGTATTCGGTGACTAATCCCTAAAAGTGCGTTTAATACTCCCAGCACAGGAACACAGCGATCTGTTCCCGTGTCACGCACCAACGCACCCTCGTGGCCAAATTGTCATAGTTCTTCGGTGGTTCCCTTCGGTCGTCGGCGACGTGGCGGCGGTGTGACGCCGTCCGCCATGCGGCGGGCGGTGACAAGGAACCCCGTGTGGCCGATCATCCGGTGATCGGGCCGTACGGCGAGACCTTCGACATGCCAGTCGCGAACCAGGGTCTCCCACGCATGGGGCTCGGTGAAACTCCCGTGATCCCGAATGACCTCGACCGTCTTGGACAGCTGCGTGGTCGTGGCCACGTAGCAGCAGATGACCCCGCCGGGCGTGAGGGCCTTGGCGGCCGCGTCGACGCACTCCCAGGGGGCGAGCATGTCGAGGATCACCCGGTCGACGTCGGTCTCGTCGATCGAGGAGGCCAGGTCGCCCACGACGAGCCGCCAGGAGTCGACGGGGCCGCCGTAGAACTTCTCCACGTTCTTGCGCGCGACGTCGGCGAACTCCTCGCGCCGCTCGTAGGACGTGACGTGCCCCTCGGGGCCGACGGCCCGCAGCAGGAAGCAGGTCAGCGCGCCGGAGCCCACCCCCGCCTCGACGACGCGGGCGCCGGGGAAGATGTCGGCCATGCCGACGATCATCGAGGCGTCCTTGGGGTAGATGACGGCCGCGCCGCGCGGCATGGCGAGCGTGTAGTCCTGCAGCAGGTGGCGGAAGGCGAGGTAGAGGGTGCCGCCGGAGGAGCGCACCACGGAGCCTTCAGGCTGCCCGATCAGGTCGCTGTGCGGGATGGCGCCCTTGTGCGTGTGGAAGACGCCGTCCTGCTTGAGCGTGATCGTGTGGCGCTTGTTCTTGGGGTCGGTGAGCTGCACCTGATCCCCCACCTGGAAAGGCCCATGCCTGCGGAAACCCATGGCGGCAAGGTTATAGGGCTTTCGAGCGACCGCTGACGCGCGATATCTATGGGGGATGTTTCCGCGCGAAGTGATCTCCACTGGCTCGCTGGTGCTGCGAGCGCCCGTCTCCGACGATGCCGAGGCGGTGGTGAAGGCCTGCACCGACCCGGTGACGGCCAGGTTCCTGCCGTTGCTGCCCGACCCGTACGAGCTGAGCGACGCGCACGAGTATCTGCGGCAGGCGGCCGCCAAGTGGGACGGCGGCGGCGCGGAGTTCACGATCACGGAGAACGGCCAGTACCTCGGCGCGGTGGGCCTCACGGCCCCCGACCGTTGGGGGTCGGTGGAGATCGGCTATCTGGTGGCGCCGTGGGCGCGGGGCAAGGGCGTGGCGAGCGCGGCGGCGCGGGCCGTGACGGAGTGGGCCGTCGACCGCGGCGTGCACCGCGTGGAGCTGATGGCGGAGGTGGAGAACGTGGCGAGCCTGAAGGTGGCACGCAAGGCGGGCTTCACCGAGGAGGGCCGCAGACGCGACGCCAAGAGGCTGCGTGACGGGCGGCGCACCGACCACATCACCTTCGCCAGGCTCGCCCACGACTCCGGGGAGGCGGTCGAGCCGTACCTGCCGTTCTTCGACGGCGGCGAGCTGAGCGACGGGGTCGTGTCGCTGACGCCGATGGAGGTCGGCGACGCCGCCGACTTCCGCCGGATGCTGGCCGAGCCGAGCGTGGCCGCCTACAACGTCGGCCCGACCGGCACGCTGGAGGACAACGAGCGTCGCTGCCGGTACACCGGTTACTGGTGGGCGTCGGGGCAGCGCATCGAGCTGGCGATCAGGGACGCCGCCACCGGGGCGTTCGCGGGGCACATACAGCTCGTCCAGATCGCGCCGGTGACCGCGCAGGGCATGGTCGGGTACTCGCTGCTGCCGGACTTCCGCGGCCGGGGTTTCATGACGCGGGCGGTCCGGCTGCTGGTCGACTGGGCGTTCGCGCACACGGCGCTGCACCGGATCGTGGCGGGCACCGTCGTGACCAACGCGGCGTCGCACGCGGTGCTGGAGCGGGCCGGGTTCGTCCGCGAATCGGTGCGCAGGGAGCTGTTCCCCCAACCGGACGGGACGCGGGCCGACGACATCGAGTGGGTGAGGCTCCGTCCGTCAACGTCACGAAAAATCCCGATTTCCGGTTGAGGGACTGGTCAAGGTGCTGCCTGGGGGTGATACTCAGGGTCTCCGTTCCCGGGGCACGCGCGATCGGGGTGCGCGGCCTCGCCGCCCTCGACGAGGGACTTCCATGAGATCCTGCCAGGTGGATATCGCCATGCGCGAACTCATCGCGTCGTTCTCCTGCCTCGACTCCGGCAGGCTGGTCGAGCGTCTCGTGCGCTCGGCCGCCGCGGTCGCCGGAACGTCGTACGCGGGGCTCGTCCAGGTCGATCCGCTGCGTGAGGAGGCGCACACGCAGCACATGCACGGGCCGCCCGGCGATCCGCTGCGGGTGCGGCGGTGGCTGCGGCAGTCGGGAGTGCTCAAGGAGCTGGCGGGCGCGCCGGCTCCGGTGCTGCTGCCGCGCGACGCGGAGGTGGGCGAGCCGGGTTTCATGGCGACGACGGTGCCGCTGGCCACCCGTGACCACGCGTTCCTGTGGGCGGCGGGCCGTTCCTTCTCGGACGCCGACGAGCACCTGCTGAGCAGGCTCGCCACCGCCGCGGGCCGCGCCCTGGAGGCGGCCAGCGGGCTGGAGGCGGCCGTCAGGATGCTGCGCGGGGTGCACGACTTCTCCGGCGTCTGACGCGCTCTGACAGGCGCGGCCCCGGCTCGCGGCGCCTCGGTCGCGTGATCGGACACGGCTCAGGGGTAGAGCCTCGTCCAGGCGAGGGGCCTCGTGGGCGCTAGCTAGTCGCCCAGCATCGCGCGGGTGGCCTCCTCGACGATGTCGCGCATGGCGCGTTCGGCCTCGACGGGGTCGCCTGCCTGCACCGCCTGCGCGACCTCCGCGTGCCACCGGATCGCGACCGGCTCCGGGAAGGCGGGCATCAGGTGGTGGTGGGTGCGTCCCGCCAGGACTTCGGCGACGACCGTGGTGAGCGCGCCGAGCATCTCGTTGCCCGAGGCTTCGAGAAGGGTGCGGTGGAAGTCGATGTCGGCGGCGAGGTACGCCTCCAGGTCGCCGGACTTGCCGTGGACGGCCATCCGCATGACGGCGCCGGTCAGCTCGCCGCACTGCTCGGGGGTGGCGTGGGTGGCGGCCAGGGCGGCGGCCACGGGTTCGACGCCGCGGCGCAGTTCGCCGAGCGAGCGCAGCAGGGCTTCGCGCTCGCCGCTGTCGAGCCGCCAGCGGATGATGCGCGGGTCGAACAGGTTCCAGGCGGCGGGGACGGAGACGGTGACGCCGACGCGACGGCGGCTGCTGACCATGCCCATGGATTCCAGGACCCGGATGGCCTCGCGCACGACGGTGCGGGACACCCCGAACCGGGCTTCGAGCTGCTCGATCCTGAGCACCTGCCCCGGCGCGTACTCGCCCGAGACCACCAGCGTGCCCAGCTGGTCGAGGACGCTGCCGTGCAGCCCTGGCTGGTTGTCGTCTCCCACAGGGGCCAATCCTCACATGAATCGCGCTGATCACCACATCGAGAGGGTCAAAGGTATGATTTATTAAATGTTTCCTCTTGATTAATATGACGCAACGTGCCAGTCTGGCCGACACTCGAGGTCGAAGAGGTAGTTCGCATGGACGTACGCCAGCCCCCTGGTCGCCACCCGCTCGTGGTCGTGATGGGCGTCACGGGGTCGGGCAAGACCACCGTCGGCGCCGCGCTCGCCGCGCGCCTGGGGGTGCCGTTCGCCGACGCCGACGACTTCCACAGCCCGCGGAACGTGGCCAAGATGTCGGCCGGGATCCCCCTGGACGACGCCGACCGGCTGCCGTGGCTGCGGGCGGTGGGCGCGTGGCTCGCCGGTCACACCGGGACCGGCGCGGTGATGGGCTGCTCGGCGCTCAAGCGCTCCTACCGCGACCTGCTGCGGGAGTCCGTCCCGTGGCTGAGTTTCCTGCACCTCGACGGCGACGCCGAGGTGATCAGGCAGCGGGTGGCGGACCGGCCCGGGCACTTCATGCCCGAATCGCTGGTGGCCTCCCAGCTGGCGACGCTCGAACCGCTCGACCCCGGGGAGCGCGGGGTCGCCCTGGACCTGTCGCTGCCCGTCGACGGGCTCGTCGACGCCTATCTCGCCGCCTGCCCGCCGGAACCGGCCCCTCGCACACCAGGAGAAGCGTCATGACCCCTCCCCCCCTCCTCGCGGCCGCCGGGGAGGCGGCCGTCTCCAGCGGACGGCTCGTCCCGGCGGCGCTCGTCGGCATCGCCGTCATCGTCGTCCTGATCACGCAGCTGAAGGTGCATCCGGCGCTGTCGCTGACGCTGGGCTCGCTGGCCGTCGCCGCCGTCGCCGGGATGCCGATGGGCGACGCGATCGACAGCTTCACCAAGGGCTTCGGCAGCACGGCCGCCGGGGTCGGCATCCTGATCGCGCTGGGCGCGATGTTCGGCAGGCTGCTGGCCGACTCCGGCGGCGCGGACGAGATCGTCGACACGATCGTCGGCCGCTCCAGCACCCGGACGCTGCCGTGGGCGATGGCCGCGGTGGGCGCGCTGATCGGCCTGCCGATGTTCTTCGAGATCGGCCTGGTCCTGCTCATGCCGGTGATCTTCCTGGTCTCCCGGCGTTCGGGGCTGTCGCTGATCAGAGTCGGCATCCCGGCGCTGGCCGGCCTGTCGGTCATGCACGGGCTCGTCCCGCCGCACCCCGGCCCGCTGGTCGCCATCGACGCGCTCAACGCCGACCTGGGCCTCACCCTGGGGCTGGGCGTGCTCATCGCGATCCCGACCGTGATCGTGGCCGGTCCGCTGTTCGCCAGGCTCGCCGCCCGGTGGGTGGACGTGCCCGCGCCCAAGCTGTTCGAGGGCCGGCCCGCGACGGAGGGCGCCAAGCGGCCGTCCTTCGGCGTCACGCTAGCCACGGTGCTGCTTCCGGTCGCGCTCATGCTGGGCAAGGCGCTGGCCGACATCTTCACCCCTGAGGGCAACGCCGTCCGCACCGTGCTCGACTTCCTCGGCACCCCGCTGATCGCGCTGCTCATCGCGGTGCTGGTGGCGATGTTCACGTTCGGGGCCGGCTCCGGCATGGACCGTCAGGCGATCTCCAGAACCGTCGAGCAGTCGCTGCCGCCGATCGCGGGCATCATCCTCATCGTGGCGGCGGGCGGCGGCTTCAAGCAGACGCTCGTCGACACCGGCATCGGCAAGCTGGTGGCCGACTGGGTGCAGAACAGCGGCCTGTCGGTGCTGCTGCTCGCCTGGCTGGTGGCGGTGCTGATCCGGCTGGCGACGGGGTCGGCGACCGTGGCGACGGTGACGGCCTCCGGCATCCTGGCGCCGCTGGTGACGCATCTCAGCACGGGCGAGACGTCGCTGCTGGTGCTGGCGATCGGCGCCGGGTCGCTGTTCTTCTCGCACGTCAACGACGCGGGCTTCTGGCTGGTCAAGGAGTACTTCGGGATGTCGGTCGGGCAGACGATCAAGTCGTGGTCGCTGATGGAGACGGTGATCTCGGTCGTCGGCCTGGCGCTGGTCCTGCTCGTCAGCCCGCTGGTGGCGTAACGACGGCGACGCCCGCGCCCCCTTCCCCGGGGGCGCGGGCGTCGTGGTATGTGGCGGGTCAGCTCCGGTGCGCCTCGAAGCGCAGCGTGCGGGAGACGCCGACGCGGACCGTGGTGCCGGGCGCGATGGTGACCGGCTCGTTCGGCGGGATGTCGTAGAAGTTGGGGTCGCCGGGCGGCTGGATCTGGGTGCCGTTGACCGAGCCCAGGTCGACCAGGTTGACGTCCCAGCCGTCGAGCGCCACGCGCAGGTGGCGGCGGGAGACCGAGCCGTCGGGGCTGGTGACCTTGGCGGGGCGGGCGGAGCCGCCCGCCACCTCGGGCGCCCGCTCGGGGTCGCGGCCGAGCAGGTAGTCGCTCTCCAGCGTCAGCGTGGTGCCGTCGTCGAGGACGAGCACGCCGAGCGAGGGACGCGGGCCCTTGTAGGGGACGAGCGTGCGCTGCACGAGCGCGATGCCGCACACCGCGCAGTACGGCACCCGGGGGTCGTTGAAGTGGTCGTTCTTGCAGTCGACGCCGTAGACCAGCGGGCGGTCGCCGTGGTCGGCCTGCTCCTGCGGCCCCGGCTGCTCGAACGGCGGCTGCGCCTGCTCGAACTGCGGCTGCGGCTGGTCGAACTGCGGCTGCGGCCCCGGCTGATCGAACGGCGGCGGGCCGGGCTGGTCGAACTGCTGCTCGCGGGGCGGGCCCTGGTCGAACGGCGTGACCGGGTCGAAGTGCGGGGACGGCTGGTCGAACGTCTCGGGCCCGGCGCCGTTGCCCGCGGGCGCCGGTTCGTCGAAGGACGGGAACGGGCCGGGCTGCGGCTCGACGGGCAGCGGCGGAGGCTCGGGGGCCGTCAGATAGGGCGACGGCTCCACCACCGGCGGCTGCGGCCCGGAGGGCGGGCCCTGCACCGGCGGCTGCGGCCCCGACGTGCTGGACGACGGAGGCCCCTGCACGGCGGACTGGTCGGGCCCGGACAGGGGGTACGGCGCCATCTGCACCTGCGGCCGCTCGGCGGGCGGCGGGCTCTGCGGCACCAGCTCGGGGTCGGCGTAGACGCCCGTGCTGGGCATCTCACTGGTGAACGGCCTGGAGGCGGCCAGCTCGCCGCCCAGCGGCCTGGCCTCGCCCACGAACGGCCTGGACGCGGCGTCCTCGCTGAGGTCGCCCACGAGGCCGCCGCCGTGCACCACGCCGCCGTCGAGGTGGACGGCCGGGTGCGGCTGCCCGGCGCCGGGCAGGCTCAGCTCCACCCGCTCGACGGGCCCGGTGACGAGCCGGTCGGCCCAGGTCAGTGAGTCGCTGCCGGCGAGGTGGGTGTCGCCGGACGCGGTGCTGATCGTCGCGGCGGCCGAGCCGCTGACGAGCACGGCCACGCCGGCGCCGACCGGGCCCGCGACCGCGCAGGTGGCGGGGTCGCCCGCCATGTTCGCGGCGAGCACCTGGGCGGCGCGCCTGGCCAGTGCTCTGCCGTCGCCGCCGGAGGCGGCCGTCTCGCGCAGCGCCTCGAGCAGGTCGGTGGCGGCGGTCTCGGCCGCGTCGCACACCAGCAGCAGCCCGCCCTGGTAGGCGAGCAGCCCGTCACCAGGAAGCGGGCGGACCACTTCGAAGCCCCGGTCGGTCATGAGTCCTCCCTCAGAACGACCGTGCTGCGCTCATTGGTGCCCTCGCTGCGCTCGGTCACTCAACTCTCCTCCCCGGAAGCCCGGCGATATTACGGCACCCGCACTGCCGTGCTTGGCCACCAGCCATACGCATACCCAGGCGACGCGCCGGTGTCGCGGCCCGCTCGTCTCGATTCGGTGAACCGGTGGACCACGATCAACCCGTCAACTGTGCAAGTTTGACCCAACCGCACACTATCGGTCAGCAGTCGGATGCTCGAATCGCCGGGGTGTGATCGCGCCACCGGGCAGGCGGCCCGTTCACTGGCCATGACCCTAGCCGGGGCTCGCCGGTTATTCGAGTGGGACGACGTCGGGCAGGACACCTCAGACCCCGCTGAACACCCGGTTGACGTCGGCCGTGGCCAGCACGCCGTAGATCTCGCCGCCGCGCTCCACCAGCAGGTACTCCCCCGCCGGGGCCTCGCGCATGGCGTCGATCAGCGGCTCGCCCTCCAGGTCGGCGGCCAGCACGAGAGAGGGTTCGAGCGCCTTGGCCATCGAGCCGACGTCCACCCAGGGGCGGCGGTGCTCGGGGGTGGCCTGCACGGCGGCCTCGTGGACGATGGCGACGGGACGTCCCTCGTGGTCGACCACCACGATGGCGCCCGCCCTGCTCTCGCCGGCTCGGCGCAGCGCCTCGGACAGCGGCGTCTCGGCGGTGACGGGGATCGCCCTGCGGGCCAGGGCGCGGGCGTTGACCTGCGGGATCCTGGCGCGGATGCGGGCCATCCGGAGCGACTGGGTGGCGCCGAGCCAGATGAAGGACGCTAGCACCAGCGGCCAGACCAGGTTGCCGAAGTCGACCTCCTGCCCGCTCATCAGGGACATGGTGATCGGGAGGGCGATCAGGAGCACGGCCAGCCCCCTGCCGCCCCACGCCGCGGCGACCGTGCCGGAGCCGGGGTTGCTGGTGAGCTTCCACACTCCGGCGCGCAGCATCCGCCCGCCGTCGAGCGGCAGGCCGGGCAGCAGGTTGAAGACGCCGACGATGAGGTTGGCCACCCACAGCTGCCACACCAGCACCTCGGCGATGCCGCCGCCGTTGACGACGAAGATGTCGGCCAGCAGGCCCACCCCGGCCAGGCCGAGCGACAGCACCGGGCCGGCGGCGGCGACCAGGAACTCCTTGCCCGGCGTCGGCGGCTCCTGCTCGATCTCGGACACGCCGCCGAGCAGGTAGAGCGTGATCCGGCGGACCGGCAGGCCGAACCACTTGGCCAGGACGCTGTGGGCCAGTTCGTGCAGCAGCACCGAGACGTAGAGCAGCACGGCGAAGACGAACGCGACGGCGTAGGCGGCGACGGTGTCGAGGCCGGGCAGCCGGTCGAGCACCTGGGGGCCGAACGACCAGGTGATGAAGGCCGCGACGATGAACCACGTCCACGACACGTAGACGGGGATGCCGAACGGCCTGCCCATCCGAATCCCGGAGAACTCCTGCCGCGGGCTCTGCTCGCTCACCGCACTCCTCGACGTCCGCTACGTGCCGTTCCTGCCCTTGATGCTACGCGCCAGATCACGTGATACCGCTTTCGCGAGCCTTATTCTGTCGGGGACTTGACCTAGAGTGCGGTGCATGACGTTGACCGATCCGGTGATCATCGGAGCCCTCTCCCCCTCCCGGGCGGGCGACTTCATGACCTGCCCCCTGCTGTACCGCTTCCGCGTGGTCGACCAGTTGCCGGAGAAGCCGTCGCAGGCGGCGGTGCGGGGCACGGTGGTGCACGCGGTGCTGGAGCGGCTGTACGACCTGCCCGCGCCGCGGCGCTCGGTGGAGGCGGCCCTCGACCTGCTCGATCCGCAGTGGCAGCGGCTGCTGGCCGACGATCCGAACTACGCGGAGATGTTCGCCGACGACGCCGAGCAGGCGGAGTGGCTGGAGCAGGCGCGGCAGATGCTGCGGCGTTACTTCACGCTGGAGGATCCGACCCGGCTGGAGCCGGCCGAGCGCGAGTTGTACGTGGAGGCGGTGCTCGACGGCGGGCTGATGCTGCGCGGCTATGTCGACCGGATCGACGTGGCGGCGACCGGCGAGGTGCGGGTGGTCGACTACAAGACGGGCAGCGCGCCGGGCCGCGACTTCGAGGCCAAGGCGCTGTTCCAGATGAAGTTCTACGCGCTGGTGCTGTGGCGGCTGCGCGGCCAGGTGCCGAGGCTGCTGCAGCTGGTCTATCTGGGCGGCGCCGGCGAGGTGCTGCGCTACGCGCCCGACGAGGCCGATCTGCTGGCCACCGAGCGCAAGGTGCGGGCGCTGTGGGCGGCGATCGAGCGGTCGCTGGAGACGGGCGAGTGGCGGGCGCGGCCGAGCCGGCTGTGCGACTGGTGCGATCACCAGGCGCTCTGCCCGGAGTTCGGGGGCACGCCGCCGCCGGTGCCCGACCGGCAGCCCGGCGACACGGTGCGCAGCAACCGGCGGGCGGCCACCGACGAGCTGTGAGGCCGGCTCCGGCCGGACGGCGGGGGCGGTTTCCTCCCGTAGTAGGAGGTTTCGGGCTTTCACCTGGGCCTACAGTGTTGCCGTGCGCACCGACCGAGCCTTGCTCCACGACACGGTTCTCGCCGTGGTGCTGGCCGCGGCCTCGCTCGCGCTGCTGCGCGTCTACGATCCCGCGACGTTTCAGGCGCAGGGGCTGCCCGGCGACATGCTGCGCGAACTCGACCCGTTCGGCGCCGTGCTCGTCGTGCTGACGTGCGCGCCGGTGGCGGTGCGCAGGCGCTGGCCGCTGGCGGGGCTGTGCGCCGGGATGCTGCCCGAGGGGCTGCTGTCGGCCTTCGGGTACGGCGCGGGCGTGGCCGGCGTGGCGGGGATGGTGCTGTTGTACTCGGTGGCGTCCTATCGGGGGCTGGCGGTGGCGCTGGGGGCGCTGCTGCTGTCGCTGGCCGTCTACACGTCGCAGGCGGTGGCGTTCGCGCTGCCGGCGGTCGGCTGGAGCGACCACGTGGTGGTGGCGGTGGTGCTGGTGGCGGTCTGGGGGGCCGGGCGGAGCCTGCGGCTGCGCCGCGCCTACCTCGACGAGCTGAAGGACCGCGCGGCCAGGGCGGAGCGGGCGCACGCGGCCGACACGCGGGCGGCGCGGGCTGAGGAGCGGTCCAGGATCGCCCGCGAGCTGCACGACGTGGTCGCTCACCACGTCAGCGTGATGACGGTGCAGGCGGCGGCGGCGCGCAAGGTGCTCGCGTCCGATCCGGAGCTGGCGCGGGAGGCGCTGTCAGCGGTCGAGCACACGGGCCGGATGGCGATGAGCGAGATGCGCAACATCGTCGGCGTGCTGCGCACCGACGCCCGCGCCGAGCTGGGGCCGCAGCCGGGCATGCAGGATCTGCCCACGCTGGTGGAGCAGATGCGGGAGGCTGGGCTGGCCACCCGGCTGGCGGTCGAGGGCGAGCCGCGGCCGGTGCCGGCGGGCGTCGATCTGGCCGCGTACCGGCTGGTGCAGGAGGGGCTGACGAACACCCTGCGCCACGCGGGCGCGGGGGCCAAGGCGGTGGTGACCGTCCGGCACGAGCCGCGTGAGCTGGACGTCAGGGTCGAGGACGACGGGCTGGGCGCGACGGCCCTGTCCGAGCAGCCAGGGCACGGTTTGGTGGGCATTCGGGAGCGTGTGGCCCTCTATGGTGGAATCCTGAACATCGGCCCGAAGGCGGAGGGCGGTTTCGAGGTGCGGGCGAGGTTCCCGTTGAAGGACGGACAATGACGATCAGGGTGCTGCTGGTGGACGACCAGCCGCTGCTGCGTACCGGATTCCGGCTGATTCTCGAGGCTGAGCCCGACATCACGGTGGTGGGCCAGGCGGGCGACGGCAAGGACGCCCAGGAGCAGACGCGGGCGCTGCTGCCCGACGTGGTGCTGATGGACATCCGGATGCCCGGCGTCGACGGCATCGAGGCGACCCGGCGGATCGTGCGCGAGGCCGCGCCCGCGGCGCACGTGCCGAAGGTGCTGGTGCTGACGACGTTCGACCTGGACGAGTACATCGTGGAGGCGCTGCGGTCCGGGGCGTCCGGGTTCCTGCTGAAGGACGTGCCGCCCGACGAGCTGGTGCAGGCGATCCGGGTGGTGGCCGGAGGCGACGCGATCGTGGCGCCGAGCGTGACCAGGCGGCTGCTCGACCGGTTCGCCAAGCGGCTGCCCTCGTCGTACGAGGAGGCGACTCCGGCGCGGCTCGACCGGCTGACCGAGCGTGAGCTGGAAGTGCTGCGGCTGATCGCCAAGGGCATGTCCAACGCGGAGATCGCGGCCAAGCTGGTGGTGAGCGAGACGACCGTGAAGACGCACGTGGGCAACGTGCTCACCAAGCTGGGGTTGCGCGACCGCGTCCAGGCGGTGGTGCTGGCCTACGAGACGGGGCTGATCACGCCGGGCGCGCTGTCCTGAGGGGCCCGTCCCCAAAGTTCCGGTGGGGCGCGCTGTCCTGAGGGCGCGCGTCCCCCGGGTTCCGGCGGGGCGCGCCGGCGCGCCCCGCCTGCGGCGGTGTCAGGCCGAGACCGGCTGCTCGCCGGCGGCGGCCGGCACGTCCGGGGCGTTCTCCGGGAAGTGGCAGGCGACGCTGTGGCCGCTGGCGAGCTGCTCCAGCGGCGGCTCGACCGTCTTGCAGATCTCCTGGGCCTTCCAGCAGCGGGTGTGGAAGCGGCAGGCGGGTGGCGGGTTGAGCGGGCTCGGCACGTCCCCTGTCAGGCGGATGCGTTCGCGCCCGGCGCGCGCCCTGGGGTCGGGCACGGGCACGGCCGACAGCAGGGCGTTGGTGTAGGGGTGCATGGGCGAGCTGTAGAGGCTCTTTTGGTCGGCGATCTCCACGATCTTGCCGAGGTACATGACGGCGACCCGGTCGCTGATGTGCCGCACGACCGACAGGTCGTGGGCGATCACCACGTAGGTGAGGTCCAGCTCGTTCTGCAGGTCTTCCAGCAGGTTGACGACCTGGGCCTGGATGGACACGTCCAGTGCGGAGACCGGCTCGTCGGCGATGATCAGCTTGGGCTTGAGCGCGAGCGTGCGGGCGATGCCGATGCGCTGGCGCTGGCCGCCGGAGAACTCGTGCGGGTAGCGGTTGTAGTGCTCGGGGTTGAGCCCGACCAGTTCGAGGATCTCCTGGACGGCCTTCTTCACGCCGCGCTCGGTCTGCACGCCCTGGATGCGGAACGGCGCGCCGACGATGGTGCCGACCGTGTGGCGGGGGTTGAGCGACGAGTACGGGTCCTGGAAGATCATCTGCATGTCGCGGCGGAGCGGCCTGAGCCTGCCCTGGCTCATGTGGGTGATGTCGGCGCCCTCGAAGAGGATCTTGCCTGCGGTCGGCTCCAGCAGCCGGGTGACCAGGCGTCCGGTGGTGGACTTGCCGCAGCCCGACTCTCCCACCAGGCCGAGGGTCTCGCCCTTGAACACGTCGAAGCTGATCCCGTCGACCGCCTTGACGGCGCCGACCTGCCTCTTGAGCAGGCCCTTGGTCACCGGGAAGTGCTTCTCCAGGTGCTGCACGGACAGCAGCGGCTCAGTGTCGGTCACTTTGCCGGTCACCGTTTCGGTCACTGATTCGGTCGCTGGGTCGGTCACTGTGTCTCCAGCACTGGCTTGATCTCGTTCTCCCACAGCTTCCGCCGTTCTGTCCTGTTCAGGTGGCAGCGCACCAGGTGGCCGCCGCCGGTGTCGGCCAGCGCGGGCACCTCGGTCTTGGCCTGGTCGCCGCTCAGCTCGGCGTACGGGCAGCGGGGGTGGAAGGCGCAGCCCGGCGGCACGTTGATCAGGGACGGCGGGGTGCCCTTGATCGGCAGCAGCCGTTCGGTGGGCTCCCGGTCGAGGCGGGGCATCGATCCCAGGAGACCCCACGTGTAGGGGTGCTCGGGACGGTAGAAGATGTCGTCGGTGGAGCCGTACTCGATGCACTTGCCCGCGTACATGACGAGGATGTCGTCGGACAGTTCGGCGACCACGCCCAGGTCGTGGGTGATGATGATCAGCGCGGAGTTGAACTCGCGCTGCAGGTCGCGCATCAGGTCGAGGATCTGGGCCTGCACGGTGACGTCGAGCGCGGTGGTCGGCTCGTCGGCGATGAGCAGTTCGGGGTCGCACGACAGCGCCATGGCGATCATCGCGCGCTGGCGCATGCCGCCGGAGAACTCGTGCGGGTAGGAGTCGACGCGGCGCTGGGGCTCGGGGATGCCGACGCGGCCGAGCATGTCGATGGCGTGCTTCTTGGCGACGGCCTTGGAGACCTTGTGGTGGATGCGGTAGGCCTCGATGATCTGGTCGCCCACCGTGTAGAAGGGGTGCATGGACGACAGCGGGTCCTGGAAGATCATCGCCATCTTCTTGCCGCGCAGCCCGCGCACGTGCTCCTGCGAAGCGCCGACGAGCTCCTCGCCGTCGAGCCAGATCTCGCCGGAGATGTTGGCGCCCCTGCCCTTGTGCAGGCCGAGGATGCCGAGGCTGGTGACGGACTTTCCGGAGCCCGACTCGCCGACGATGCCGAGCGTCTTGCCGCGCTCCAGGCTGAACGTCAGCCCGTCGACGGACTTGACCAGGCCGTCGTCGGTCGGGAAGTGGATTTTCAGGTCCTTGACGTCCAGGAAGACGTTCTCGCTCACGCCAGCCTCACCCTCGGGTCCACGACCGCGTAGAGCAGGTCGACGATCAGGTTGGCCAGGATGATGAAGGTCGCCGCGACCAGCGTGACGCCCATCACCTGGGGAAGGTCGTTGTTGCCGATGGCGTCGACGGCGTACTTGCCGATGCCGGGCAGCGAGAACGTGCTCTCGGTCAGCACCGCGCCGCCGAGCAGCAGACCCAGGTCCAGGCCGAACATGGTGAGCACGGGGGTGAGCGTGGCCCGCAGGCCGTGTTTCAGCACCACCACGCTCTCCGACAGGCCCTTGGCGCGGGCCGTGCGGATGTAGTCGTCGGACATGGTTTCCAGCATGCCTGCCCGGGTGAGCCGTGCGTACCCGGCGGCGTACAGGAACGCCAGTGTCACCCACGGGAGGATGAGGTTGTTGGCCCAGGTGAGCGGGTCTTCGGAGAACGGCACCCAGTCGGCGACGTCACCGACCCAGCCGAGCTGGTCGCGGAAGATCGCCAGTGACACGATGCCGGTGAAGAAGATGGGCAGCGACACGCCCGCGAGGGCGATGCCCATGGAGAAGCGGTCGAAGAAGCTGCCGCGCCGGAGCGCGGAGATCACGCCGGTCGACACGCCGAACACCACCCACACCACGGCCGCGCCGAGCGCGAGCGAGAGTGTGATGGGCAGACGGTCGAGCAGGTCCGGCAGCACCGGGTTCTGGGTGACGTAGGAGTAGCCGAAGCAGGGCGCCGGGCAGTGCTCCACGCCCGGGCCGTAGTTCCTGTCGACGCCTACGAAGATGCCCTTGACGAACCGGCCGTACTGGACGATGACGGGGTCGTTGAACCCCAGCTTGATCGCCGTATCGTGGATGATCTGGGCGTTGGCCGCTTTGCCCACGTACCGGGAAGCGAGGTCGTCAGCGGACATCCCGGCGAACCGAGGAACGAGAAAGAAGATGGCGAACGTCGCGATGCTCACCACGAAGAGCAGCATGACGGCCGCTATCAACCGTCTGATGATGTATGTGACCACTGATCTCGGCCATGGCGGCCGGGCCTTGTGAGCCCGGCCGCCGAAGCCTTCACCTGCTTTCGACAAGCGTTCCGGAGGGATTTCCGGACCGGGTTACTGGGTGCTCAGCGTGAGGAACTCGTACATGCCCCAGTTCTGGCTGACGAAGACGTTCTTCAGCGTAGGCGGCCGGTAGAACAGGCCGTGCGCCCAGACGTAGGGCAGGATGAACGCGTCGTCCATCACCTTCGCGTCGACCTGGGCCCAGATCGCGTTGCGCTTGGTGGCGTCCTGCTCGGCCGCCGCCTGGTCGATCAGCTTGTCGATCTCCGGGTCCTTGACGCCGAGGTTGGTGTTACCGGCGCTGCGGATGACGCGGCTGTCGACGATCTGCTGGAAGAAGCCGAAGCCCTCGGGGTAGTCGGCGCCCCAGCCGTAGACCATCAGGCCCAGGCCGTTCTTCTTGGCGAAGTCCGGCTTACCGGCGTACAGCCTGAAGTAGTCCCCCTGCGGGAAGCCCTTGACCTCGAGCTTGATGCCGGCGCGGGCGAGCGACTGCTGCAGCGCCTCGGCGGTCTGCTTCTCGGCGGCGCGCTCGTTGCGGAAGGAGATCGTGGTGCTGAAGCCGTTGGGCTGGCCGCAGGCCTTCAGCTCCTCCTTGGCCTTGTCGACGTTGCCGGTCGGGCTGGCCTCGACGCCGTAGGGGTCGATCTTCTGGTAGCCGGTCATCTTGGCGGGCATGAGGCTGAGGGCGATGTCGCCACCGGCCTCGGGGCCGCCGTAGACGCCCTGGATGGCGGAGCGGTCGGCCGCGTACAGCACGGCCTTGCGGCAGTGGATGTTGTCGAGCGGCGGCACGTCGGAGTTGAGGTTGGTGAACCAGGTGCGGTCGATCGGCGCCGAGTCGGAGTACTGCTTGCGCTTGTCCTCGGTCAGGACCGTCTTGCGGGCGTTGGCCGCGACACCGGTGCTGTTGACCTTGACGTCGATCTTGCCGGACAGCAGGCGCTGGTCGAGGTCGTCCTCGTTCTGGCCGAGCAGCACCTCGACCGAGTCGTTGAGCTGCTTGCGGTTCGGGTCGGTGGCCGGGTCCCACTGCGGGTTCTTGACCAGCTCGATGCGCTTACCGAGCTCGTGCGACTTGAACATGTACGGGCCGGTGGCGACCGGGTGCTCCTTGTACTTCGAGCCGGTGTCCTTGGCCTCGGGCACCGGGGCCGTCTGCGGGAGCATGGCGAAGTAGTCGAAACCGCCGTACGCCTTCTTCAGGTGGAAGACGATCGTCTGGTCGTCGGGCGTCTCGATGGCCTTGAGGTCGTCGAGCTTGCCCTTCATCTTGTACGGGCCGGTGTAGCTGCCGACGTCGAGCCAGTCGTTGAAGTAGGTCGGGCCGCTGGGCAGGACTTCCTTGTCCAGCGAGCGGGCCACGCCGTACTTCACGTCCTTGGACGTCACCGGGGTGCCGTCCTCGAACTTGACGCCCTTGCGCAGCTTGTACGTCCAGGTCTTGCCGCCGTCGCTGGACTTGCCCAGGTCTTCGGCCAGGTCGCCGACGAGCTTGAGGCCCTCCTCGCCCGGCACCGGCTTGAACATGGTCAGCGCGCGCGTGTACAGGCGGGCGAAGTTCCACGCGTAGCCGTAGTACATGTCGCCGGGGTCGACCGAGTCGAAGTCACCGGGCATGCCCATGTGCAGCGTGCCGCCGACCTTGTCGGACGGGTTGACGATCTGCGTCACGCCGGCGTTGAACTGGCTGGCGGGCGCCTCGGCGTTGCCAGCGCTCTTCTTGCCGCCGCCGCCACCGCCACACGCGGAGACGACCAGGGCGAGAGCGGCGGTCATGGCGACCGCCGACGCCGTTGATCTTATCTTCATCGGCCTTGCACACCCCTTGTAGGTAGGAGTCCAGAACTTTGCGGAAAACTCACGAGGTCATCGGGCCTTGGGGTCGAAGGCGTCCCTGAGACCGTCACCGAGCAGGTTGAAGGCCAGCACGGTGATGAAGATCGCGAGACCGGGGAAGAGCATGAAGTTGGGCGCCACGTCGTAGTTGTGGACCGCCTCCGCCAGCATGCCTCCCCACGTCGGGGTCGGCGGCCGCACACCCACGCCGAGGAACGACAGCGCGGCCTCGAACAGGATGTTCGACGGGATGAGCAGCGTCGAGTAGACCAGGATCGGCGCCAGCAGGTTGGGCAGGATCTCCTTGAACAGGACCACGTGGTTGCGCGCGCCCAGGCTCCTGGCGGCGTCGACGAACTCCCGTTCACGCAGGGAGAGGGTCTGGCCGCGGATGATCCGCCCGATGTAGGGCCAGTTGAAGAAGCCGATGATGAACACGAGCAGGCTGATCCTGAGTGTGTCGCCCGACAGGCCGAACGCCTTGTCGGGGATCACCCCGCCCAGCGCCAGCGCGAACACCAGCAGCGGGAAGGCCAGGAAGATGTCCATCAGCCGGCTGATGACCGTGTCGATCCAGCCGCCGAAGAAGCCCGCGATCATGCCGAGCACGGTGCCGAGCACGACGCACAGCAGCGTCGCGAGGAAGGCGATCAGCAGGGAGACGCGGGCGCCGTACAGGATGCGGCTGAACAGGTCGCGGCCTGTGGTGGGTTCGACTCCGAACAGGTAGTCCCAGCTCATGCCGCCGAACGTGCCGATCGGCGAGCCGATGCTCGGGTCGACCTTGTCGCGGTGCCACTCGGCCGGTGGGTGGCCGAACCACGACACCAGCAGCGGGGCGAAGATCGCGGCCAGGATCAGCAGCAGGATCACGATCCCGCCGATCATGGCGACGCGGTCGCGCCTGAGGCGCATCCACGCGATCTGGCCGAGCGAGCGGCCCCGGATGGCTGTGGCGCCCGCGCCCTCCAGAACGGTCTCAGGACCGGCCTCGACGGCCGAGCCCGGAACATCGAGCGGTGCGGTCATGCCAGTAGCCCCCTGGATTCCAGACGACATCGTCTGTCAGGCGATATCCCGGTCAGGGTAATGCGCCCGTGCGTATGACCGCGACTCGCGGCCTCAGGAGGCAGAATCTATGCCTTGAGCTGCTATGACCAGTCCCTCAGGGCCCGATGTGGCTTAACTGTGATTGACCAGAAACTTATTCGTATCGATCTTCAGATGAATGTCTACGACCAGTTCCGGTTCAGTCTCGGAACTGTGACACACGTCGGCTCAACTGATACCGCGGCGCTTGAGGATGTCCTCGATGTCGGAGAAGTCGTCGTCACTCTTCCGCTCCTTGCCCGCCGAGACCGCGGCTCTTCCTGGCGCCTGCGCGGCCGCTGGGGCCTGCTGGGCGCCGGGCGCGGCCTCCGGTTCGGCCTTCTTCTTACCGCCCGCCTTGCCGCCTTCGCCGGCCTTGGCCAGCTTCCTGCCGCGGATGACCCCGGACACGACGAACAGCACCGCCGACAGCCCGGCCAGCGCGACGCCGGCCCAGACGGCGGGGCTGAGGATCAGGCTGGTCACGAACCCCACGGCGGTGGACCCGATCGTCCACAGCGCCTGCAACGCGCCCGTGAGGTAGGCGGCGGCGGGCAGCAACGCCCACGCCGTCATGCGCATCCCGGCCGTCACTCCCCTGCGGCGGAACGCCAGGAAGCTGAACACCAGCCCCACAGCGGTCACGCCGATGCACAGCGGCAACCACGCGATGTCGTTGAAACCCATTCCGGCCGCCCCTCCTCTTGGTTACGTCTCCATCCTGGCACGCGCGCGGCGGCTTCCCTCCTCCGCGAGGACGGCTTTCCCCCTAGGGGATCCTCACGCCGCCAGGGCGCGCAGGTCGGGCACGCCCACCTCGGTCAGCGATCCGACCACCAGGCGGCGCGGGCCCGGCTCGACGGGCAGGAGGCTCGGGACGGCCACCACGGCGCAGCCCGCCGCCGTCGCCGCCGCGACGCCGTTGGGTGAGTCCTCCAGGACGACGCAGCGGACCGGCTCCACTCCCAGCAGGTCGGAGGCCGTCAGGTACGGCTCGGGGTCGGGCTTGGGACGCCGCACGTCGTCGCCCGTGACGACGATGTCGAAGCGGTCACCGCCGAAGCCCTTCAGCACGGCCTCGGCGATCTCCCTGAACGACGAGGTCACCAGCCCGACCGGGACTCCCACGGCGCGCAGGGCGTCGAGCAGTTCCGAGGCGCCGGGCATCACGCGGACGCCGTCGGACAGGCGGGCCACCATGCCCTCGGCCATCCAGTCGCTGACCGCCTGCGCCGGGACCGTGGAGCCGGAGGCGGCGAGCATGTACGCGACCGTGCTGTCCATGGAGCCGCCCACCAGGTTGGCCTGGTGGGCGGGCGACCAGGTGCCGCCCAGCCGGGCCATGACCTCCGTCTCGACCTCGAGCCAGACCTTCTCGCTGTCGACGAGCAGGCCGTCCATGTCGAAGAAGACCGCGTGCATGCATCCCCCGATCGGTTCGTCCGTGGACGTACATTCTCCCCATAACCGGACGAACGGCGCGCGACGGGGGTGCGTCAGACGTTGAAGTACTTGGCTTCGGGATGGTGCGCGACCAGCGCGGAGGTGGCCTGCTCCGGGTGGAGCTGGAACTCCTCCGACAGCGTGACGCCGATGCGCCCCGGGTCGAGCAGCTCGAACAGCTGCACCTGGTCCTCCAGGTTGGGGCAGGCCGGGTAGCCGAAGGAGTAACGGCAGCCCTGGATGTTGACCTTCAGCATGTCGTCGAGCGACTCGCCGCCGCCGATGCCCCACTCGGAGCGGACCCTGGCGTGCCAGTACTCGGCCAGCGCCTCGGTGAGCTGCACCGACAAGCCGTGCAGCTCCAGGTAGTCGCGGTAGGCGTCCTTGGCGAACAGCTCGGCCGTCGCCTCGGCGATCTTGCCGCCCATGGTCGCCACCTGGAAGCCGACCACGTCCACCTCGCCGGAGTCCATCGCCCGGAAGAAGTCGGACAGGCACAGATGACGGTCGCGGCGCTGACGCGGGAAGGTGAAGCGGGTGCGCTCGCCGCCGCTCTCGTCGAGGATGATCAACGAGTCGCCCTTGCTGACACACGGGAAGTAGCCGTAGACGACGGCCGCCTCCAGCAGGCCCTCGGTCTGGATCCGGTCGAGCCACATGCGCAGCCTCGGGCGGCCCTCGGTCTCGACCAGCTCGTCGTAGCCGGGGCCGTCGCCGCCCCTGGTGGGCTTGAGCCCCCACTGGCCGAGGAAGAGCGCGCGCTCGTCGAGGAAGGCGGCGTAGTCGGCCAGCGGGATGCCCTTGACGATGCGGTCGCCGTGGAAGGGCGCCGCGGGCACCGGGTTGGTCGCGGACACGTCGGAACGGGACGGCAGCTCCTCGACCGGGGTGCGCTGCAGCACCGCGCCGGACTTGACGCGCCGCTCGCGCAGCGGCGGCAGGGTCGCCCCCACCACGCCGCGCTTGACGGCCATGAAGGAGTCCATCAGCCGCAGGCCCTCGAACGCGTCGCGGGCGTAGCGGACCTCGCCCTCGAACAGCTCGGCGAGATCCTGCTCGACGTAGGCGCGGGTCAGCGCGGCGCCGCCGAGCAGCACCGGATAGCGCTGCGACAGGCCCCTGGAGTTCATCTCCTCCAGGTTCTCCTTCATCACCACGGTGGACTTCACCAGCAGCCCCGACATGCCGATGACGTCGGCCCGCTGCTCGTCGGCCGCCTCCAGGATGGCCGAGACCGGCTGCTTGATGCCGAGGTTGACCACCTGGTAGCCGTTGTTGGACAGGATGATGTCGACCAGGTTCTTGCCGATGTCGTGCACGTCGCCCTTGACGGTGGCCAGCACGATGCGGCCCTTGGAGTCGCCCTCGACGCGGTCCATGTGCGGTTCGAGGTAGGCGACGGCGGTCTTCATCACCTCGGCCGACTGCAGCACGAACGGGAGCTGCATCTGGCCGGAGCCGAACAGCTCGCCGACCGTCTTCATGCCGTCGAGCAGCACGTCGTTGATGATCTCGAGGGCGGGCCGCTGGGCGAGCGCGTCGTCCAGGTCGGCCTCCAGGCCCTTGCGCTCGCCGTCGATGACGCGCCGCTTGAGCCGCTCCCACAGCGGCAGCGCCGCCAGCTCCTCGGCCTTGCCGGCGCGCAGCGCCGCCGCGTCGACGCCCTGGAACAGCTCGATGAAGCGCTGAAGCGGGTCGTAGCCGTCGCGGCGCCTGTCGTAGACCATGTCGAGGGCGACCTGGCGCTGCTCGTCGGGGATGCGCGACATCGGCAGGATCTTCGAGGCGTGCACGATCGCCGAGTCGAGCCCGGCGTTGACGCACTCGTTGAGGAAGACCGAGTTCAGCACCATGCGGGCGGCCGGGTTGATGCCGAAGGAGATGTTCGACAGGCCCAGCGTGGTCTGCACCTCGGGGTAGCGGCGCTTGAGCTCGCGGATGCCCTCGATGGTCTCCAGGCCGTCGCGGCGGCTCTCCTCCATGCCGGTGGCGATGGTGAAGGTCAGGCAGTCGACGATGATGTCGGAGACCCGCATCCCCCAGTTGGCCACCAGGTCGTCGATGGTCTCGCCGGCGATCCGGGCCTTCTCGGCGGCGGTGCGGGCCTGGCCGTTCTCGTCGATGCACATGACCACGACGGCGGCGCCGTGCTCGCGGACGGCGGTCATCGTCTTGTGGAAACGGGAGCCGGGGCCCCGGCCGTCCTCGTAGTTGACCGAGTTGACCACCGCGCGGCCGCCCAGCATCTCCAGGCCGGCCCGCAGCACCTCGGACTCGGTCGAGTCGAGCATGATCGGCAGGGTGGAGGCGGTGGCCAGGCGGAAGGCCAGCTCCTTCATGTCGGCCACGCCGTCGCGGCCCACGTAGTCGACGCACAGGTCGAGCATGTGGGCGCCGTCGCGGGCCTGGTCGCGGGCCGTCTCGACGCAGTCGTCCCAGCGGCCTTCCAGCATCGCCTCGCGGAAGGCCTTGGAGCCGTTGGTGTTGCAGCGCTCGCCGATCGCCAGGTACGCGGTGTCCTGCCGGAACGGGACGGTCTGGTACAGCGAGGACGCGCCGGGCTCCGGGTGGGGGCGGCGCGCGGCCGTCTCCCTGCCGCGCACCCGCTCGACCACCTGGCGCAGGTGCTCGGGGGTGGTGCCGCAGCAGCCGCCCACGAGCGACAGGCCGTAGTCGCGGGTGAAGGTGTCGTGGGCGTCGGCCAGCTCGCCCGCGCTCAGCGGGTAGTAGGCCCCGTCGGACGTCAGGACGGGCAGGCCCGCGTTCGGCATGCACGACAGCCGGAGCCTGGAGTGGCGGGCCAGGTAGCGCAGGTGCTCGCTCATCTCGGCGGGCCCGGTGGCGCAGTTGAGGCCGATCAGGTCGACGCCGAGGGGCTCGATCGCGGTGAGCGCGGCGCCGATCTCGGAGCCGAGCAGCATCGCGCCGTTGGTCTCGATGGTCACCTGGGCGATGATCGGCACGTCGCGGCCGGAGTCGCCGACGGCCCGCTTGGCGCCGATGACGGCGGCCTTGACCTGGAGGAGGTCCTGGCAGGTCTCGATGATCAGCGCGTCGGCGCCGCCGGCGACCAGCCCCGCCGCGTTGTCGCGGTAGGCGTCACGCAGGCTCTCGTACGGCATGTGCCCGAGCGTGGGCAGCTTGGTGCCGGGGCCCATCGAGCCGAGCACGAAGCGCGGCTGCTCGGGGGTGGACCAGTGGTCGGCCCGTTCGCGGGCGATGCGGGCGCCCGCCTCGGAGTACTCGAAGACGCGGTCGGCGATGTCGTACTCGCCCAGGGCGGCCATGTTCGCGCCGAAGGTGTTGGTCTCGACGCAGTCGACACCCACTGCGAAGTAGGCGTCGTGGACGCCGCGCACGATGTCGGGCCGGGTGACGTTCAGCACCTCGTTGCAGCCCTCGTGGCCCTCGAAGTCGTCGAGGGTCGGATCCTGCGCCTGCAACATCGTCCCCATGGCCCCGTCGGCGACGATCACTCGCTGGGACAACACTTCGCGGAAGGACGGCGAGCTGCTCATGGCGTAGAGCTTATCGGCTGCGGCCGGGACGCTAAGGTGCGACACCTATTGTGTGTCACGTCCAACAGGAGTTCCGATGGCCTATCGCACCGTCCTGGTCGGCACCGACGGCTCCGCCTCCTCCTTCCGCGCCGTCTCCAGGGCGGCGGGCCTGGCCGCCGCGACCGGCGCGAGGCTCGTCCTGGCCTGCGCGTACCTTCCCATGCGGGAGAGCCGGCGGGCCGCGGCCGCCGAGCAGCTGGGCGAGCTCGCCTACAAGGTGAGCGGGTCCACGCCCGCCGACGACGCGCTGCGCGCCGCCCGCCAGCACGCCGTCGCGGCGGGCGCGCGCGACGTCGTGCTGGCCGCCGAGCAGGGAGACGCGGTCGACGTGCTGATCTCGCTCGCCGGGCGGCACCGCGCCGACCTCCTGGTGGTCGGCAACCGGGGGCTCAACAGCCTGGCGGGCCGGCTGCTCGGCTCGGTCCCGTCCAACGTCGCGCACCGGGCGGGCTGCGACGTGCTGATCGTCCACACGACCCCCGGCGGGCGCTGAAAGCCCGCTCCCGCCGGGCTTCGCGGGCGACGGGACCTGCCCGCGAAGCGCCCGGATCCGCTCACGGCGAGATCGGTGACGCGAAAGCCGTCACACCGCATAGGCTTAGCGCGATGGCGGAGAGAGGAGGCGACACGTGATCGAACTCGAAGGGCTCCCCGAGCTCGTCGACCCGGTTCTCATAGCCGCGTTCGAAGGGTGGAACGACGCGGGCGAGGCGTCCAGCGGTGTGATCGCGCATCTCGAATCCGCCTGGAAGGCCGAGCCTCTGGCCGCGCTCGACCCCGACGACTACTACGACTTCCAGGTCACCCGTCCCATCGTGGAGATGGGCGACGGGCTGACCCGGTCCATCTCGTGGCCGACCACGCGGCTGCTCCACGCGCGCCCGCCGGGCAGCGAGCGCGACGTGGTGCTGCTGCGCGGCATCGAGCCGAACATGCGCTGGCGCTCGTTCTGCGCCGACATCATCAAGGTCTGCCGGGCGGTGGGCGTCGATCTGGCGGTGATGCTGGGCGCGCTGCTCAACGACTCGCCGCACACCCGTCCGGTGCCGATCCTGGGCGGCGCCACCGACGAGGAGCTGGCCGGCTCGACCGGGCTGGAGCTGAGCCGCTACGAGGGCCCGACGGGCATCGTGGGGGTGCTGCAGCACGAGTTCGGCGAGGCGGGCCTGAAGGCGATCTCGCTGTGGGCGTCGGTGCCGCACTACGTGGCGCAGCCGCCCAACCCGAAGGCCACGCTGGCGCTGCTGCGCCGGCTGGAGGACGTCCTCGAGATCCCGATGCCGCTGGGCGACCTCGACGAGGAGGCCCGCGCCTGGGAGCACGGCGTCGACGAGCTGGCCTCCCAGGACACCGAGGTGGCCGAGTACGTCAAGGAGCTGGAGGAGCGCAAGGACGCCGCCGAGCTGCCGGAGGCGAGCGGAGACGCGATCGCCGCCGAGTTCGAGCGCTACCTGCGCCGCAGGGACCGCGATACTGACAGCTAACTCGCAGGAGTTAGTGACGTCTTTTTTCCGGGATTTTGGGTAATAATCGGAAGCCGTACATATTTCCGTGACGAATCCGTGACCGACGGATCGCCGCGATGCCGTGTCGACCCTGCCCTCAGTGACCGCGCACGTAAGGCCAACCATGGCGACTTCCCATGTCGACCCGTACCAGAGAAGTCAGGACACCAGGCGACGCGTCCTGGAGATGGCTCCAGCCCTCAGGGAGGATCGGGGCGGCGGAGCCGTGAATCAGTACATCGCCCTGCTACAGGACCGGCTCCCGCTCTGGCTGAGCATCCTGCACGGCCTGTCCGACCAAGCGGGCAAGGGGCGGGTCTGCGCCAACCTGCTGCCGGTCACCCGGGCGGGCATCGACTACTACCTGGAGGTGCAGTCGGCCGCGCTGCCGGCGTTCACCTCGCCGGACGTCACGGTCCGCTTCCGCCAGGCCGTCCGCGACAGCGGCCTCGGCCCGGCGGCGGAGGTCACGCCGCTGGCGGCGTACCTGGAGGCCGAGCGGCGCCTCGGCCGGATCACGCCCGACGTCGACCCGGAGGCGAGCGCCCGCCTGCTGCTGGCGGGCTGCTTCCACCACGCCTACATCGAGCTGTTCGTCGGCGCGGGCGCCGGGCCGACCCGTGAGGCGAGCGCCGCGCAGATCGTCCGCGAACTCCGCCTGGAACCCGCGACCCGCCCCAACTGACCGCACCCGCCCTGGCGGACCGGCTGCCCACCCCTACCAGGGTCGGCCGCGCGGCCGACCCTGGCAGATGGAGCTGCACGGGTAGCCGTGCGCGGCGGTGGAGCCGTGCGGTCAGCCGTGTGCGGCTCTGGCCGTGGGGCGGGACGCGGCTGTCAGCGCCTCGTCGAAGCGCGACCAGACCAGGGCCGCCAGGTACGGGTCCGGGCCCAGCGGCGGGCTGAGCAGGTCGGCGCCCGCGGCCGCCAGGCGGTCGTGGAAGTAGCCGGGGGCCAGCAGGTAGGACGCGATCGCGACCCGGGCGGCCGGGCCCGACCTGAGGCGGTCCATGGCCTCGGCGAGCGTCGGGGTGCCCGCCGAGGCGAACGCGGCGGTGACCGGCCGCGACAGCCGTAGCGCGAGCAGGTGGGCGGCCTGGCGCACGTCGGCCAGTCCCGCCGGATCGGACGTGCCCGCCGCCGCCAGCACGACCGCGTCGGTCGAGCGCAGCCCCGCCCTCGCCAGGCCGCGGGTGAGGGCGGAGGTGAGCAGCCGGTGCGGGCCGAGCCGCCCGGCCGGCATCGCGTCCGGACGGACCCGGGCGAGGACGTGGGGCAGGTCGACGTAGGCGTGGTAGCCGCCTGCCAGCAGCAGTGGCACGACCACCACCGGGCCCGCGATCGAGGGCAGCAGATCCGCCAGAAGGGGGCTGCTCAGCTCCAGGAATCCGAGTTCGACCCGGCACCCCGGCCGCAGCCGCCTGACGGACTCGGCCAGTGCCCGCAGGGTCCGCTCCCCTGCCCGGCTCCTGGTTCCGTGCGCGACCAGGACGAGCGCAGGCTCTCCTGCCGCGCCGCCGGACCGACGCGCCGCGGCGGCACCCGCACGCGGACGCCCGGCGTCGGACGTCCCCCCATGCGGCCCGACCACACCGGGCGTGGGGCCGGCCAGGCGAGCCCCAGCGGGCAGGCGAGCCGCATCAGCCGTGCCGCCGGTCAGACGAGTCCCACCGAATGGACGAGCCGCATCAGCCGCGGCACCCGACAGACGAGCCCCACCGAACGGGCGGGCCGCATCAGCCGCGGGGTCGGGCGGGCGTGCCCCCTCGGGCTGGTTGAGGGGGAGGTGGCGGGTCACAGGGTCGCCTCGTGGAGGCAGGCCAGCCGGTAGCCGCGTTTGACCACCGTCTCCACGATGCCGCTGGGGCCGAGGGCGCGGCGCAGGCGGGTGATCGCCATCTCCACCGCGTGTTCCGCCGAGTCCCGCGAGGGGCTGCCCGGCAGGACGGTGCGCAGGTCCGAGCGCGACACCACGTGGCCGGGCTTGTCCGCCAGGCGCTTGAGCACGGCCATCGGGGCCGGTGGGAGGGGTTTCAGCTCGCCGTTGACCACCACCGCGTGGCCGCGGATCTCCAGGCGATGGCCGCCCGCCGTCAGCCTGGTGACGCTGTGCTCGGGAAGGTGCCTGGCCAGCGCCCTGGCGAGCGCGCCGAGCCGCGGGCGCTCCGGCTGGATCGTCGGGACGCCGCGCGACGCCAGCGGCTCGGCCGTCACCGGGCCGACGCACGCGGCGACGACCTGGCCGCTGAACGCGGCGAGCAGCGGCTCCTCCAGGCTCTCCGCGCGGGCGGCTCCCAGCATGGCGTGCACGGCGGGTGCGCTGGTGAAGGCGACGGCGTCCACGGCACCGGAGAGGGTCTGGCTGATGAGGCGGCGCAGCGGCGAGGTGTCGCGGTACGGCAGCCACCGGTAGACCGGGATCTCGATCACCTCGGCCCCCGCCTCGCGCAGGCCGGCGACGAACTCGGTCATCGGCTCGCCGTGCTGCTGGACCGCGATGCGGCGTCCGGACAGGTCCTGCGACAGCAGGTACTGCTGGATCTCCGCGCAGGAGGCCGAGTCGGCCGTCCAGTGCTCGTCGAGGCCGGCGGCGCGCACCGCTCCCCTGGCCTTGGGCCCGCGGGTCAGGACGCGCGCGCCTGCCAGGTGAGCGGCGAGGTCGCCGGACAACCCCCAGCCTTCCGCGGCCGTCATCCAGCCGCGGAAGCCGACGCCCGTGGTGACCACGACGTCGTCGACCGGACCGGCGAGGCTGAGCCGGGTGGCGGCGAGCAGGTCGCCGTCCTCCTCGAGCGGCACCAGCCTGATCGCTGGGGCGCTCACCACCCGCGCGCCGCGCCGTTCGAGCAGCGCGCCGAACTCCTCGCGCCGCCGGGTGGCGGTGACGCCGATGGTGAAGCCGGACAGCGCGTCAGGCGCGGTCTCCAGCGCGGCGGGCTGGACGTCGAAAGCGTCGTGGGCGTCCTCGCTGGGGAGCGCGCTCATCTGAACACCTCCACGTGTCCGTCGTGTGGCGGCCGTGCCGGGGCCTCTGACCGGGCCTCTGATCGGGCCCCGGGCACCCGGCCAGGCATCACAGGCACGTGAGCCGCAAGTGAGATCACGCCATCGATAGTGCTTTCGGGTGGTTTCGCCCCTGGGTCCCTTCTGTTACCGCTGTGCTACAAGGCACAGCCCCCGCGGTTGATCTCCGCGCAGCCGGGAACCTTCTGCGTGACGGAGTGACCTATCGGGGAGTTGCTCGTGAAGGTGCGGCCCATCCGTGTGTTCGACGATCCGGTGCTCCGCTCGGTGGCGGAGCCGGTACACGACTTCGACCGGGAACTCCGGCAACTGGTCAAGTCCCTCACCACGACGCTGCGATCCGGCACCGGCAGGGCCGGGCTCGCCGCCCCGCAGATCGGGGTGTCGCTGCGCGTGCTCGTCTACTCCTACGACGGCAGGTCCGGGCACCTGATCAATCCCAGGCTGGAGCTGTCGGAGCAGCGCGTCACGGCCGACGAGGCCTGTCTGTCAGCTCCGGGGGTGTGGTGGCCACTGGAACGTTCCTACATGGTCACAGCGCGTGGCCGCGACATGTTCGGCAAGCCCGTGACGGTGCGGGCGCTCGGCACGCTGGCCCGCGTGCTCCAGCACGAGGCCGACCATCTCGACGGGGTGCTCTTCAGTGATCACCTGGACGCGGACGAGCGGGAACTGTTTCTCGCCGAGGCGCTGCCTTCACCATGAGTTCCCGGCGCTGATCGGGATCGGTGCCGCCCCAGACGCCGTCGAACTGGTGGGTCCGGAGGGCGTAGTCCAGGCAGGGCCGCCGGACCGGGCAGCCGTCGCATATCCTCTTGGCGCGCTCGACCTGCGACCGGCCCGGCCCTTCCAGCGAGATCGGAAAGAACAGCTCCGGGTCCATGCCGAGACAGGCGGCTCTGCGCGACCAGTCGAGCATCATCATGCCTCGGGCCCCTACCCACTCCGAATTTGGTCATACATCGGGATATATCGCTTCCGGCGGGCCGGCGAGGGGGCGGCGGGGGCGCGGCACGTCCCCGGCGATCCTCACCAGCGGTTCCAGCCTCGGGACCACGGCGCGGGAACGGCCGCCACGACCGGGCGGGCCACCTCGGCCCCGCTCAGCACCCGGTCCACCACGTCGGCGAGGTCCTCGGCCACCTCGGCGGCCTGCTGGATCTCCTCCCGCAGCGTCTGGGGCGTCGGCACCAGGATGCCGCGGGCGCCGGCGGCCCTGGCGGCCTCCATGTCCCTGCCGATGTCGCCGACCACGACGCAGTCGCGAGGGCTGACGTCGAGCACGGCCGCCGCCCTGATCACCAGCCCTGGCGCGGGTTTGCGGCAGGTGCAGCCGTCATCGTCGTCGTGGACGCAGATCGCCCAGGCGTCGAACGGGCCGAGCAGCTCCTCGACCTTGGCGTTGACCTGGTCCATCTCGTCGGCCGTGAGCAGGCCCTTGGCCACGCCCGACTGGTTGGTGACGACCGCCACCGGGACGTCGGCCCGGCGCAGCCTGCCGAGCGCCTCCCTGGCTCCGGGCATGGGCTCCACGCGGTCGGGGTCGCCGTTGTACGGGACGTCCTTGATCAGGGTTCCGTCCCGATCGAAGAGCACGGCGCCGGGACGTCGTAGTTCGAACACCTCTCACCTCCGTCACGTGCCCAGCAGCTACCCGTGGCCCTACCGCACAAACAACTACTTATCGTGACCAATCGCGGGCCAATTCAGGATATTTACCCATTTCACGCACCGATCTCGATCGAGGGCCGCTTCGCTCCGTAGCGCCCCTTCTGCTCACGGGAGGAGGTCGACGAGATTCCTCGGATCAGCGCCCGGCGATGACGGGAAAGCCGCTGCTCACGGGCGGTTGCCGGATAACGGCCGCGATCCGGGGCAGTTGCCGGGCGCCGACGTGGACGAGGAGCCCGACGTAGCAGCAGGCAGGAAGAAGTCGCACGCGAGAGCCGACCGTGGCACGTGCGCCGTCGTCCCCGTGGCAGCCTCCGCGCAGGCCAGGACGTGGACGTGCGGGCCGTCCCCCTCGGCGACCGGCACGCCCCCATCCGGTGCCGGGACATCCATCCCCCTCCCAGGTGGCAAGCGAGCAGGTGGTCAACGCAGTAAGGGAGCTGATTCAGTGAGAGTTGAGCTGATCTCCGAACACGCGGACCCGCTGGCGGCGATCGGCGGCGTCGACGCGGGCGGCCAGAACGTCCACGTCGCGCAGCTGGCGATCGCGCTGGCGGCACGCGGCCACGCGGTCGCCGTGCACACCCGGCGCTCTGATCCGGTCCGGCCGGGCTCCGTCCCGCTGGCTCCCGGTGTCACCGTCGAGTACGTCACGGCCGGCCCCGCCGCGCCCGTGCCGAAGGACGAGCTCGCTCCGTACATGCCGGAGTTCGCCGAGCGGCTGGCCCGCCGCTGGGCCAGGACCCGGCCGGACATCGTGCATGCCCACTACTGGATGAGCGGCCAGGCCGCGCTGCTGGCCGCCGGTGACATCCCGGTGGTGCAGACGTTCCACGCGCTCGGCACCGTCAAGCGCCGCTGGCAGGGCCGGGCCGACACCAGCCCCGCGCACCGCCTCGCGGTCGAGCGGGAGATCGGCCAGCGCGCCGACGCGGTGCTGGCCACCTGCGCCGACGAGGTGGCCGAGCTGCTCGCGATGGGCGTGTCCGAGCAGCGCATCGCGGTCGTGCCGTGCGGGGTGGACCTGGGCACGTTCTCCCCCTCGGGGCCCGTCGCGCCGCGCGGCGAGCGCGCGCTGGTGCTCAGCATCGGCCGCCTGGTGCCGCGTAAGGGCGTCGACACCGTGATCAGGGCGTTACGCCGGCTCCCCCAGGCGGACCTGGTGGTGGCGGGCGGGCACTGCCACGACGAGGAGGCCGTGCGGCTGCGCGGGCTGGCCGCCGGGTACGGGCTGGAGGGCCGGGTCCGCCTGATCGGCAGCGTGCCGCGGGCGCGGGTGCCCGCGCTGATGCGCTCGGCCGACGTGGTGGTCACCGTGCCCTGGTACGAGCCGTTCGGCATGGTGCCGATCGAGGCGATGGCGTGCGGCGTGCCGGTGGTGGCGTCGGCGGTCGGCGGCCATCTGGACACGGTCGCGGGCTGCGGGCTGCTGGTGCCGCCTCGCCGTCCCAGAGCGCTGGCCAGGGCGCTGCGCGCCGTCCTGGACGACCCGGGCAGGCGCGAGGCGCTCGGCGCGGCCGGAGCGCGCCGAGCCAGGGAACGCTACGGCTGGCCGCGCGTGGCCGAGCAGACGGAGGCGGTGTACTCGCGAGTGATCAACGACAGGCCCCGCCCGCTGGCCACGCTCGGGGGGTAGCCGGGGCTCAGAGCGCGACGCCGAGGAGGGCGTCGGCCAGGTCGCGGACCAGGCCCGGAGCCGACGGGTCGGAGCCGTCGCCCGCCGACGCCCGCTCGGCCCACGCGTCGATCAGCGCCAGCGCCCCTGGCGTGTCGAGGTCGTCGGCGAGCCGCTCCCGCACCCCTGCCAGCAGCTCGGCCGCGTCCGGCCCGGACGCGAGCCCGGTGGCCGAGCGCCAGCGGGCCAGCCGGGCCTCGGCCTCGGTGATCTGGGCGGGCGTGTACTGCCAGTCCTCGCGGTAGTGGTGGGCCAGCAGCACCAGCCTGATCGCCATCGGGTCGTGCTGGAGGCGCATCTTGGACACGAACACCAGGTTGCCCTTGGACTTCGACATCTTCTCGCCGTCGAGCGCGACCATGCCGGCGTGCGTGTAGAACTTGGCGAACGGCCACTCGCCGGTGGCGGCGTGCCCCTCGGACGCCCCGCACTCGTGGTGCGGGAAGATCAGGTCCGAGCCGCCGCCCGCCACGTCGAACCCGGCGCCCAGGTTGTCGAGCGCGATCGCGGTGCACTCGACGTGCCAGCCGGGACGTCCGCGGCCGAGCGGTGATTCCCACGCCGGCTCACCCGGCCTCTCGGCCTGCCACAGCAGCCAGTCGAGCGGGTCGCGCTTGCCGGGCCTGCCGGGGTCGCCGCCGCGCTCGGCGAACAGGTCCAGCATCTGCTGCTCGTCGTAGCCGGACACCTGGCCGAACTTGGGGGCGTCGGCGACGCTGAAGTACACGTCGCCGTCGAGCGTGTAGGTGACCCCTCTGGCCGCCAGGCCGGCGATCAGCTCGGCGACCCTGCCGACGACCTCGGTGACGCCGACGTACTCGCGGGGCGGCAGGACGCGCAGCGCCTCCATGTCGGTGCGGAACAGCTGGATCTCCCGCTCGGCGAGGTCCTGCCAGGCGACGCCGGTCTGCTCTGCCCGCGCCAGCAGCGGGTCGTCGACGTCGGTGGCGTTCTGGGTGTAGTGCACCTCGTGCCCCATGTCGCGCCAGACCCGGCCCACCAGGTCGAAGGCCAGGTAGGTGTTGGCGTGGCCGAGGTGGGTGGCGTCGTAGGGGGTGATGCCGCAGACGTACATCCGGGCCGTGGGGCCCGGGTCGGTCTGCCTCACCTGCCTGGACGCGGTGTCGTAGAGACGCAGCGGGACGCTCTCACCGGGGAGCTTGGGAACGTTCGGGGCGGACCACGATCTCATGCCTTTGAGCCTATCTGTCCCGATCAGCGGTCAAGTCGGTGAATCCGTACGTCACACCTTCGGGGGCGAGCGTGACGCGCATGACCGACAGGGACGCGAAGACGCGCCCGTCGGGCAACTCGTGCCGGATGATCAGCGCTGCCGGGTCGTCCGACGGCGGGTCGGTGATGAGTTCCCCCCAGTCGGCCGTGCTCTCGAAGCGGGGCTGGAAGGCGGCCACCCGCTCGTTCGCCGGGTCGAGGCCGGTGTTGACGACCATGCTGGTGCCGTCGGGCAGCTCGCCGACGCTCAGGCGCTCGCCGTCCCAGCTGTACAGGCGCACCCGGGTCAGGTCGGCGAGCACCAGGTGGAAGGGGTCGTACCGGGTCAGGTCCAGCTCGGGCAGTTCCCCCGCGGAGACGGCGCGCAGCGCCAGGTCCCCGCGGGAGATCCTGGTGGTCTCGGGGGCGGGCCGGCCGCGCCCGTTCAGCAGCGCGGCGGCGCGGCGCGGGCCGGGGGCGACCGCCAGCCAGGTGCCACCCGCCTTGAGGTCGCGCCCGCCGAGCACGCCGGGGTACTCCGGCCAGTGCTCCCCCGGCCCCTCCCAGGGCCGGTCGGCGTACTCGTCGCGGACGCCCATGAGCGTGAGCGGCTGCCCGGTCTTCACGATCAGCGTGCACATGCCGCAAAGCGTAGTAAACGGGGTTAGACGGGCGGCCAGGGGATGGCCGGCCAGTCCTCCGACGGGTACGGGTGCACCCCGGTGTCGAGCAGCCGCCTGACCCGCTTCCAGGTGGCCTCGACCTCGGCGAGCGTCAGCAGTTCGCGCAGCCTGCGGCCGAGCGCGCCCGACTCCAGGTCGCGGTCGAGCTTGGCCAGCACGCCGACCGCCTCGCGGGCCAGCGGCTTGCCCCGCCACTGCCACAGGACGGTGCGCAGTTTGTCCTCGGCGGCGAAGCAGACCCCGTGGTCGACGCCGTAGACATGCCCCGTCGGCAGGGGCAGCAGGTGGCCGCCCTTGCGGTCGGCGTTGTTGATCACGGCGTCGAACACCGCCATCCGGCGCACCAGCGGGTTGCGGCTGCGCACCAGCCGCATCAGGTCGACCTCGCGCTCGGTGTCGATCCACAGCTGGCACATGCCGGGGCCGAACGGGCCGTCGCGGTAGACCGTCGGCGGCACGATCTGCCAGCCGGTCGCCTGCGAGACCTCGAACGCGGCGACCTCGCGGGCGGCCAGGGTGCCGTCGGGGAAGTCCCACAGCGGGCGCTCGCCGCGTACCGGCTTGTAGACGCAGGCGGCGGTGCTCCCGTTGAGCGAGACCGAGCAGTACAGCGTCATGTTGGTGGCCTCGACCAGGCGGCCCGCCACCTCCAGGTGCCCGTCGCGGAGAAGCTTCAGCGCTCGTTCGTCTTGGATGGGGGACGGGTGGGTCGGCATGAGAGCGGGCTCGCTCTCGGAGGCGCTCATGAGGCCGCCTCACCCCCGCGGTATCCGTTGAGGCGCACGCAGACGTGTCCTTCCGGGTCGAGCGGCTGCCCGCACAGGGGGCACGGCGGCCGTCCGGCGGCGACGATCTGGAGCGCGCGCCGGGTGAACGCCCGAGCGGCCCCCGCGCTGATACGCACCCGCAGCATGGCGGGCTCGGGTGCGTCCAGATCGTCTTCGTCGATGATCTCTTGCGCTTCGATCACTACCTGGGAGGTGTCGGGGTCCCAGGCCAGCGCCATCGTGCCCACCCGGAAGTCCTCCGCGACGGGCACGTCGAGAGGCGCGTCGTCGGCCAGGTCGGCGGGCGCCACGGCGGGCACCTGCGCGGTGCCCCCGCTGCGGCGCAGCACCTCGTCGAGCAGCTCGTCGAGCCTGCCCGCGAGCGCCGCGACCTGGAGTTTCTCCAGTGCCACCGTGGTCAGTCTGCCCTCGGCCCTGGCCTGCAGAAAGAAGGCTCGCGCGCCCGGTTGCCCCAGGGCACCGGCCACGAACCTCTCTGGTGGGTCGTAGTCGAAGACCGGCATAGCCTGACCTTACGTGGTTCCGGGTCCACCGCCGACGGCGGCATCGCTCCCGGTGATGTTTTCTCCCCCGTCTTTCTCCTCCGAATCCTCGGGGAGCCGCAATTCCCCCATATCGTTAATCCTGAGAACAAAGGGACGCAAGGGGGCATAGCGAATGACGGTGAGGGCCGCCGGATCGGCGGTAATCCGTTGAAAATGATCGAGGTGGAGCCCCAGTGCGTCGGCGACGATCGCCTTGATCACGTCGCCGTGACTGCAGGCGAGGTAGACACCCTTCTCCCCCACGCGCCGGTTCCAGTCGCGGACCGCGGCCACCGCCCGGTGCTGCACGTCGGCGAGCGACTCGCCCCCGGGGAAGACCGCCGCGCTCGGATGCGCCTGCACCACCCGCCACAGCGGCTCCTCGGCCAGCTCCTTCAGCGGCCGCCCGGTCCACTCGCCGTACCCGCACTCGACCAACCGCTCGTCGGTCCGCACCTCGGCCCCGCGCCCCTCCGCGACGGCCTGCGCGGTCTCCTGGCAGCGCTCCAGCGGGCTGGAGACGATCGCGTCGAGCCGGACACCCGCCAGGCGCCCGGCCAGCGCGGCCGCCTGCGCTCTGCCCGCCTCGCTCAGATGGACGCCGGGAGTGCGGCCGGCCAGCACCGGACCCGTCAGGTCGGTCAGCCCGTGGCGGGCGAGAAGCAGCGTCGTCACCCCGTAAGTGTCGCAGGCGTGGATCACGGCGTTTCACACGCCCGGGCGGTAACCTGGCGGGACCATGCAGCAGCGCTATGTGGGCCGTAGCGGCCTGTCGGTGTCCCGGGTGGGGCTCGGCACGATGACCTGGGGGCGTGACACCGACGCCGAGGAGGCGGCGGCCCAGCTCCGCAGCTTCGTCGACGCCGGCGGCACGCTCGTCGACACGGCCGACGTCTACACGGCGGGCGACGCCGAGCGCCTGCTCGGCCGGATGCTGCGCGAGTCGGTGCCGCGCTCGGAGCTGGTGATCTCCACCAAGGCCGTGGTGACCCCCGCGGGCCGCAGGCCGCGCGACGCCTCCAGGCGGCACCTGATCGCCGCCGTCGACGAATCGCTGAACCGGCTCGGCCTCGACTACGTCGACCTGTGGCAGCTGCACACCTACGACGAGGAGGTGCCGCTGGAGGAGACCCTGGCGGCGCTCGACGCGATCGTCACCTCGGGCCGCGCCGTCTACGCGGGCGTGTGCGACTACTCGGGCTGGCAGCTCGCCGCCGCCGCGGTGTCCCAGCGCGCGACCCCCGGCCGGATCCCGATCATCTCGGCCCAGGCCGAGTACTCGCTGCTGGCCCGCGAGCCGGAACGCGAGCTGCTGCCCGCCGCCGACCACGTCGGGGCGGGCGTGCTGGCCTGGTCGCCGCTGGGCAGAGGGGTGCTGACCGGCAAGTACCGCACCGGCATCCCGGCCGACTCGCGCGCCGCCACCCCCCACTTCGCCGACTTCGTCCGCCCCTACCTTGACGAGCGCAGCCGCCGCGTGGTGGAGTCCGTGACCACCGCGGCCGACGGCCTCGGGGTCTCGCCCCTGGCTGTGGCGCTGTCGTGGGTGCGCGACCAGCCGGGGGTCGCGTCGGCTATCGTCGGGGCCCGTACGCACGCGCAGCTCAAAGGCGTGCTGCTGGCCGAGGACGTGGTGCTGCCGAGAGAGATCCGCGAGGCTCTTGATGACGTGTCGTCGATCGACTGAGCGGAAACGAGAGACAGTCTCGCGTATCACTAGTCGATACCAAATCGCAACTTTGCCAGGAATCGCCTGCGTCCGGGGAGCGATGTCCATAAAGATTTCCTCCGGAAGCGCACGCGGGAGGAGACTGATGGGGAGCAGGACCGCGATCTCGGCTGGAGCCCTCGCGGTGGCACTGGCGGCCGTCCCGGTGCTCGCGCTGCCCGCGCCCGCACTGGCCCGCGACTGCCCGCGCGGCGGCGGCCTGCTCTCGCCGGTGACCGACGGGCTGTGCGACGTGGTCGGCACGGTCACGGGCACGGTCGACAAGCTGACGGGCAAGGTCGGCAAGCCCGTGACGAAGGGGCTGAACGACACCACCGACAGCGTGCTGGGCAGGGTGGGCGAAGCCGTGCCCACCGCCAAGCCCACCGCCTCGTCCTCGTCCGAGACGCGCCCGACGCCCGGCACCACCGAGCTGCTGCCCGAGACGTTAGGCGAGGTCTGTCTGCCGGTGCTGGCGTGCGAGGAGCGGGGAACCGTCGACACCCATTCTCCCGCGCAGCCGACCGACACGGCCGAGAAGCCGGTCGCCACGCCCAGCGCGAAAGCGCGCAAGAAGAACCGCGACACCGCCGTCCAGCCGACGCACGCCCCCACCCACCCGCAGACCGAGACCTACCAGATGGACTCCACGCGGGAGCCGGTCAAGGACGACGACGAGCCCACGGTCGACACCGACGACGCCCACCTCGACCTGCTGTGGCCCAACCCCCTGGCCCGCGAGCTGACCGTGCCGCTGCGCGACCAGCACGTGGTGCGGCCCAGCCCGCCCGCCTCCGACGTGGTGGGCACCGCGCTGACGATCCTGCTGCTGGCCTCGGCGATCCTGGCCACGCGGATCGTGCAGCAGCGGCGCCAGAACGCCGGGCGGCCCGACTCGATTCCGTTCGAGCCGGGCAGGGCGGGCAACGGGCGGCACCGGCTGGCCTGATCAGGCCCCTATCGCGTGCACTCCGCCGTCGACGTGGACGATCTCACCCGTCGTGGCGGGGAACCAGTCGGACATCAGCGCCACGCACGCCTTGGCGGCGGGCACGGTGTCGGACAGATCCCAGCCCAGGGGGGCCTTCTCCGGCCAGCTGTCCTCGAACTCCTTGAAGCCCGGGATGGACTTGGCCGCCATCGTGCGCAGCGGTCCGGCCGCGACCAGGTTGACGCGGATGTTGTGCTTGCCCAGGTCGCGCGCCAGGTAGCGGTTGGCCGACTCCAGGCCCGCCTTGGCCACGCCCATCCAGTCGTAGACGGGCCACGCCTTGGAGGCGTCGAAGTCGAGGCCGACGATCGAGCCGCCCTCCTTCATCAGCGGCAGGCAGGCCACGGCCAGCGACTTGAACGAGTACGTGGACACGTGCAGCGCCGTGGAGACGTCCTCCCAGGCGGTGTTGAGGAAGTTGCCGCCCAACGCGCTCTGCGGGGCGAAGCCGATGGAGTGCACGACGCCGTCGAGGCCGTCGACGTGCTCGCCGACCCTGGCGGCCAGCGTGTCGAGGTGCTCGGTGCTCTGCACGTCCAGCTCGAGGACCGGCGGCGGCTCCGGGAGCCGCTTGGCGATGCGCTCGACCAGGCTGAGCCGGCCGAAACCGGTCAGCACGACCGTGGCGCCCTCCTCCTGGGCCAGCTTGGCCACGGAGAAGGCGATCGAGGCGTCGGTGAGCACGCCCGTCACGAGGATCCGCTTGCCTTCGAGAATTCCCATGTCAGTGCCCCATTCCCAGTCCGCCGTCGACCGGGATCACGGCCCCGGTGATGTAGGAGGCGTCGTCGCTCGCCAGGAAGCGGACGACGCGCGCGACCTCGCCGGGCGACGCCTGGCGCCCGAGCGGGATGTTCTTGATGATGGCCTCGTTGTTGAGGTCGGCCGTCATGTCGGTGGCGACGAAACCGGGCGCGACCACGTTGACGGTGATGCCGCGCGAGCCGTATTCGCGCGCCATCGACCGGCCGAAGCCGATGAGGCCGGCCTTGGAGGCGGCGTAGTTGGTCTGGCCGGCCGAGCCGAGCATGGCGACGACCGAGGAGATCAGGATGATCCGGCCGCGCTTGAGCTTCATCATCGGCCTGATCGCCCGCTTGGCGACCCGGTAGGCGCCGGTGAGGTTGGCGTCGATGACGTCGGTGAAGGTCTCTTCCTTCATCATGGCCAGCAGGGTGTCCTTGGTGATGCCCGCGTTGGCGACCAGCACCTCGACCGGGCCCTGCTCGGCCTCGACCTTGTCGAAGGCGGCCTCGACGTCGGCCATGCTGGTCACGTCGCACCGGACGCCGAAGAGCCCCTCAGGGGGCTCCCCCGATCGGTAGGTGACCGCGACGGAGTCGCCCGCGGCGGCGAGTTCACGGGCGATCGCGAGGCCTATGCCGCGATTGCCCCCGGTGACGAGTACAGAGCGTGCCATGGCATCTGACGCTATCCCCTACCGGCGGGTATTCGCTTGTCCGGGGGACACAAGATCACGGGGTTAGGATCGTGGACATGCGCCAGATCGACCCCGATTTCCGGGAGCTGCCGCTCGGGCAGCTCGCGGACGCCGCCCTGCAACGCGCCCGCGAGCTGGGCGCCGAGCACGCCGACTTCCGGCTGGAACGTGTCAGAGCCGAGACCCTCAGCCTCTACGACGCCCGTCTCGAAGGCTCCATGGACGCCGACGACCTCGGCTACGCCGTGCGTGTCGTCAAGGGCGGCACGTGGGGCTTCGCCGCGGGCATCCGCCTGACCCCCGAGGCCGCCGTGAAGGTGGCCGAGCAGGCGGTGCGGGTGGCCGAGGTGAGCGCGCCGATCAACCGTGAACCCATCGAGCTGGCACCCGAGCCGGTCCACTCCGAGGCCGTCTGGGTGTCGTCCTACGCCGTCGACCCGTTCGAGGTGCCGTCGGCGGAGAAGGTGGGCCTGCTCGCCGACTGGTCGGCCGCCCTGCTCAAGGGCGCCGACCACGTCTCGGCGCGGCTGCTGCAGGTCAAGGAGCAGAAGTTCTACGCCGACACGACCGGCACGACCACCACGCAGCAGCGGGTGCGCGTCTTCCCGCGCCTCAACGCGATGAAGGCGGGCGAGGGCGGGTTCGACGACATGTCGACCCTGGCGCCGCCGGTCGGGCGCGGCTACGAGTACCTGACGGGCACCGGGTGGGACTGGAAGGCCGAGCTCGCCCAGCTGCCCGAGCTGCTGGCGGAGAAGCTGGCCGCGCCGTCGGTCGAGCCGGGCGAGCACGACCTGGTGATCGACCCGTCGAACCTGTGGCTGACGATCCACGAGTCGATCGGCCACGCCACCGAGCTGGACCGGGCGCTCGGCTACGAGGCGGCCTACGCGGGCACCAGCTTCGCCACCTTCGACCAGCTCGGCGAGCTGGTCTACGGGTCGCCGGTGATGAACGTGACCGGCGACCGCACCGTGGAGCACGGGCTGGCGACGATCGGCTACGACGACGAGGGCGTGCTGGGGCAGAGCTTCGACATCGTCAAGGACGGCGTGCTGGTCGGCTACCAGCTCGACCGGCGGATGGCGCTGATGAAGGGGTTCGGGCGCTCCAACGGGTGCGCGTTCGCCGACTCGCCCGGCCACATGCCGATCCAGCGGATGGCCAACGTGTCGCTCGCCCCCGCCCCCGGCGGGCCGTCCACCGACGAGCTGATCTCCGGGGTCGAACGCGGCCTCTACATCGTCGGCGACAAGAGCTGGTCGATCGACATGCAGCGGTACAACTTCCAGTTCACCGGGCAGCGGGCGTACCGGATCGTCGACGGGCGGCTGTCAGGGCAGGTGCGCGACTTCGCCTACCAGGCGACGACGACGGACTTCTGGCGGTCGATGGAGGCCGTCGGCGGCCCCCAGACGTACGTGCTGGGCGGCGCCTTCAACTGCGGCAAGGGCCAGCCGGGGCAGGTCGCCCCGGTCAGCCACGGCTGCCCCTCGGCCTTGTTCAGGGGCGTCCGGATCCTCAACACCGTGCAGGAGGGCGGGAAGTGAACGAGCGCGGCTTGCGGGCCCAGGCCTCTCCCCAGGAGATGGTGGAGCGGGCCCTGGAGCTCTCCAAGAACGACGGCTGCGTGGTGATCGCGGACGAAGGGTCCACGGCCAACCTGCGCTTCGCCGGCAACACACTGACCACCAACGGCGTGGCCCGTTCTGCGCAGCTCACGGTGATCTCGATCGCGGGCCAGGGGGTGGGTGTGGTCTCGCGGGCCGCGGTCAGGCCCGACCAGCTCGCCGATGTGGTGGCCGCGGCCGACAGGGCGGCGCGTGAGGCGCAGCCCGCCGAGGACGCCAGGCCGCTGCTCGACGGGCTGCCCGCGTCCCCGGGCTGGGCCGAGCCGGTCACGCCCACCGACATCGGCGTGTTCGAGGGCTTCGCGCCCGCGCTCGGCGAGGCGTTCGCCGCCGCCGACGCGGGCGGCAGGAGGCTGTACGGCTTCGCCGAGCACTCGCTGACCTCGACCTTCCTCGGCACCTCGACCGGGCTGCGGCTGCGTCACGACCAGCCGTCCGGGCGGCTGGAGCTCAACGCCAAGTCCGCCGACCTCAAGCGTTCGGCCTGGACGGGTGTGGCGACCCGCGACTTCACCGACGTGGACGTCGCCGCGCTCGACTCCTCCCTGGCCCAGCGGCTGGAGTGGGCCAAGACCCGGGTGGACCTTCCGGCGGGCCGCTACGAGACCCTGCTGCCGCCGAGCGCGGTCGCCGACCTGATGATCTACCTGCTGTGGTCCGCAGGCGCCAGGGACGCGCTCGACGGCCGGTCGGTGTTCGCCAGACAGGGCGGCGGCACCCGCGTCGGCGAGCAGCTCGCCACGCTGCCCGTGACGATCTCCAGCGATCCCCGCGCGGCCGGCGTCGAGGCGTCGCCGTTCGTCGTCGCGCACGCCTCCAGCCGCGAGAGCTCGGTCTTCGACAACGGCCTGCCGCTGGCGAAGACCGACTGGATCGCGGACGGACGCCTGCAGGCCCTGCTGCAGACCCGGTACTCCGCGGAGCTGAGCGGGCTGCCTGTGACCCCGGCGATCGACAACCTGATCATGCGGGGGCCCGAGGGCGGGCGGTCGCTGGAGGAGATGGTCGCCTCCACCGAGCGCGGCCTGCTGATCACCTGCCTGTGGTACATCCGCGAGGTGGATCCGCAGACGCTGCTGGTCACCGGGCTGACGCGCGACGGCGTGTACCTCGTCGAGAACGGCGAGGTGGTGGGCGAGGTGAACAACTTCCGCTTCAACGAGAGCCCGGTCGACCTGCTGGGCCGCCTGACGGAGATCGGCGCGAGCGAGCGGACCCTGCCGCGCGAGTGGAACGACTACTTCCAGCGCACGGTGATGCCCGCGGTCCGGGTGCCGGACTTCAACATGTCCACGGTCAGCCAGGCGAGCTGACCCCGGCCCTTCGGGCACAGCCGCCGGGGCGCCGGCGAAGGGTGCGCCCTGGGGCGTCGGCCGCGCGCCGACGCCCCAGGGCGACGTCAGGCGCCCGGCCCCGACCCCGGGCGCGCGGCGCCGTGTGAGCGGCTGTAGCGGGCCGTCAGGCGTCTTCCAGGCGGAAGCCGACCTTCATGCCCACCTGGATGTGCGCGACCTCTCCCGCGTCGATGTGGCCGCGGATCTCCGTCACCTCGAACCAGTCGAGGTGACGCAGCGTCTGCGAGGCGCGCCGGAGCCCGTTGCGGATGGCGTCGTCGACGCTCTCCCCCGACGTTCCGACTATCTCGGTGACCCGATACGTACGATCCGTCATCTCCGAATCCTCCTTACTCGAAGGCCATGATCGCATGACCTCCGCGGTCGGCCAGGAGCGCCGTCGCGACCGCGGGGCCCTGGGTCTACCGTTGAAGGTATGAAGGGGTGGCGCAAGAAGCCGGACATCCACCAGGTCACCGACGCGAAGCCGTCGCTCACCGCCGACATCCGCCGGCGCGAGGTCAGCTACCTCATCAAGATGGGCATCCGCACGATCTGCCTGATCCTGGCCGTGGTGGTACCCGTGCCGTGGCCGTACCGGATGTTGTTCATCGCCGGTGCCGTCTTTTTGCCATACATAGCGGTTATCGGGGCCAATGAGAGGGAAGCAGGCGCCCCTCCCCCGGTGTTTCACAGCCCTGAGGCTAACCAAAGCGAGATACCGATGCACCGGCGCGAGATCGGGTCGTGACTAAGTCTTGACGCATCCCATGGGTTGTAGGTGTACGCTTTAGGCACGCACTCCGGTCCCCCGTCGGAGTGCTGGTGCCGGCGTTCCGGGCCCCCGTCGGAACGCCGATGAAGCGACGCCGGGTGGTTTGCCCCCGTAACCACCCGGCGTCGCCCCTTTTCTGAGCAACCCTCACCTTTCATGATCATTTCGGCTGTCGTCGGTCCCGCATTGGATAGGACCGCTTTCCCGAAAGCGGTTTCCAGCCGCCGCGCATGGAATTGCCAGGAAATCTTCAGGTTCACCCAGGTCTTGACACGGCGAGTTCGTTCGAGTGTCAGCCGTCGGTCAGCGTCTCGGCCGTGGCCGTGCCCCAGTTCCTGGCCAGGACGGTGAGCCGGTCCACCGCCCCCTCGGGCGCGGTGCCCGCCCCCTCGGCCAGCCCGAGCAGGTAGGCGGTCAGCGGGGCCGCCGGTCTGGCCACGCCGTGCGCCACCTCCTTGGTGAGCTCCAGGATCACGTCGCGGTCGACCCTGGCTGGGTCGACGCCCAGCTCCTTGCAGGCCAGCGCGGTCCACTCGTTCAGCACGTTCATGTGCGCCTCCTCCAGGTCGTCCATTGTGTCGCAGTCGAACCAGGGGCGTCCGGGCAACGTCAGCCGCGCCGTGACCAGGGGTTCCAGGAGGCCGCGCAGCGAGCGTCCCGCGTACCGCCGCAGGGCCTCGCGCAGCGTCTCGGTGCTCCAGGCGCCCAGCAGCCACTGCTCGCGGCCGCCGTCGTCGAGCGCGACGGCGCCGCCGCCTGGCGCCTCCAGGAGGGCGGCCACGTCCCGCGCCCGCAGGAACGGCAGGTCACCGGCGAGCAGCACCAGGCGGGGGGACCTCACCTCGGCCAGGCCGGCGCGCAGTGCGGGCACGGGGCCTGCGCCGGGCGGGTCCTCGCGGGTGAAGACGACGCCGGGCAGTCCGCGCTCCGGGCCGACCACGACCACCCGGGCCGCGTCGGGCACGGCGGACACGACGCGTTCGACGATCGTCCTGCCGCCGACGGTCAGGCCGGGCTTGTCCGCGCCGCCGAGCCGCCGCGCCTCTCCCCCGGCCAGGACCACCGCGTCGTACTCCACGCCCCCAAGGTACTCAGCGCTCAGCCGCGCGAAGCGGCCGCCCCGCCGCCGCCCGGTCCGGGGGCGCGCGGCGGAATCAGGCCGGCGCGCAGGGCGGGACTCCGGCGGCGGCGGGATCCTCACGCTCGCGACAGGATCCCGGCGCGCGTGGGGCCGGATTCGGGCGCGCCGGGTGGGGGTGAGGGCGCAGGGCGCCTTCTACAGGCGGGGAGGTCAGCCGCCGATCGCCGACATCGGGCGGGCCGGCTGCAGGAACGACGGGTCGTCGATGCCGTGCCCGGCCCGCTTGCGCGCCACGGCGGCGATCCACCGCTCGGCCAGCTCGTCATCGGACGCGCCGGCGCGCATCGGGGTCTTCAGATCCGACTCCTCGGTGGCGAACAGGCAGTTGCGGACCTGCCCGTCGGCGGTCAGCCTGACGCGGTCGCACGCCCCGCAGAACGGACGGGTCACCGAGCCGATCACGCCCACCCTGGCGGGCCCCCCGTCGACCAGGAACCGCTCGGCCGGGGCGCTGCCGCGCTCCTCGAGGTCGTCGGCGGTGAGGTCGAAGGCGCCGGACAGCAGGCCGAGGATCTCGTCGGCCGTGATCATGTTCTCGCGGCTCCAGCCGTGCTGCGCGTCGAGCGGCATCTGCTCGATGAAGCGCAGTTCGTACCCCTTGTCGAGGCAGAAGCGGAGCAGCGGCACGGCCTCGTGGTCGTTCAGGCCGCGCATCAGCACCGTGTTGACTTTGACCGGTCGCAGGCCCGCCTCGTCGGCGGCGGCGAGCCCGGCGATCACGTCGGCGTGCCTGTCGCGGTGGCTGAGCCTCTGGAAGGTGTCGCGGTCGAGCGTGTCGAGCGAGACGTTCACCCGGTCGAGCCCGGCGTCGGCCAGCGCCGGCGCCAGGCGGGCCAGGCCGATGCCGTTGGTGGTCAGCGACACCTGCGGCCTCGGTTCGAGCGCCGTGGTGCGGGCGACGATGTCGGGCAGCTCGCGCCGCAGCAGCGGCTCGCCCCCCGTGTAGCGGACCTCGGTGATGCCGAGCCGCTCGACGCCGATGGCGACGAGCCTGACGATCTCGTCGGCGGTCAGGAGCTGGGCGTTGGGCAGCCAGTCGAGACCCTCGGGCGGCATGCAGTAGGTGCAGCGCAGGTTGCACTTGTCCGTGAGGGACACCCTGAGATCGGTGGCCACCCGTCCGAACGAGTCTCGCAACACCCGCTTCACCTCCTGTCCGATCACCAGACCAAGCCTACGACGTACGTCCGCAGCGCCCCAAAATCGCCAACATTCTCTCCACGCCCCTGATTCCGTTCCAGGCCCTTCGATCGCAGAAGCGGTAAAATGAGTGGGTTTTCCCCTCCTGGTTCAGCAAGACTGATCAACGACCAGTGAGGAGATCCATCCGATGCCGAACCAGCCCGCACCGAACCTGCTGTCGTGGGCCAGCGAGATCGACGAAGGCGCGATCACGCAGGCCGCGCGCGCCGCCCGCCTGCCGTTCGTCTCCGGCCACGTCGCTCTCATGCCTGACGCGCATGTCGGCATCGGTGCCACGGTCGGCTCGGTGATCCCCACCGAGGGAGCGATCATCCCCGCCGCCGTGGGCGTCGACATCGGCTGCGGCATGGTCGCGACCGAGACGACTCTCACCGCCGCCGACCTGCCCGACACGCTGGCCGCGCTGATGCCGATGGTGGAGCGCCGCATACCCGCCGGTGTCGGCAGGGGCCACGACGACCCGTCCATGGACCGCGCCCTGGGCGAGCTGGGGCTCCCGCACACCGATCTGACGCCCAAGCAGGTGAAGAAGGTGTCCGACCAGTTCGGCACGCTCGGCTCCGGCAACCACTTCGTCGAGGTCTGCCTCGACGAGCGCGACCGGGTCTGGACGGTGCTGCACTCGGGCTCGCGCGGCATCGGCAACCAGCTGGCCACGATGCACATCGCCGGCGCCAAGAAGCTGATGAGGAAGCAGGCCGTCGGCCTGGAGGACCCCGACCTGGCCTACCTGGTCCAGAGCACCCCCGAGTTCACCGCGTACATCGAGGACATGCTGTGGGCGCAGCGCTACGCCATGGCCTCGCGCGCCCGGATGGACAAGGTCCTCGTCAACGCCCTGTTCCGGGTCGCCGGGCAGGGGCAGCGGGTCCGCACGATCAACTGCCACCACAACTTCACCCAGCAGGAGACCCACTACGACAGGTCCCTGTGGATCACCCGCAAGGGCGCCATCAAGGCCGACACGGGCGACGAGGGCGTGATCCCGGGCTCGATGGGCACCCGCTCGTACATCGTGCGCGGGCGCGGGAACCCGGAGTCGTACAACTCCTGCTCCCACGGGGCCGGCCGCCGCATGTCGCGTACCAAGGCCAAGCGGGAGCTGTCGGCCGCGTCCCTCACCGAGGCGATGCGCGGGCGCACCTGGAACGCCGACCGCGCCGCCGCGCTCGTGGACGAGCACCCGGACGCCTACAAGTCCATCGACCGTGTGATGGCGGACCAGCGGGACCTCGTGGAGATCCAGCACACGCTGCGCCAGGTGTTCAACTACAAGGGTTGACTTCCTCCTCCTCTTAAAGGAGGAGGGGTTCCCACCCTCGCGGGTGAGGTTTCCTGCTTCGCAGCCGACCGCATCCGGGAGGGTCCGGTATGTCTCATGTCAGCTCCACAGGCGGACACCGCTTGACCAGATCGTCGTGCTGAGCGACGGCCGGATCGCCGAGCAGGGCACCCACCACGACCTTGTCGGCCCGGGCGGGCGGCTACGCCCACCTGTTCGAGACCCAGGCGAGCGGCTACCGCGAGGACGCCGACATCCGCTGAGCGGACCCCGGGTCGCGTCCTCTGGGCGGCCTTCATCTCCGTGGCCGCCGGAACGGCGGACGCCCGGCCCCCCTGAGAGGGGAGCCGGGCGTCCGGGGTTGTGCCGCTCAGCGGCGGCCGACCACCTTGACCCAGTCCGTGGCCTCGGCACCGTCGAGGTACCTGGCGCCTTCGAAGACGGCCTTCCAGGTGCCCGAGGTGTAGGCCGGGACCCTGGTACGGAAGTAGCCGTCACGGCTGGTCCTGACCGTGTCCACGTAGTCCCACGTGCCGCTGCCGTCCTCCTGGAACAGGATGACGACCCGCTTCCAGCCCAGGCGGTGCCAGGCCTCCTGCTTCTTGCAGTGGTCCGCGTGGAGGACGGAGACGAAGCCGTTGATGTAGTCCTCTTCGCACTCCACCGACAGCTTGCCCTCGAGGGTCAGCGGCCTGCCGCGCCAGACGGGGTTGGGGTCGGCCTCGAACTGCAGGCGGGTGTGACCGCCGTCGAAGTCCGGATCGGCCGTCACCGTTGCCGTCGTGGCCGCCGTCGCCGGCATCGCGGTCGTCGCCACCACCGTCGCGCCCAGGGCAGCCGCCGCCAGCCCGGCGGCGAGACGTCTCATCATGGATCCATTTCCTTCCCCGTGTGAGACGCGCTCCAAGACGGAGCACGTCAACGCCAATGACGCGTAAGGGTAAGGAAAAGTTGCCACTTAGCTGATCACAATATTGCAACACAGACTATGCGGCAGTCCATTAAAGATGCCAATAGGCGACTTATTGAATTATGAGGTTATTTGTAGGGTTTTCGAGAAGTCTGGGGCGTAATGGGTGGTTCCGGGGTATTCGACGCGCCAGGAGCCGCCGGTCCTGTTGGCGATCGTCTTGGCGAACGTGCCTTCCGAGGTGGTGGTCGCCGTCCCCGCCCGCTCCCAGGCGGACGCCTCGTCCTTGCGCCACTGGATCTCGACCTGCTGCTCGGCGAACGGCGAGTAGTCGGTGTACCCGCGCGGGTTCACCCTGTTCAGCAAGCCCGTCAGGCGGACCGCGCGGGAGCCTGAGGCCCTGTCCGCCTGCACGGCCGACAGTTTCGTCTCCCGCCTGAGCTGGAAGGACGCGTAGCGGGTCAGCGTCTCACCGTCGGCTCCCCTGGCCGTCGCGGTGACCGTCCAGGTTCCGGCCGGGTAGTAGCGGGTCAGGGCCTTGTCGGGCAGGAAACGCCAGGTCTCCCAGCCCTCGCCGCGGGCCTCGCGGCGCCCTTCCGGCCCGGACGTCATCTCCGGCGACCTCGGCTGCGGCCTCGGGGCCTGGGGCGCGGGAGGGCCGATCACGTCGGCCGCGGCGCCCGGCCCCGGATCCTGCCACTCGGACCCGATCACCGGCCCCGGCGGCGTGCCCGGCTCCACGCTGATGGTGACGCCGTTCTTGCCCCGCGCTCCCCTGGCCACCACGTCCACCAGCAGGCGGATCGAGTTGTCGGGGGTGACCACCGGTTCGGCGGGCCGCACGTTGATCTCTCGGATGGACAGCTCGGTCGCGGCAGAGGACGCCGGCACGGGCACCATGAGCGCCCCCGTCGCGAGCGAGACGAGAAGAAGACTTCGGGTCATGGTCGCGACGCTAGGAAGCACGCGGCAATGGCCAGGGTCACGACACACGCCCCGAAGGGCAAAACGTTGGGTCAGTCCGCGTACAGGCCGGCTATGAGGTCGGCGTACCTGGCGTGGATGACCCGCCGCTTCAGCTTCAGGCTGGGCGTCAGCTCGGACGTCTCGGCCGTCCACTCGGTGCCGAGCAGCGCCCACCGCTTCACCTGCTGCACCCGGGCGAGCTTGGCGTTGGCCGCCTCGACCGCCGCCTGGACCTCCTTGAGGACGTCCGGATGCGCGGCCAGGTCCGCCGGCGACGTGAACGCGATGCCGCGCGCCCGCGCCCAGCCCGGCGCGACCTCCCCGTCGAGCGTGAGGACCGCGACCGGGTAGGGCCGGTTGTCGCCGTAGGCGAGCGCCTGCCCGATGAGGACGTGCTCCTTGAGGTGATTCTCGATCTCGGCGGGCGAGACGTTCTCCCCGCCCGAGGTGATGATCAGCTCCTTCTTGCGGTCGACGACCCGGTAGAAGCCGTCGGCGTCGACGGAGCCGATGTCGCCGGTGTGCAGCCAGCCGTCGGCGTCGATCAGTTCGGCGGTGGCCTCGGGCTTGTTCAGGTAGCCGGTGGTGTTGAGCGGGCTGCGGGTGAGGATCTCGCCGTCGTCGGCGAGCCGGACCTCGACGCCGGGCTCGGCCCTGCCGACGCTGCCCAGCCGATAGCAGGACGGGCTGTTGCCGGTGAAGGCGCCGGTCGTCTCGGTCATGCCGTACACGTCGACGACCTTCAGCCCGAGCCCGGCGAAGAAGTGCCGCACCTCGTCCGGCAGCGGGGCGGCGCCGGTGGCGGTCCACTCGGCGCGGTCGAAGCCGATCAGCCCGCGGATCGCCGACAGCGCCGCGGCGTCGGCCCGCTCGTAGGCGGCGGCGATCTCGGGGGTGACGGCCCGGCCGTACTGGCCGGCCTCGACGTAGGCGGCGCCGGCCGCCATGGCCTGGCGGACGGCGTCCTGCCGCTCCTGCGGCTGGGCGGCCAGGACGGCCCGCAGGCGGGCCGCCATCTTCTCCCACACGCGCGGCACGCCGAAGAACAGCATCGGCCTGACCTGCCCGAGCGTGGCGCCCAGGTCGGCCAGGTCGGTGCAGAAGTACACGTGCGAGACCTTCACCAGCGGCAGGTAGAGGCTGAGCACCCGCTCGGCGATGTGCGCGTAGGTCAGGTAGGAGATCTGGGCGCCCTCCATGGGCAGGGAGGTCATCCGGTCGGTCGACTCGACCTCGTACAGGACGTTGCGGTGGGTGAGCGGGACGCCCTTGGGCAGGCCGGTGGTGCCCGAGGTGTACAGCACGGTGACGACGTCGTCGGGGGTGACGGCGCGCCATCGGGCCTCGACCGCGGCGGCGTCGGCGCTCAGCGAGGCGCGTCCGAGCTCCAGGAAGTCCTGCCAGGTCATGAACGGCTCGCCGTCGGGGGCGCCGTCGAGCATGATGATCTTCCGCAGGCCGGGCAGCCGGTCGAGGACGGGCTGCCAGCGGGCCAGGTCCGCGGGCCCACCCAGGACGGCGAACCTGGCGCCGACGTCGGCGGCGACGAAGGCGATCTGGTCGGGCGCGAACGTGGAGTACACGGTGCAGCCGACGCCGCCCGCGTGCACGGCCCCGAGGTCGGCCAGCACGTGCTCGCTCCTGTTGACCATCATCAGCGCCACCGGCTCGCCGGGGCTCAGCCCGAGAGCGGCGAATCCGGCCGCGATCTCCAGCACCCGCTGCCGCGCCTCGCCGTAGGTCAGCGTGGTCCAGCCGCCGGGCACGGGATCGGAGTAGGCCGGAGACCCGGGGTGCTGTTCGGCGAGCCACCTGAGCTGCTCGCACACGGTACGGCCGGCGATCAGGCCGGAGATCTCGGCACGGACTTCGAGGACATCGGCCACGGCACCCGCCTCCAGTCGGCATTCACGTGTGGCACGCATCGCACCACACGACCGGGGTAGCGACAAGCCCCAACCGGGAAAGCGGGGGCGCTGTCACCTAGAGTGGTCAACCACCTGCGAAACGTGTCGGGGGGCGCGGATGAGCAACGGCGAAAGGACGTTCTTCGGGCATCCGTGGGGCCTGGCGACCCTGTTCGGCACCGAGATGTGGGAGCGCTTCAGCTGGTACGGCCTGCGCGCCATCCTCGCCACGTTCATGGCCGCCTCCCCCGCCAACCACGGCCTGGGCCTGAGCGAGCAGACCGCGACGGCCGTGGTCGGCCTCTACGGCGCGCTGATCTACCTGGCGGCGCTGCCGGGCGGCTGGATCGCGGACCGCTTCCTCGGCCCGCGCAGGTCGGTGCTGCTGGGCGGGTCCACCATCATGTGCGGCCACATCAGCATGGCCGTACCCGTCACCGGATCGTTCCTGATCTGGCTGGGCCTGCTGCTCATCATCTCCGGCACCGGGCTGCTCAAGCCGAACATCGGGGTCATGGTCGGCAAGCTCTACAGCGAGGAGGAGGACGGCCGCAGGGACGCCGGCTTCTCGGTGTTCTACCTCGCGATCAACCTCGGCGCGTTCTTCGCCCCGATCGTGGTCGGCTGGCTGGCCACGGGCAACCGCTGGCACCTGGCCTTCGGCGCCGCCGCGGTGGGCATGGCGCTGGGCCTGCTCGCGTACGTCCTGGGCCGGGGCTCGCTCAGGGGCGTCGGCGAACAGCCCGGCCTTCCGCTGACCCCCTCCGAACGCCGTCACGCCGTGCGGATCATCCCGCTGGCCGTGTTCGCGGCCGTGGTGGCGATGGCGGCCTGGGCGGCGTCGGGGACGCTCACGCTCGACAGGTTCGCGCTGGCGGTGACCGCCCTCATCCTGGCGGTGCCGGTGGTCTACTTCAGCTACATCCTGCTCGGCAGCCACGACCTGTCGGAGGACGAGAAGTCGCGGATGAAGGCCTACGTCTGGCTGTTCGCGGCCGCCGCGATCTTCTGGACGGTCTACGACCTGGCGCCCAGCAAGCTGCTGTTCTTCGCCCAGAAGAACACCGACCTGATGCTGTTCGGCGTGCACATCCAGGCGGCCACCACGCAGGCGTTCAACCCGCTGTTCATCATGATCTTCGTGCCGGTGTTCGCCGCGCTCTGGACGAAGCTGGGCACGCGCGTGAGCACCCCGCAGAAGTTCGCGTTCGCGCTGGTCACGGTGGGGTTGAGCTTCGTGGTGATGGCGGTGGCGGCGAGACTGGCCGAGAGCGGCAAGGTGTCGGTGTGGTGGCTGGTGCTGGTCTACCTCATCCAGGTCTTCGGCGAGCTGTCGCTCAGCCCGGTCGGGCTCTCGGTCACCACGAAGCTCGGGCCGCGGGCGTTCAAGGGGCAGATGCTGGGCATCTGGTTCATCTCGATCTCGGTGGGCGACGCGGTCGGCGGCCAGACCGGGCGGCTCAGCGCGGTCGTCTCCGAACCCGCGTACTACCTGGTCCTGGCCCTGGTCGCGATCCTCGCCGGGCTGGTCCTGTTCCTGTTCACCCGCAGGCTGCGGCACCTGATGTCCGAGCACCATCCCGGTTCCGTGCCGCCCGTGCCGTGAACGCCATCCGGTAAGAATGGCGAACGTGTCAGAACTTCTCGACCTTGTCGGAATCTTCGTCTTCGCCCTGTCCGGCGCGCTGATGGGCGTGCGCAAGCGACTCGACGTGGTCGGGATGGCGGTGCTCGCCGAGTTCACCGCGCTGGGCGGCGGCGTGGCCCGCGACCTGATCCTGAACGTCCGCCCGGCCGCCTTCCAGAGCCTGGGCTACGTGCTGGTGCCGCTGGCGGCCACGATGATCGTGTTCTTCTGGCATCCGCACGTGGCCAAGGGGATGCCCGTCATCCTGGTGCTGGACGCCGCGGGCCTGGGCCTGTTCTGCGCGGTCGGCACGGAGAAGGCGCTCGACTACGGCCTGAGCCCGCTGCACGCCGCCCTGCTGGGCGTCACCACGGCCGTCGGGGGCGGCATGCTGCGGGACGTGCTGGCCGGCGAGATCCCAGCACTGCTGTACGACCGGCAGTTGTACGCGGTGCCGGCGATGCTCGGCTCGCTGGTGATGGCCGGGCTCTACCTGGCCGACCTGCACGGCTGGCCGGCCACCCTGGCCTCGGCGGTGCTGGCCTTCGGGCTGCGGGCCGCGGCGATGCGCTTCGGCTGGCGGGCTCCGCTGGCCAGGGGCGTCACACCATGGGAATGAGCGTGTCGGGCACGGGCCTGGCGCCGACGGGCCCGCGCTCGTGGGCGACGGCGAGCCTGCCGACGGCCTCGGTGAGCGTCTGGGGCGGCAGCGTGTACGGCAGCCGCACGTAGCCGTCCAGGGTGCCTTCGAGCCCGAACCAGGGGCCGGGCGCGAGCCGTACCCCGTGGCAGGCCGCGGCCTCGGCGAGCGTGGTGGCGCAGCCCCTGTCGAGGCGCACCCACAGCGTGCCGCCGCCGCGCGGGACGGTGAAGCTCCACTCGGGCAGCCGCTCGCGCAGCCCCGTGACCAGCGCGTCGCGGGAGGCGCCCAGCGTGCGGCGGCGCTCGGCTCTGGTCTCCTCCAGGCGGTCGAACAGCCGGGCCACCACGAGCTGCTCCAGCACCGGGCTGGCGATGTCCACGATCGCCCGGTGCACGGCCAGGCGGCGGGTGAGCGCGGCCGTGGCGCGGATCCAGCCGATGCGCAGGCCGCCCCACCAGAGCTTCGAGGCCGAGCCGATGGTGATCACCCGGCTGTCGGTGTCGAACGCGGCCATCGGCGCCGTCCTCGGCACGTCGTCCAGGGCCAGTTCCGACCAGGTCTCGTCGATGACGAGGGTGGTGTCGAACCGCCTCGCGGCGCCGACCAGGGCGGCCCTCGTGGCGTCGTCCATGAGCGCGCCCGTCGGGTTGTGGAAGTCGGGCATCAGGTAGGCGACGCGGGCGGCCGACTGGCGCAGCGCGCAGGTGACCAGGTCCACCTGCCAGCCCTCGTGCGAGATGCCGACGGGCACCAGCCTGGCGCCCCGGTGGCGGGCCACGTCGATGGCGTGCGGGTAGGTGGGCGACTCGATCACCACCGGGTCGCCGGGGCCGACGAGCAGGCTGCCGACGAGCTGGATGGCGTGCTGGGAGCCGGTGGTGACGAGGATCTGCTCCGGCCTGGTGGCCAGGCCGCGGGCGGTGTAGCGGGCGGCGATGCGCTCTCTGAGCTGCGGCAGGCCCATCGGGTCGTAGCCGTTGCCCATGCCGTACCTCGGCAGGTCCTCGACCGCCCCGGCCATCGCCTCACGCAGCGCGGCGGGGGCGGCGGGGGCCGCGCAGTGCAGCTGGATCATCCCGTCGCCGTCGGTGGACAGCCACGGGTTCTCGGCGGCGAAGGCCGGGTCGGGCAGCGTCGTCCAGCTTCCCGAGCCCTGCCTGCTCTCCAGGTAGCCCTGCTCGCGCAGCAGGTCGTAGGCGGAGGTGACGGTGGTGCGGCTGACGTTCAGCGCGGCCGCCAGGTGCCGCTCGGCGGGCATCCGCACCCGGACGGGCAGCTGCCCGTCCAGGACGAGCGCGCGCACCGAGGCCGCCAGCGCCCGGTAGTACGGTCGCGTGCCCGGGTCGACGTCGACCAGCCGCGCCACCTGGGACGCCGACAGATACCGCATGAGGCCACTTTTCACGATTGGCCCTGTTTTGGCAAACAGCTGGCCTGCCATTCTGTGACCACTATGAGCGAAGCGACGGTCCCCGCCCTCGGCCCCCTGCCTGCCCGCCTGGCCCGCCTCTACGGCGGCCTGGCGCTGTACGGCGCGGGCATCGGCCTCCAGGTCGAGTCGGGGCTGGGCAACGACCCCTGGGACGTCTTCCACCAGGGCGTGGCCTTCAAGGCCGGTCTGTCCATCGGCACGGTCATCATCCTGGTCGGCGCGCTGGTCATGCTGCTGTGGATCCCGCTGCGTCAGCGGCCGGGCGTCGGCACGATCAGCAACGTGATCTTCCTCGGGCTGTTCGCCGACGCCACCATCTTCCTGCTGCCCGCCCCGGGACACTGGGCACTGAGCTGGCTCTACCTGGTGCTCGGCGTGGTGTCGGTCGCGCTGGCGACGGTGCTGTACATCAGCGCGCGGATGGGACCGGGACCGCGTGACGGGGTCATGACGGGGCTGGTCCGGATGGGGCTGTCGGTGCGGCTGGCCCGCTTCCTCATCGAGATCACCGTGCTGGCGGTCGGCTGGCTGCTCGGCGGCACCGTCGGCATCGGCACCCTGGTGTTCGCGCTGGCCATCGGCCCGCTGACCCAGCTGTTCACCCGCTGGTTCCCCCTGACGTGATCACGCGGCCGGATCCGACATGACGCGACGTGATCGGACCTGGCCGCGTGATCGCCCTCTCGCGGTACCGTCGAGGGCATGCGGATCGAGGACTATGCGCTCATCGGGGACATGCAGTCTGCCGCTCTGGTCGCCAGAGACGGCTCCATCGACTGGCTCTGCCTCCCCAGGTTCGACTCGCCCGCCTGCTTCGCCGCGCTGCTCGGCAGCGAGCGAAACGGCCACTGGTGGCTCGGTCCCACCGGCAGGCAGCCCGCCACCCGCCGCCGCTACCGGCCCGACACACTCATCCTGGAAAGCGAGTGGGACACCCCCACCGGCACCCTGCGCGTGATCGACTTCATGCCGCCACGCGACGTCAACCCCGACGTGGTGCGCATCGTGGAGGGCGTCTCCGGGACGGTCGAGGTCTCCACCACCCTGAGGGTCCGCTTCGACTACGGCCGCATCGTCCCCTGGGTGCGGCGCACCGACGGGCACCTGCAAGCCATCGGAGGGCCCGACTCGGCCTGGATGCACTCCCCCGTCCCGCTCAAGGGGGGCGACTACGCCCACCGCGCGACCTTCCACGTCAAGGAGGGCGAGCGGCTGTCGTTCGTGTTCACCTGGCACCCGTCCCACGAGCCGATGCCGGCGCAGATCCACTGCGAGAACCAGCTCGAGGAGACCGAGGCGATGTGGGCCGACTGGGTCGCCCGGTGCACCTACGAGGGGCCGTACCGCGAGGCCGTGGTCCGCTCCCTGATCACCCTCAAGGCGCTTACCTACGCCCCCACCGGCGGCATCGTGGCGGCTCCCACGACGTCCCTGCCCGAGGATCTGGGAGGCGTGCGCAACTGGGACTACCGCTACTGCTGGCTACGCGACGCGACGATGACCCTCGACGCGCTGATCGGCTCCGGCTACCTCGACGAGGCGGCGGCCTGGCGCGCCTGGCTGCTGCGCGCGATCGCGGGCAGGCCCCAGGACCTGCAGATCATGTACGGCGTCGCGGGCGAGCGGCGGCTGACCGAGCTCCAGCTCGGCTGGCTCGACGGCTACGAGGACTCACGCCCCGTCAGGATCGGCAACCAGGCGGTCAACCAGCTTCAGCTGGACGTCTACGGCGAGGTGATGAACTGCCTCTACGAGTCCAGGGCGATGGGGCTGCCGCCCGACGACCGGGCCTGGTCGATCCAGCGCGAGCTGCTCGACTACGTGGAGGACCACTGGCACGAGCCCGACGAGGGCCTGTGGGAGGTGCGCGGCCCGCGCAGGCACTTCACCCACTCCAAGATGATGTGCTGGGTGGCTCTGGACCGCGCCGTGAAGTACGTGCAGGAGTTCGGCCGCACCGGCCCGGTCGACCGGTGGCTGGCGCTGCGCGACACCATCCACGCCGAGATCTGCGACAAGGGCTACGACCCCCGCCGCAACACCTTCACCCAGTCGTACGGGTCCACCGAGCTGGACGCGTCGCTGCTGATGATGCCGAGCGTGGGCTTCCTGCCCCCTGACGACCCCCGGGTGAGGGGGACGGTGGCGGCGATCGAGAAGGAGCTGATGTCCGACGGCTTCGTGCTGCGCTACCCGGTGGCCGCCGACAACGACGTCGACGGGCTGCCGGGCGGCGAGGGCGCGTTCCTGGCGTGCAGCTTCTGGCTGGTCGAGGTGATGGCCAAGCAGGGCCGCAAGGAGGAGGCCACGCAGCTGTTCGAGCGGCTGCTCGCGCTGCGCAACGACGTGGGGCTGCTGGCCGAGGAGTTCGACCCGCGCTACGGCAGGCAGGTCGGCAACTTCCCGCAGGCGTTCTCACACGTGCCGCTCATCCTCGCGGCCCGGGCCCTGTCCTAGACGGCCAGGCGGGCCAGGACTCTGGCGAACTCGGGCGGCGGCGCCACGACGAGCCGGGTCTGGCCCGCCTGCAGCACGATGTCGGCCCTGATGAGGGTCAGGCGGCCCTGATGCCACCAGTACACCTGGGGGCTGAGCCCGTCGGTGCGGGCGGCGTGCACGCGCAGCCGTTCGAGCGCCCTGACCACGCCGATGCCGTCGACCGGGTGCACGATCAGCGTGTAGGGGTCGGGCAGCACCACGAGGACGCCGTCGGGCGGCACCGTCAGGTACTCCCCGAGCCAGCGCAGGTGCGTGGCGGCCGACGGGGTGTGGCCGGTCAGGCGGGTGACGGGGGTGCCCGACAGCTCGATCGTCTCGACCGACAGCGGCTCGTCGCGCCGGACGTTGGCGACGGCCTGCTCCAGCGCCTCCGCCGACGGCACCGGCCAGCACCCGGCCTCCTCCGGACGCACCAGCCGGGAGCCGGACGTCAGCAGCTCCACCAGGTCGGCGTTGAGGTGACGCCCCACGACCCTGGTCAGGTCGGGCACCTCGTCGACCGCTTCGACCCGGGTGCGCAGCAGCGGCCCGGCCTGAGCCAGGTCGCAGACGTCGAACTGCTCGTCGGCGGTGGCCACGACGTGCGCGAGGTGCTCGGAGACCAGCATCGGCCAGTCCTCCCTGGCCCTGCGCCCGGCCTCGCGGCGCAGCCCGGTGAGCATGACGCGGATCTGCCGGCCGCCGCCGAGCGTCAGGGAGGCGCCGTCGGGAGCGAAGGAGCAGCTGTGCCCGAGGGACTCGGCGACGAGCGCGAGAAGCGAGTCGAGGTCGACGTCCTCGATCGGCCTGCGTGAGGGTTCCCGGTCACGCTTGAACACGTTCACGCGCCGCGTCCCTTCTACCGGTTCTGTCCGATTTGTCCCTGTCCGTCTGTCTCTCTACCTTGCCTGCTGCTCGTCGCGGAACTGACCAGACAGCGAGCACGATTCGGTATCGATAACCCCAAGAGCCCCAAGCCACACGCTCAGCTGCGGGGTGCCGTGACCGACCGGCAGGCCCGCCAGGATCGGCACGCCGAGCGGCAGCAGCCGGTCGCGCAGCACCGGGTAGGGATCGCCGCAGTCGACCCACGAGCCGAGCACGATGCCGCGCACGCCGGTGAAGGCGCCCGCCTGCAGCAGCTGGGTGAGCATGCGGTCGATCCGGTACGGCTCCTCGCCGATGTCCTCCAGCAGGACGATCTTCCCGTCGAACGACGGGTGGTGGCGGGTGCCGCACATCGAGGCGAGCAACGACAGGTTACCGCCGGTCAGCACCCCCTCGGCCGTGCCCGGTGACAGCACGCGGTCGCCGGGGACCGGCTGCGGCGTGCCGAACAGGGCCGCCTGGAAGTGCTCCCAGCCGCGCGGCTCGGGCCCCTGCCCGCCGGCCATCTCGCCGCAGGCGGGCATCGGCCCGTGCAGGGTCGGCACGCCCAGCTCGATCCCGAACGTGTGGTGCAGCGCCGTGATGTCACTGGATCCCAGCAGCACCTTCGGCCCCGCCGCGCGCATGGCGTCCCAGTCGAGCAGGTCGAGCAGCCTGGCCGCGCCGTACCCGCCCCTGGAGCAGAACACCGCGGAGACGTCCGGATCGCACCAGGCGGCCTGTAGGTCGGCGGCGCGGGCGGCGTCGGAGCCCGCCAGGTAGTCGAGCTCCTGCCGGTCGAGCGCGTGCGGGCCGAGCACCACCTTCAGCCCGAGCCCCTCCAGGCGCTCGGCTCCGCGCCTGAGCTGGTCGGGGTCGGGTGTGCCTGACGGCGAGACGATCGCGACGGTGTCACCTGGCTGCATCGATCAACTCCTTGACGAGCGTGGGCAGAGCCTCGCCGATCGGCTCGTTGATCACCTGGTCGGCGAAGGGGTCGTAGGGCGTGGGCTGGGCGTTGACTATCACCAGCCGGGCTCCGGCGTCGAGCGCCTCGCCGCACAGGCTCGCGGCGGGATGGACGGTCAGCGAGGTGCCGACGGCCAGGAACACCTCACAGGAGCGGGCCGCGTCGAGCGCGGCCTCCAGGACGTCCGGCTTGAGCGACTGGCCGAAGGAGATCGTGTTGGCCTTCTGGACGCCGCCGCAGCGCGGGCAGGGCGGGTCGTCCTCGCCGGCGGCCACCCGGTCGAGCACCTCGCGCATCGGCGTGATCAGGTCGCAGGAGACGCACTCGACGCGGAAGAGCGTCCCGTGGATCTCGATGACCTTCTCCGGAACCGAGCCCGCGCGCTGGTGCAGCCCGTCGACGTTCTGCGTGACGAGAGCCCGCAGCAGCCCGGCGCGCTCCAGCTCGACCAGGGCGCGGTGCCCGGCGTTGGGCTCGGCGTTCCAGGCCGGATGGTCGCGCCTGGCCAGCCACGACCTGCGCCTGACGTCGGGGTCTGCCAGGTAGCTCTCCAGCGTGACGAGGGCCTGGGCGGCGGGGTTCTTGGTCCACACGCCCTGCGGCCCGCGGAAGTCGGGAATCCCGGAGTCGGTGGAGATGCCCGCGCCCGTGAGCACCGTCACCGCGGATGGCTCGTTCACCTGGCAAACGGTGTCACACTTGCATGCGGTATGCGACTTCCGCCCCACATCCTCGTGGTCAACGGCATCAAGGTCCGCCGGCCGGTCTTCCTGCTCGGAGCACCGCATTCAGGCGCGGACCTGCTCGGCCGCGCCCTGAAACGGTCCCCCGGCTTCCACGTGACGATGGGCCGCGCGTGCGTGGCGCACGTGGTGTACGCCTTCGCCCGCAAGCCGTCGATCGCCCGCACCACCGGGGCGACCCGGGTGCTGCGCGACGCGCTGTCGGAGTCGTGGCAGGTGCTGCCCGGCTCGTGCGGGCAGTGCGCCGAGTCGTGCAGGGAGGCGGGCGGCGTCACCGCCGCCGGCCCCTGCGTGGCCACCGGCGAGGTGACCCGGTTCGGCGACGCCGGCCCCGACCTGCTCTACAGCGCGCAGGTGCTGCTGCAGGCCTTCCCCGACGCCCGGTTCGTGCAGCTCATCCGCGACGGCCGCGACGTGACCGCGGACATGCTCGCCGACCCGGCGTGCCTGGCCTGGTTCAAGCCGGGGATGCTGGGCGAGCAGACCGAGTTCCCCAACGCGTTCCTGGGCGTCAACCGCGACGAGCACCGCGACAGGTGGAAGGGCATGCCGATCGCGGGCAAGTGCGCCCTGCGCTGGCGCAGCGCCGTGCGCCTCAGCGCCACCCTGCGCAAGGACCTGCCGGAAGACCAGCTCCTCACCCTGCGCTACGAGGACCTGGTGCTGCGGCCCGCCCAGTCGGTGGCGACGCTGGCGGAGTTCCTGGAGACCCGCGTCTCCAAGGTCGCCCTGTACGGCAGGAGCGCCGAGGCCGGCTCCTGGCGCACCCGGTTGCGCCCCGGCGACCTCCAGCTCGTGGAGAAGGTCGCCAGGGAGGAGCTCAACCGGCTGGGCTACCTGAAGAGCTGAACTGGGTGCGGTACAGCTCGGCGTACAGGCCGCTGCGCGCCAGCAGCTCGTCGTGGCCGCCGCGCTCGGCGATGCGGCCGTCCTGCACGACGAGGATCTCGTCGGCCTCCCTGATCGTCGACAGCCGGTGCGCGATGACCAGCGAGGTGCGCCCCTGCAGCGCCGTCTTCAGCGCCTGCTGCACCGCCGCCTCCGACTCCGAGTCGAGGTGCGCGGTGGCCTCGTCCAGGACGACCACGCGCGGCGCCTTCAGCAGCAGCCTGGCCAGGGCGAGGCGCTGCTTCTCACCGCCCGACAGCCGGTAGCCGCGGTCGCCGACCACGGTGTCGAGCCCCTCGGGCAGCGCCTCGACGAGCTCGCCGATCTGCGCGGCCCTGAGAGCCTCCCAGACCTCCTCGTCGGTGGCCCCGGGCCTGGCGTAGCGGAGGTTGGCCCCGATCGTGTCGTGGAAGAGATGAGCGTCCTGCATGACCACGCCCACGGTGTCGCGGAGCGAGGCGAGGGTGGCCTCGCGCACGTCGAGCCCGTTGATCCGCACCGCGCCCTCGTTGACGTCGTAGAGCCGCGAGACCAGCGAGGTGATCGTGGTCTTGCCCGCGCCCGAGTGGCCGACCAGCGCGATCAGCTGGCCGGGCTTGGCGGTGAACGAGACGCCCTTGAGCACCGGGTGCGAGGGGCCGGTGTCCTGTCTGGCCACCGACTCCAGTGAGGCCAGCGACACCTCCTCGGCCGCCGGGTAGCGGAAGCGGACGTCGTCGAACTCGATCGTCACCGGCCCGTCGGGGACCGGCTCGGCGTCCGGCCGCTCCGACACCATCGGCCGCAGGTCGAGGATCTCGAAGACGCGGTCGAAGCTGACCAGCGCGGTCATCACGTCCACGTGCACGTTCGACAGGGACGTGAGGGGGCCGTACAGCCGCATCAGCAGCGCGGCCAGCGCCACCAGCGTGCCCAGCTCGAACACGCCGCCCACGGCCAGCACGCCGCCGATGCCGTAGACCAGGGCGGTGGCCAGCGCCGCGACCAGCCCCAGCGCCACGCGGAACACCGTCCCGTACATGCCGACCGTGACGCCCACGTCGCGCACCCTGGCGGCGCGCCTGCCGAACACCTCGGCGTCGTCCTCCGGCCTGCCGTAGAGCTTGGCGACCATCGCGCCCGCCACGTTGAACCGCTCGGTGGTGACCGAGCTCATCTCGGCGTCGAGCTGCATCTGCTCGCGGGTGAGCGCCGACATGCGCCGCCCCACCCACTTGGCCGGGACGATGAAGATCGGCAGCAGCACCAGCGCGACCAGGGTCACCTGCCACGACAGCGCGAGCATCGCGCCCAGCACCAGCACCAGGCTGACCACGTTCGACACCACCGACGACAGCGTGCTGGTCAGCGCCCGCTGCGCGCCGATCACGTCGCTGTTGAGCCTGCTGACCAGCGCGCCGGTCTGCGCCCGCATGAAGAAGGCGACCGGCATGCGCTGGACGTGGTCGAACACCTCGGTGCGCAGGTCGTAGATCAGCCCCTCGCCGATGCGCGCGGAGAACCACCGCTGCATCAGCGTGAGCCCGGCGTCGAGCAGCGCGAGCGCGCCGATCGCCAGCGCCAGCCCGACCACGACGCCGGCCCGGCGGGGCAGGATGCCGTCGTCGATGATCGCCTTCATCAGCAGCGGGTTGGCGATCACGATGACCGCGCCCGCCACCACGAGCAGCAGGAACGCGGTGATCTGCTTGGTGTGCGGCCTGGCGTAGCGCGCGATGCGCCTGACCGTGCCGGGCGCGAGCCGCTGTTTGGTCACCGAGCCGTCGCGCCGCAACGACGTCCACACGTGGGGGCCGAAGCCCCCTCCCATCATCGCCATTCGGGGTCCTCCCCCGGTATGAGCGTCGCGGGGCCGCCGGACGATTCCCCGGTCAGCTCAGGGCGTAAGACCGTTCTCAACCGAACAGCGCTCTGAGCCGCTTGGCCTGTTCCGCTCCTTCTGCCGCACTCTGCTCCTCCAGGGTGCGCCCCCTCGCGCCCTGGAGCAGTCGCTTGGTAGCCGCCGCCGCGTCCCTGTTGGTCGACAGCAACTCCGCGATCTTGTCTTGCACGGCTTTCGCCAGGTCGCTCCTGGCGACCACCTTCTCGGCGAGGCCGATGCGCATGGCCTCGTCGGCCTCCACGGTACGGGCTGTCAGGCAGAGGTCGATCGCCTTGGCCAGTCCGACCAGCTCGACCAGCGGCTTGGTTCCCGTCAGGTCGGGCACCAGCCCCAGGGCCGGCTCCTTCATACAGAACTTGACGTCATTCGTGATGATTCTCAGGTCGCAGGCCAGTGCGAGCTGGAATCCGGCGCCGATCGCGTGCCCCTGTACGGCCGCGATGGAGACGATCTCCGGTCGACGCAACCACAGAAACCCTTGCTGGGCCTGTCGTAGCCGCTCCTCGAAGGCCGGGCCTTCAAGTGCGGCGGCCGAGCTGAACGAGCCCTGCCCGGGCACTCCTTCTGGTGTGAACATCCGCAGGTCGATCCCTGCTGAGAAGGACGGTCCCTCACCTTTCACGACGACGACACGTATCTGCTCCGGCAGGTTGCCACCGATGTCGGCCAGTGCCGACCAGGTGGCGAACGTCTGGGCGTTCCGCTTGTCCGGCCGGTTCAGCGTGATCGTCGCGATCTCACCGTCCACCTCGTAGCGCAGGCCGATCTCCGCCAGTGCTTCGGCTGAGACGTCCTCCGCGTTCCCCCCGCGCTGTTGTGGTGCCGCCGCTCCCGCCATCGCTCACTCCCTTTAGCTGCCCGTCGCGCCCGAGCCTACAGAATATGATTCTGGCCGGCTCGGGCGCGACGGTGGCTGACTGGGGACGAGCGGCTGCGGTCGCACGTTCCGAGGCGGCCGTCAGCGCTTGGACTTGCCTCGGGTCGCCCCTCCGCGCCCGCGCAGAGTCACGCCGGACTCGCTCAGGATGCGGTGGATGAACCCGTAGGACCGACCGGTCGAAGCCGCCAGGGCGCGGATGCTCTCGCCCGCGGCATAGCGCTTCTTGAGATCACCGGCCAGCTTCTCCCGGTCGGCCCCGGTGACCCGGGTGCCCTTCTTCAGTGTCTCGGCCACGAGTACCTCCTGTAGTGCCGGACTTCCGCAGCGTTACTCCGCCATGATCAGTCATTTCAGCGGGATCGGCTACCTACTCCACGGGAAAAGATCCGTACCCACTCAAATTAAGATCAGGCAAGTGCCACCAGATCGGAAAATTCATCGCTCCAAGCGTCTTCAGTTCCGTCTGGCAGCAAGATCACCCTATCCGGTGAAAGGGCGTCAACGGCACCCTCGTCATGCGTAACCAGGACGATTGCTCCTGAATAGGACCTCAGAGCGTTGAGGACCTGCTCGCGGCTGACCGGGTCGAGGTTGTTCGTGGGCTCGTCGAGCAGCAGGACGTTGGCGCTCGACAGCACCAGCATGGCAAGCGCGAGCCGGGTCTTCTCGCCACCTGACAGGACTCCGGCGGGCTTGTCGACGTCGTCGCCGGTGAACAGGAACGAGCCGAGCACCTTGCGCAACTCGGTGTCGGTGAACGTGCCGCCCGCCGACTGCATGTTCTCCAGGAGGGTGCGGCCGCTGTCGAGGGTCTCGTGCTCCTGGGCGTAGTAGCCGATCTTCAGACCGTGACCGGGCTTGAGCGCGCCGGTGTCGGGCGTCTCGATCCCGCCGAGCAGTCGCAGCAGCGTGGTCTTGCCGGCGCCGTTGAGCCCCAGGATGACAACCCGGTGACCTCGGTCGATGGCCACACTGACGTCCGTGAACACCTCCAGCGACCCGTACGACTTGGACAGGTCTTCGGCCGTCAGCGGGGTTCGGCCGCACGGCTGCGGCTCGGGGAAGCGGAGCTTGGCGACCTTGTCGCCCTGGCGTTCCTCCTCGGTTCCGGCGAGCAGGCGGTTGGCGCGGCGCATCATGTCCTGGGCGGCCTTGGCCTTGGTGGCCTTGGCGCGCATCTTGTCGGCCTGGGCCAGCAGCGCGCCCGCCTGCTTCTCGGCGTTGGCGCGCTCGCGCTTCCTGCGCTTCTCGTCGGTCTCGCGCTGGGCGAGGTAGGCCTTCCAGCCGACATTGTAGTGATCGATCACGCTGCGGTTGGCGTCGAGGTGCAGGACCTTGTTGACCGTGGCTTCAAGAAGACCGACATCGTGACTGATGATCACCAAGCCGCCCTGATGCGATCGCAAAAAATCACGAAGCCACCCGATTGAGTCCGCATCTAGGTGGTTTGTCGGCTCGTCAAGTAGGAGAGTTTCCGCACCGCTGAAAAGAATGCGCGCCAATTCGACGCGCCTGCGCTGCCCGCCGGAAAGCGTTTCCAACGGCTGGCCGAGCACCCGGTCGGGCAGGCCGAGGCTGGAGGAGATCGACGCGGCCTCGGATTCGGCCGCGTAGCCGCCGAGGACGTGCATCTGATCCTCCAGGCGGCCGTACTGCCTGACCGCCTTCTCGCGGGTGCGCTCGTCGGCGGACGACATGGCGAGCTCGGCCTCGCGCAGCTTGCGCAGCACCTCATCCAGGCCCCTGGCCGACAGGATGCGGTCGCGGGCCAGCACCTGCAGGTCGCCGGTGCGCGGGTCCTGCGGCAGATAGCCGACGTTGCCCGAGGTGGTGACGGTGCCCGCGGCGGGCAGGCCCTCGCCCGCCAGCACCTTGGTCAGCGTGGTCTTCCCCGCGCCGTTGCGGCCGACGAGGCCGATCTTGTCGCCCGGGTTGACCCGGAAGGACGACTTCTCGATGAGCAGCCGCGCGCCCGCGCGCAGCTCGATGTCACTGGCGATGATCATGGTTGGACGAACACTCCCGGGCTAGGAAACGAGGGTTGGGGCGTGCTGCGCCGGTCAATCGGGAGTGTGCATACGGATCAGTGTATGGCCCCAGGCGGGAGTCCCACCTCAGGTCAGTCCTCGGGCAGGTGTTCGCCGACCAGCGCAGGTTCCGAATCGCGGCCAGGGCGTACTGCGCGGCGTCGCCGGTCGAGACGAACGACGCGTCCAGCACGGGGGCGAGCACGTGCGGCGCCTCCAGGACGGGTGGCACGCCAGTCTGGTTCGCGCTGGTTTTGAATCGGCTCAAACGCTCTCCGGCGGGTCACCGGGCAGCCGGGTGGCGGCGCTCGCCTGCATGCCGTCGAGTATCAGGTGCAGGAAGCGCACCGGCTGGGCGGCCACGTGCGCGGGCAGATCCGCGGGATGACAGGCGAAGAGGCTCATCAGCGACACCACGTCCTCGGTGTCGACGTCGGCGCGCATCCCGCCTTCGGCCTGGGCCCTGCGCACCAGCTCGTCGAGCCCTTCCAGCCAGCGCGTGCGCGCGACGGCGAACTCGGCCATGTCCAGGAACGTCTCGTCGGGCAGCTCGGCGAGCGAGGCGGCGAGCGCGGCCCGGCCGGGGTTCGCGGCCCACAGGACGAAGCCGCGCAGCCCGCTCCAGGCGTCGGGCGCGTTCGCCGCGGCCTCGAGCAGCGCCTCGGCCAGGGAGTGGACGTAGTGCTCGCCGATGGCCGCGATCAGCGCGTTGCGGTCAGGGAAGCGGCGGTAGAGGGTGCCGACGCCGACGCCCGCGCGGCGGGCGATCGCCTCCATGGGTGCTCCGACGCCGCGCTCGGCCATGACGGCGGCAGCCGCTTCGACGATCTTGTCCAGATTCCGCCTGGCATCCGCGCGCACCTACGACTCCAAAGTGGACGAATCGATTCCGGTTAGTGTACCGTCCGGCTAACCGGAATCCAATCTTCCGCTTAGGAGGACATGATGATCGTGGTAACCGGCGCCACCGGCTCGATCGGCAGGGCGCTCATCGACACGCTGCGCGGCGAGGAGGTCGTGGCCGTGGTGCGCCGTCCCGTGGACCTCGGCTGCGAGTACGTCCTGGGAGACTTCGACCGGCCGGAGACGATCGGGAAGGTGCTGTCGGCCGGCGACCGGCTGTTCCTCAACAGCTCCCTCTGGCCCGGCGTCGTCACCGCCCAGCAGGCCGTCATCGACCTGGCGCGGGAGGCGGGGGTGGCGCAGGTGGTGTCGGTCTCGGTGCGCGACGCCAGGCCGGGCGCGCCCCTCGGCGGCGGCGCCCACGGCGAGATCGACGCCCACCTCAGGCGCTCCGGCCTGCCCTGGTCGATCCTGGAGCCGACCGGGTTCATGCAGAACCTGCTCGCCGACGTGCGCGAGGGCCGCTTCTACGGCGCGTACGGCTCCGCCAAGGTCAACTACATCGACACCAGGGACATCGCGGACGTCGCCGCGGCCCTCCTGACACGCCCGGTCGGCGCGGACGCGACCTACGTGCTCACCGGCCCCGAGTCCCCGACGCACGCGGAGATCGCCGCCGCCATCACCGCCGCCCTCGGCCGGGAGGTCTCGTACGTCGACCTGCCGATCCCCGAGATGGCGGCCCACGCGGAACGCAGGGGCCTCCCCGGGCCCGTCGCCCTCGAGTTCGCCACCCTCATGGCGGAGATGGGGGACGCGCGCTGGTCAAGCCTCACCTCGACGGTCGAGGAGGTCACCGGCCGTCCACCGCGCACTCTCGCCACCTTCCTCGCCGACCACGCCACTGCCTTCCACCCCTAGCCACCCCACCACCTGCGCCGCCCTGCCGGCGCGGCGGCTCAGCCCGTCGAGGAGGGCGGGTCCACCACGCGGATCCGGACCGCCCGGAACTGCTTCGGGGCCTCCTTCAGGACCGCCAGCTTCGGGTCCGGCACGACCAGGAACGGCTCCGCCTCCAGGGCCAGCAGCGGCGCCATCCGGGGGTCGGCGCGCAGCGCGTCCACCGCCCTGCGGTCGCCGCCGAACACGACGGCGTCCAGGCCGTCGTCCGGTTCGGCGTCCGGGCCGGCGTCCGGGCCGGCGAGGTGCGGCGACAGCACGCGCAGCGCCGTCTCCGCCGCCGCCTCGAACGCCTGGCCCGCCTGGTTCTGCCTGCGCCTGGCGAAACGCTGCTGGGACCAGCCGCCCGCCGCCGTCCGTCCCTGCACCAGCCGGGACCCGACCTTGGACGCCACCAGCACGTCCCCCTCGAACACCCCGGCCGCGTACCCGCCGAGCCGCACCAGCACGACTCCCACGCGCCGTTCGGCCGCGGCGTGCGCGACGAGCCGGGTGATGTGCGGCGGGCCGGGCTTCATCGGCGGAAACGGCACGTGCAGCTCCGCCACCGCCCCGTCGGCGGCCAGCAGCCGCACGACGCGGGAGTCACCGGACGCCTCGAACGGGCCGTGCCGCCCGGCGAACCCGTCGATCCACGGATGGACCCTCTCGGGCACCACCGACACCCACCGCCCGCCCCCTTTGGCGGGTCGCCCACTCATGCGGGAAGGCTAACCCAGCCCGCGCGTCACTTCGGCGTCCACTGCGAGAACGGCTCCCGCACGTCGTGGGGCGAGTGGGCGAGGGCGGCGGGGTCGGGTTCGGCCGCCGTGACGTACGGGAGGTGGACGACGAGGTCGAAGGCGTCGAGCGGGCTCTGCTCGGCGTAGAAGGCGCCGGTGCCGGCGCGCTGCCGGGAGGCGGCGCGGACGGTCGTGGCGTCGGCCGGCGACAGCCGCCGCAGGTCGGTCGCGAAGGGTCCGTCGTGGCTCGCCGCCATGAGCGCCTCGAGGCTGCCGGGCTCGGGCGCCTGCATGGCCGTGAAGAGTTCGCCGGCGTAGAAGCCGGCTCCTGTGTTGAGGATCTGGCCGGTCCCCGAGGTCGTGCCGATGACGAGATAGTCGCTACCCAGCCGGTCGGCGAGGTGCATGCCCATCGAGGTCATCGCAGGCATGCCGGGAAGGGTGACGGGCCAGCGTTGGATGTGGCCGTTGTGTGCGGCCAGGACGATCCGGTCTTCCCTGCGCAGGATCCACTCGACCGTGTCCGCGATCTCGGCGTCGCGGGTGACCATCGCCGCCGGGTGGTCTCCGCGGGCCAGCTCGCGGGCGACGACGTCGAGGGTGACCGTGACGCGCAGCGAACGGAGCGCACGCTCGTAGGCGTCGGCGGTGGTCCGCCGGACGTAGTCCAGGCGCCGGCTCGTCATGCGCGCGGCGAGGCCGGCGAGACCCGCCGTGAGCGCGTCCTTGGCCTCGGGTGCGAGGTTCCCGTACGCGGCGAGGGCCGCGGGCGCGGAGAACGCGGACGACACCGCGAAGGCGGAGGCCGTCTCCCGGATGCCCGGGTCGGCCCGGAAGCCGGGATCGGCCTTCGCGAGGTAGGCGAGCACGGCGTCCAGACCGGGCAGCAGGGACACCATCGAGCCGGGCAGGTCGATCCCGTAGAAGCCGGCAGGGTGCGCGGCGGTGCGGTTGTGCTCCCGCATCCACCGCAGATGGGCGCCCATCTGCGTCCACAGCCCCATCAGTGACGTCATGCCGTTCGCCATGACCTGGCCGAGGTCGTCCTCGCCACCTCGGACCCAGTTGTCGACCTGCCACCCTTCGACGAAGCCGGTCTCCATCGCGTAGGCGCTGAACCCGTGCCGCTCGACCAGGTAGCGCAGCAGGCGGTGGCGGAGCTGGAAGAACTCGCGGTTGTAGTGCGCGCTCTCGCCGATCGCCACCACCCGCGCGTCGCCGATCGCCCGGTCCAGCCAGGCGAGGTCGTCGAGTGGCCCGCTCGGATCGAGCGTGCGCAGCGGCACCACCGCCTCGTCGCTCAGCCGAACCGTCGAGGTTTTCCCGGTCATCTCAAGCCTTCCCGTTGCATTCCCAATTTTGGGGACGGTACCAGATATGGGAACGTATGGGGATGGACACCCTCGAACTGCTCCTCCACCCGGTCCGGCTGCGCATCGTCCACGCCATGTCCGGCGGGCACACCCGCACCACGTCCGACCTGTGCGCCGGCCTGCCCGACGTCCCCAAGACCACCGTGTACCGGCACGTCGGCCTGCTGGCCGAGGCGGGAGTGCTCGAGGTCGCCGACGAACAGCGCGTCCACGGCGCCGTCGAACGCCACTACCGGCTACGCCGCGAGCGGACGGTGATCGACGCCGACGCGGCCGCGTCGATGTCCCTGGACGACCACCGCAGCGGGTTCGCCGCGGCCATGGCCGCCCTGCACGCGGAGTTCAACGCCTACCTCGACCGCGACGGAGCCGACCCCACCGCCGACTCCGTCGGCTACCGGCAGGGCACCGTCTGGCTCAGCCCCGAGGAACTCGCCGAGATGGTCGACGTGCTGCGCGACGTGGTCGTGTCCAGGTCGCGCAACAAACCCGCGCCGGGCCGCAGCCCCCACCTGCTGAGCGTGATCCTCTTCCCGGCGGACCAGGCCGGGCCCGACCCGCAAGCCGACCACCGCCCGTGAGCCCGCGCACGGCTCCAGCGAGTCCGGCGCCCCCACGGCGACGCCCACCCGGGCGCGTGGTCCTCGAACGCGACCAGCCGGTTGTCCGGATTCCCCACCTGCGGAGCGGAAAATTGGGCGGGAAATGTCAGTGAATTTCGTTTCGTGGGCCTTCTGCCGAGGCCGGAACGCCCCCATCATCGCAACGTGTCCCTCACCGGTCCCGTAGTGGATCTCGACACGGGCGCCGTCATCGCCCGCCCCGCCATCGTGGACTCCTCCGGCTACCTCCGCGCGGCGCCGCTGCCGATGGTGCTGGACCTGCCCGTCCACGTGGTGCTGTCCGGCGCCGGCGCGCTGGCGCCGCTGCACGAGGCGCTCAGGCGATCGGCCAGACATCCGCGCGAGGCCATCCTGCTGCTGACGGGCCCGTTCGGGCAGGCCGACCGTCCGATGATCAAGGTGCAGCTCGACGGGCTGCGCAATCTGGGTTACCTGCTGGGGTTCGCCGGGCTGGGAGCGGAGAGCGTGCCGCTGGACATGATCGCGGACGCCGCGCCGTACCTCCTCGCCCTCGCGCCCGAGGTGGTCGCGCGGATCCCGCGCGACCACCGGGCCTCGGCGGTGGCACGGGCCGTGGTGAGCCTGGCGCGCGGCGTCGGCGCGCACGTGCTCGCCCCCGCGATCGAGTACGAGGCGCAGCTCGCCGCCGTACGCGGCTGTGAGGTGCGGCTGGCGCACGGCCCGCTGCTCGCCCCGGGCCCCGACGGGCTGGTGCGGGTCCCTCTCCCCGCCGTCGAGGACGAGCCCGCGATCTCGCTCGGCCCCCGCGTGCAGGAGCTGCTGCTGCCCGCCGTGACGCTTCCCGCGGAGGCCAAGGCGGAGGAGGTGGTGGCGGCGTTCGGGCACGAGCCGTCGATCACCAGCGTCATCCTGGTGGACGAGTACCAGCGCCCCAAGTTCAGCCTCGACCGCAGCCGCTTCCTGCTGTCGTTCGCCGCCCGCTACGGGCACGCGCTGCACGGCGCCAAGCCCGCCAGGCGGCTCGCCGACCCGCCGCGCACGGTGCCGAGGACCACCCCGGCCATCGCCGCGATGCAGGCGGCGGGCCGGGACTCCGGACGCGTCTACGACGACCTGGTGGTCATCGACGAGCTCAACCGCTGCCTGGGCATCGTGCGGGTCTCGGACCTGATCAGGCAGTTGACGGCGGTCAAGGGCTGAACGCCTGACCGCGCCGGCGCGGGCTTCATGACGCCAGCGCTCGCGCCCACTCGGCGGTGTCGGTGATCTGGACGAAGTTCACGATCAGGTCGTCGCGCAGCGTCAGGTCATGGGCGAAGGCGGCCTCGAAGGGGCGTCCGGTGGCTCGGACGGTGCCGCGGTAGTGGCCGAGGACGACGCACCGGTCCGGCCCCGACCACACGTACTCCTCGGGCACCGGGGCGGTCTGGTAGGTGCGGAAGATGACGCTCCAGCAGCCGCAGAGCGCGCCCTGGGGGCCGTTGTGCTCGCCTCCGACGCCCAGCGGCATGCCGGCGCTGACCTTCAGGACGAGGTCGGGGTGGAGGGGGGCGACGAGCGCGTCCGCGTCGCCGGCGGCGAAGGCGTCGTAGAGCTGTCGAACAGTTTTAGAGGTCACTCTCTAAAACTACCGCGAGCGCTGCCGCCTCCGCCATCCGGGCCGCCCGTTCGGGGATGGCCCCGCCTCTCGACAGGTGCCGCCGGACGGCCGCGAGCGGGATGTCCACCAGCGCGAAGACGACGCGCTCCAGATCGCCGTGGCCGCTGCGCTCCGCCAGCCGTCGCATGGCCTCGACCGACGCCGTGTTGAGCCGCGACAGCTCCTCGCCCAGCTCCTGCGGCCAGGCCAGGCGCAGGTCCTCGACGTGGTAGCGGAGCAGCAGGCGGGCCTCGTCGGGGTGCTCGGCCGACCAGCGCACGGTGTGCGCCGCCGCCCGCCGCACCGCCTCGGCCAGGTTGCCGGTCTCCGCGGCGTGCAGGAAACCCTCCTGGAAGCGGCGGACCGTCCTGATCCACAGGTGGGCGAGCAGCAGGTCGCGCGAGCCGTAGCGGTGGTAGATCGAGCCGCTGGGCGCGCCGAGCCTGGCGGCGACGGCGGTGACCGTCACCGCGCCCTGCCCACTCTCGGCGGCGACGGCCGCGGCCGCGTCGAGAATCTGGTCGGCGTCGAACTTCGCTGGTCTGGCCATGCCGGCACGGTAGCGGCCCGGCCCGCCCAGCGGGCCACGCGACCCGCCTGAGACGCGGCTAGAGCCAGCCCTGGGACTGCGCCCGCTGCACCGCCTCGATGCGGTTGCGCGCCCGCGTCTTCTGGATCGCCGACGACAGGTAGTTGCGCACGGTGCCCACCGACAGGTGCAGGGACGTGGCGATGTCGCCGATCGTCGAGCCGTCGGCCGCCGCGGCCAGCACGTCCCGCTCGCGCGACGACAGCGGGTTGGGCCCGGCGCTGAGCGCCGCCGCGGCCAGCCCCGGGTCGATGACCCGCTCCCCCGCGTGCACCCGGCGGATCGCGGCGGCCAGCTCGCGGGCCGGGCTGTCCTTCACCAGGAACGCCACCGCTCCCGCCTCCATCGCGGTACGCAGGTAGCCGGGCCTGCCGAACGTGGTCAGGATCATCACCCGGCAGCCCGGCACCTGCGCGGCGATCCTGCCGCCCGCGGTGATGCCGTCCATGGCGGGCATCTCGATGTCGAGCAGCGCGATGTCCGGCTGCTCCTTGGCGGCGACGGCGACGGCCTCCTCGCCGTTGGCGGCCTCGCCGACCACCTCGATGTCGGGTTCCAGGCCGAGCAGCGACGCCAGCGCGCCACGTACCATGGCCTGGTCCTCGGCCAGCATCACACGGATCACCGGGCTCACGACCCGGCCTCCGCCCGCACGGCCACCGGGACGAGCACGCGCAGCCGGAAGCCGCCTCGCGGCGCCGGCCCCGTCTCCACCTCGCCGCCCGCCGCGCGGATCCGCTCGGTGAGCCCCTGCAGGCCGCTGCCCATCTCGTACGGCCCCGTGCCGCGTCCGTCGTCCACGATGTCCAGGGTGGCGTGGTTCATGTCGGACGTCACGCTGATCTCGCACCGGGACGCCTCCGCGTGCCGGATGACGTTGGTGGTGCCCTCGCGGACCGCCCAGGCGAGCAGCCCGTCGAGCAGGCCGGGCAGCGGCGTGCCCGAGACCCGCACCTGCGCCGCCACACGGGCCGCCCGTAACGCCGACCTGGCGCTGTCGAGCTCTTCCGCCATGGTGCGCTGCCGGTAGCCGGTGACCGCCTCGCGCACCTCGACCAGCGCCTGCCTGGCGACGGACTCGATGTCGCCGATCTCGTTGAGGACCTTCGGGGAGCCCTCCGCCAGCCGGCCGGCCAGCTCGGCCTTGAGCACGATCAGCGAGAGGCTGTGGCCGAGCAGGTCGTGCAGGTCACGGGCGATGCGCAGCCGCTCGTCGGTGGCGGCGAGCCTGGCCATCTCGCCCTCGGCGTCGCGCAACTGCTGGGCGAGCAGCCTGGTGTTGCGCACGCCGATGAACAGCATGCCCATCGTGACCACCTGCACTCCGAGAACCGTGACCGAGCCGGGGTCGGTGCCGGTGATCAGGCCGCTGCCGATGACCGCCGCCAGCATGCCACCGATGCTGAAGAACGCCTGGCGCGGCGGGAAGTTCATGCAGTACAGCACCACGGTGTAGACGGGCAGGCAGAGCCAGGACCCGCCGAAGATCAGCGACGAGCCGACCCCGATCACCGTGGTGAGGGCGAGCAGCGCGAGAGTCCACCGGCCGCGCTCGTTGAAGGAGCCCGGGCTGAGCACGGTCGCCAGGTACGACACCAGGAACACGACCAGCGACAGGGACGCCCAGACGGCCCTCGTCCCGCTGATCTCGCCGGACGCGATCTCCGCGATCGGGAAGAACATGTAGACGAGCCCGAACGAGATCCCGAACAACCGGCGTTTGCGGGACGGCACGCCGTCCGCCCCGCCGAACGTCAGCAGGTTGGCGAAGCTCATGCCCGAACAGTAGCCCGCCGGTAGGCGAGCGTCGCCGCCGCGCCGAGCACGACCGCCCAGCCCGCGACCACGAGGACGTCCGTCAGCGGCAGGCCCTTGCCCGCGACGATGTTCCAGCCCAGGTCGGCGTACCGGTAGGAGGGCATGAGCTCGGCGATCGTGCGGATGGTGCCGCCCATGACCTCGACGGGGAACCACAGGCCGCCGAGCAGCGCCAGGGCGAACATGCAGATCATCGCGACGGGCTGGGCCGCGTCGGGCGCCAGGAGCGAGCCGATGGCCAGCCCGAGCGCGATGAACGGGATCGTGCCGAGCCACAGCGCCAGCAGCAGCGGCACCCACCGGCTCACCGGCAGCGTGACGCCCTGCTGGAGCACGGCGACCGCGAACACGAGCACCAGCGAGGGCAGCACCAGCAGCATCGCGGCGCCCAGCTTGGTGACGATGATCGCCCAGCCGGGCAGCGGAGTGATCTGGAGCTGGCGCAGCCAGCCCGTCTGGCGCTCCTGCGCCCACGGCACGGCCGAGCTCATCATGGACGCCGACAGCGCCCCGTAGGCGGCCATCGACACCATCAGGTAGACGGCCACCCGGACGCCGCCCTCGGCCGTCTGGTTGCCGTAGATGTTGGCGTTGATCAGGTAGAACACCACGGGGAAGAGCACGACGAAGATGATGTAGCGGCGGTTGCGGAGCATCCGCAGCGCCTCGGTCCTCGCGTAGTACAGCATCACGGCTCCCTGGTCAGGGCGAGGAAGGCGTCCTCGAGGTCGGCTCCGGTGAGGGTGAGGCCGCGCACCTCGAGCGAGGTGGCGCGGTAGAGGGCGTTCAGCGTGGCGTCGGTGTCGGAGGTGCGCAGCGCGGCCGTCCCGGCGACGATCTCGACGGCGGTGACGCCGGGCAGCCGGTCGAGCCCGGCCGCGGGCTGCTCGCCGATGGCGAAGCGGACGGTGTGCCCGCCGACGCCGGCCTTGATCTCGGCGGCGGTGCCGTCGGCGACGACCTTGCCCTTGGCGATGACGATGACCCGGTCGGAGTGCTCGTCGGCCTCCTCCAGGTAGTGGGTGGCGAACAGCACGGTCCGGCCGCCGGCGGCGTAGTCGCGCATGCTCTCCCAGAACCGCAGCCTGGACTCCACGTCCATGGCGGCGGTCGGCTCGTCCAGCAGGAGGATCTTGGGGGCGCCCGCGATGGCCAGCGCGAACCTGACCCGCTGGGCCTGCCCGCCCGACAGCTTGTTGGCCCGGCGCTTCACCAGGTCGCCGAGGTCGGCCAGCTTGACGATCTCGGCCAGGTCCAGGGGCTGCGGGTAGAGCCTGCGGATCAGGTCGATGAGCTCCTTGACCGTCAGTTCGGGGATGAGCGCGCCGCTCTGCAGCATCGCGCCCATCGCGCCGGCGGCGACGGCCTGGTCGGGGGTCCTGCCGTGCACGGAGATCGTGCCCGAGGTCGGCTTGAGCAGGCCGAGCAGCATGTTGATGGAGGTCGACTTGCCGGCTCCGTTGGGGCCGAGCAGAGCCACGGTCCTGCCGGGCTCGATGCTGAGGGACAGGTCGTCGACTGCGAGAACTTCGCCGTAGTCCTTGCTGACCTGGTCGAACACGATGGCGTTCATGTCGTCAACGCTAGGGGCGGGCCTGTCGCCCGGTTAGTGCCTTCCTTCCGGCGTTCACCGTGACATTTGTCAGACGAGCCGGGTGACCAGGCCGGTGTCGAGGCTGTAGCGGGCGCCGATCACGGCCGCCCTGCCGCGCAGCAGCCCGTCGTCGCGTAACAGCGACACCGTCCGGACGACGTGCGCGCTGATCATCGCCTCCACGTCCCCGCCGGAGCCCTCGTAGGCGGGTTCCAGCGCGGCCACGATGCGGGACAGCTCGCCGGGTAAGGCGGCCTGCTCGCGCAGCGCCTGCGCCGCCGCCGTCACCGCGCCGCACCGCTGGTGGCCGAGGACGACGACGAGCGGCGCGCTCAGGGCCTGCGGCCCGTACTGGACGGCGGCGGTGACCAGCCGGTCGACGGTGTGCCCGGCGGTCCTGACGACCAGCAGGTCGCCGAGCCCGGCGTCGAACACGACCTCGGGCGGCACCCGCGAGTCGATGCACGACAGGACGACCGCGTACGGCGACTGGTCCGCCGCCACCCGCCTCCGGTGCTCGGGGTCCTGGCGCGGGCGGCGGGGCGTGCCCGCCGCCCAGCGCCTGTTGCCGTCCTCCAGCGCCGCCCACGCCTGCTCGGCGGTGGCGGGACGCTCCTCCGGCACGCTCTCGGACGCTCCGGGACGCGCTCGCCCGGAGGTCGGACAACGGCGGGCAATCAGTTCGTCACGCACAGCTAATTCATGCCCTGTGCGAGGCTTGCCCGGATATGACCTCGCGGGCAGATGTCAGAGGCGGCAGGCGTAGATGTCGGTGACCAGGATGGCCCTTGCGCCGAGGTCCCAGAGCTGGTCCATCACCTGCTGGTGGCCCTTGCGGCGGACCATCGCCCGCACGGCCACCCACCCCTCGCGGTGCAGCGGCGACACGGTCGGGCCCTCCATGCCGGGAGTGATCGCGATGGCCTCCTCGATCCGCTCGGCGCGGATGTCGTAGTCCATCATCACGAAGTCGCGGGCGTGCACGACGCCCTGGAGGCGGCGGACGAGCTGCTCCAGGCCCGCCTCCTGCGGCGCGCCCTGCCGCTTGATCAGCACGCCCTCGGAGCGCATGATCGGCTCGCCGAACACCTCCAGGCCGACGTTGCGCAGGGTCGTGCCGGTCTCCACGACGTCGGCCACCGCGTCGGCGACGCCGAGCCTGATGGCCGTCTCGACGGCGCCGTCAAGCTTGATCACCCGGGCGTCGACGCCCTGGTCGGAGAGGTACTTGTCGAGCAGGCCCGCGTAGGACGTGGCGATGCGCAGCCCGTCGAGATCCTGGACCGACGTCATCGCGCCCGCCCGGGCGGCCAGGCGGAAGGTGGAGCCGCCGAAGCCGAGCGGCATGATCTCCTCGACGGGGGCGCCGGAGTCGATCAGCATGTCGCGGCCGGTGATGCCGGCGTCGAGGGTGCCCTCGCCGACGTAGACGGCGATGTCGCGCGGGCGCAGGAAGAACAGCTCGCAGCCGTTCTCCTCGTCGACGACGACGAGTTCCTTGCTGTCGGTGCGGGGCCGGTAACCGGCCTCCTTGAGCATGGTCTGGGCGGCTTCACTGAGAGCGCCCTTGTTCGGTACGGCCAGACGCAGCATGTCTGTGGTTTCCTCGGGTCTCGCTGGGTTTACCGGCTGGCGGCGGCGGGCGCGTGGCGCCCTAGAGATGCTTGTACACCTCGTCCAGCTCGATGCCCTTGGCGAGCATGAGCACCTGCACGTGGTAGAGGAGCTGCGAGATCTCTTCGGCCGCGCGGTCGTTCGACTCGTGCTCGGCGGCCATCCAGCTCTCGGCGGCCTCCTCGACGACCTTCTTGCCGATGGCATGGACGCCGGCGTCGAGCGCGGCCACAGTGCCCGAGCCCGCGGGCCGGGTCTGCGCCTTCTCTGACAGCTCGGCGAACAGCTCTTCGAAGGTCTTCATGGTCTCTCTCGTCGGTCGGCTGACGTGCATGACAAGCCTAGTCTGCGCGCCAGGGTCGTCCGGCCCGGCGTCCGCCACCCGAGACGGCACGCCTGGCCCAATGAACCGGGTAAGCGTGTGACCATGGAACCGCAAAAAAGCGCTGATACGGTTCAGTGAAGGTTACCGGGCAGGGAGGGGCGCCGGGTGAAGAGGCCGACGATCGCCGACATCGCCAGGCGGGCCGGCGTGTCCAAGGGGGCCGTCTCGTACGCGCTCAACGGTCAGCCCGGCGTCTCGGAGGAGACCAGGGCGCGCATCCAGGCGATCGCCCAGGAGATCGGCTGGCGTCCCAACCTGGCCGCACGCCTGCTCAGCGGCGCCAGGGCCGACGCCATCGGGCTGGTCGTGTGCCGTCCGGCCCGCTTCCTCGGCGTCGAGCCGTTCTTCATGGAGCTGATCAGCGGCATCGAGGGCGAGCTGGCGGCGAGCTCGTCCGCGCTGATGCTGCAGGTGGTGCCCGACCACGAGGCCGAGATCGCGGTCTACCGGCGCTGGTGGGGCGAGGGCAGGGTCGACGGGGCGATCCTGGTCGACCTGCACGCCGACGATCCGCGGGTGCCGGTGGTCGAGCGGCTCGGCATGCCGGCGGTGGTGGTCGGGCATCCGTCGGGCGCGGGGTCGCTGCCGGCGGTGTGGTCCGACGACGGCGCCGCGATGCGCGAGGCGGTCGAGTACCTGGCGGCGCTCGGCCACCGGCGCGTCGCCAGGGTGGCCGGGCTGCCCGGCCTGCTCCACACCCAGATCCGGGACACCGCGTTCACGGAGGTCTGCGCGGCGCTCGGAGTGAGCGAGCATCCGGTCGTGCACACCGACCACACCGGCGAGGAGGGCGCCAGGGCGACCAGGCGGCTGCTCAGCTCGCGGGCCAGGCCCACGGCGATCGTCTACGACAACGACCTCATGGCGCTGGCGGGGCTGTCGGTGGCCCAGGAGATGCGGCTGGACGTCCCGGCCGACCTGTCCATCGCGGCGTGGGACGACTCGCCGCTCTCGCAGGTGGTGCGGCCGCCGCTGACGGCGCTGACCCGCGACATCCCCGCCTGCGGCGCGCACGCCGCCCGGTGCCTGCTGCGGATCGTGGGCGGCGAGGAGGTGGCCGGCGTGGAGGACCCGGCCGCGCGCCTGCTGCCCCGGGGCAGCACCGCCCCCGCGCCGGGCGCCTGAACCGCTTCACGGACTCCGCGCCCCCAAGGGGACGGCCCGGGGGCGGACATTCCAGCAATCCCGATCGCTGGCTATCGCAACTTACCCGTTTATGGAATGTGGGCGCCGCTCGTGGGATGCCCCGCACATCCGCATGCCCGGGAGACGGAAATCAGGCGCTCATCCGACCGACAGATCGGATATCCCCGGAAACGCCGCTGCCCGCCGCACCTCGTCGGGACGAGGTGCGGCGGGCAGTGAGGTCGGTGTGGTCACGCCCTGACCGGAGCGGTAGCCGCCGGGGCCGCGGCCCCGGCGGCAGGAGGTGGCGTGAACGACCTGGCCGGAGCCCGGTCAGCGGCCGTAGCGACGGTCGCCCTGGCCGGAGCGGTAGCTTCCGTTGCCGCGGCCCTCAGCGCGGTAGCCGCCGGAGCGGTAGCCGTCGCGCGGGCGGTCGTCGGCGCGGTAGCCACCGCGGTCGCGGTCGGCCGAGAACGGGCGGCCCCGGTCGCGGGCGCCGTGCTCGTCGGAGCGGAAGCCGCTCTGGCCACGGTCGTCACGGCGGAAGCCGCGGGAACGGTCGCCGTCACGGAACGGGCGGTCGTCGGAGCGGAAGCCGCCGCGCTGGCCGCGGTCGTCGCGACGGGCGCCGCGGTCGTCGCCGAACGTGCGCGGCTCCTGCGAGCCGTCGTGCCGGCGCGGACGCCGGTCGTCGCCCGCGGCGAACGGCCGGTCGCCGTCCTCTCGACGCCGTGCGGTGAACGGACGCCCGCCGTCCTCGTGACGCCGGGCCGGACGGTCGCTGTCGTCGTAACGACGCGCAGGACGGTCACTGTCGTCGTGACGACGCGCAGGACGGTCGCCGTCCTCGTGGCGCCTGGGGGGGCGGCGGTCGTCGCCGGAGGCGAAGCGGCGCTCGCCGTCGTCGTGCCTGCGCGGACGGCGCTCACCGTCGAACTCACGGCGCGGACGGCGGCCACGGCGCTCGGAGCCGCCCTCGCGGCGGGGACGCAGCGGCTTGCGGACGTCGGGCTCCCAGACCGGGATGGCCTCGCCACTCGGGGCGCGGGCGCCCGTCACCTCGGCGACCCGCGGGTGCCCCGGGGTGGCCTTGAGCCGGAACGGGTGGATGCCCGCCCGCCGGGTGAGCTGGTCGGTGGAGCGGCGCTCGCTGGGGAGCACCAGCGTGACGACGGTGCCCTTCTCCCCGGCGCGGGCGGTGCGGCCGCCGCGGTGCAGGTAGCTCTTGTGGTCCTGCGGCGGGTCGACGTGCAGCACCAGGCTGATGTTGTCGACGTGGATGCCGCGGGCGGCGACGTCCGTGCAGACCAGGACGTTGATCGCGCCCTCGCGGAACTCGGCGAGGATGCGGGTGCGCTGGTTCTGGCGCTTGCCGCCGTGCAGGCCGCCGGCCTTGACGCCGACCCTGGCGAGCTGCTTGCACAGCCGGTCGACGCCGTGCTGGGTGCGGACGAAGATGATGGTCCGGCCCTCGCGGTTGGCGATCTCGGCGGTGACGTCGAACTTGTCGTCGCGGGTCACCTGCATCACGTGGTGCTCCATCGTGTCGACCGGGGAGGTCGCGGGGGCGACGGAGTGCGTGATCGGGTCCTTCAGGAAGCGCCGCACGAGCTTGTCGACGTCGCCGTCGAGCGTGGCGGAGAACAGCAGGCGCTGCCCGTCGGCGGGGGTCTGCGCGAGCAGGTCGGTGACGACGGGGAAGAAGCCGAGGTCGCACATGTGGTCGGCCTCGTCGAGGACGCTGACCTCGACGTCCGACAGCGAGCACTCACCCTGGCGGATGAGGTCGCCGAGGCGGCCGGGGGTGGCGATGACGATGTCGACGCCGCGGCGCAGCGCCTCGATCTGCTTGCCCATGGACATGCCGCCGACGACGACCTTCATGCGCAGGCCGAGGCCGCGGCCGAGCGGCTCGAGCGCGTCGTGCACCTGAAGGGCCAGCTCGCGGGTGGGGACCAGGATCATCGCCCGCGGACGGCCGGGCGCGGGGCGCGTGCCGGCGAGGCGGGCCATGGTGGGCAGGCCGAAGGCGAGGGTCTTGCCGGAGCCGGTCTGGCCGCGGCCGAGGACGTCGGCGCCGGCGAGTACGTCGGGGATGGTCGCGCTCTGGATGGGGAACGGGCTGTCGATGCCCTGCTTGGCCAGCCCGGTGACGAGCGGCTTCGGCAGGCCCAGAAGCTCGAACTCGGACGGCCCCGAAGGGGCGGTCTCGATCTCGGGCATGGCAGCGTCAAGCATGGTCACGAAGTTCGTGCCTTTCAGTCGAAGTGGCGCGTCACTTCTGCGAAAGGACGAGCCGGGACGTACGGCGCGGTGCCGTACACGTTTAGGTGCGCCCGCCATCGGGACGGGAGGGGAGGGGGTACACCAGAGCGCCGGCCGCAGGCGGCGTGTGACGCGCGATGAGGCGTCAGGTGTACGTGGTGCCAACGCGGGAATTGTTACGGGTATTCCCGCGACAGGACCCGGACCTTCCGGAAACCCTTGGCACGCTGAAGCGGCTGACGCCGATGCGTCAGCCGTACAGCTCAAAGATCAGACGTTGAAGCCTAGCATACGGAGCTGCTCGCGACCTTCATCGGTGATCTTGTCGGGGCCCCACGGCGGCAGCCAGACCCAGTTGATCTTGACGTCGGAGACCATGCCGTCGAGCGCCGAGTGCGCCTGGTCCTCGATGACGTCCGTCAGCGGGCAGGCGGCGCTCGTCAGCGTCATGTCGATGGTCGCCACGGGCTGGCCGCCGTCGGCCGGGTCGAGGTTCAGCCCGTAGATCAGGCCGAGGTCGACGACGTTGATGCCGAGCTCGGGGTCGACGACGTCCTTGAGCGCCTCCATGACCTCCTCGACGGTGATGTCACCGTCGAATGCGGCCGTCGGGGTCTCCACCGGCTTGCTCATCGCGCAGCACTCCTCACCACAGCGTCCTTGTAGGCCATCCAGGACAACAGCGCGCACTTCACGCGCGCAGGGAACTTGGCCACGCCCGCGAACGCGACCGCGTCGCCGAGCACGTCCTCGTCGGCTTCCACCTGCCCCCTGCCCTGCATGAGGCGGGTGAACTCGTCGACCACGGACAGGGTCTCCTCGACCGTCGAACCGGTGGTCAGCTCGTGCAGCACGGAGGCGGCGGCCTGGCTGATGGAACAGCCCTGGCCGTCGTAGGAGACGTCCTCGATCTTACCGGCGTCGCCCACCTTGACCCTGAGCGTGATCTCGTCGCCGCACGTCGGGTTCACGTGGTGAACCTCGGCGTCGTACGGCTCGCGCAGCCCCCGCCCCTGCGGGTGCTTGTAGTGCTCCAGGATCAGCTCCTGGTACATCGACTCGCCGATCATGGCTATGCGAACACCTTCTGAACGTGGTGGAGGCCGCGCACCAGGGCGTCGATCTCGCCCGTGGTGTTGTACAGGTAGAACGACGCCCGTGTGGTCGCCGGTATTCCGAAGCGCAGGTGCAGGGGGCGTGCGCAGTGGTGCCCGACGCGGACGGCGATGCCGAAACTGTCGTCGAGAATCTGCCCGACGTCGTGCGGGTGAATCCCCTCGAGCGTGAACGACAGCGTGCCGCCGCGCCGCTCCAGCGAGTCGGGGCCGATGAGGCGCAGCGTGGGCACCTCGCGCAGCGCGTCGAGCGCGTACGCGGTCAGCGAGCGCTCGTGCGCCTCGATGGCGTCCATGCCGACGCCGGTGAGGTAGTCGACGGCCGCGCCGAGGCCGATCGCCTCGACGATCGGCGGGGTGCCCGCCTCGAACTTGTGCGGGACGGCCGCGTACGTCGAGTGGTCCATCCAGACCGCCTCGATCATCTCACCGCCGCCCAGGAACGGGGGCATGGCGTCGAGCAGCTCGGCCCGCCCCCACAGCACGCCGATGCCCGAGGGGCCGACCATCTTGTGGCCGGTGAAGGCCACGAAGTCGACGCCCAGCTCGGCGACGTTCACCGGGTGGTGCGGCACGGACTGGGAGGCGTCGAGCATGACGAGCGCGCCCACCTCGCGGGCCCGCCGCAGCACGTCGGCGACCGGGTTGACGGTGCCGAGCACGTTCGACTGGTGCGCGATGGAGACGATCTTCGTCCGCTCGGTGACCAGCTCCGAGAGGTTGGACAGGTCGAGCCTGCCGTCGTCGGTGACGCCGAACCACTTCAGCGTTGCGCCGGTGCGCTGCACGAGGAGCTGCCACGGCACGATGTTGGAGTGGTGCTCCATCTCGGAGATGACGATCTCGTCGCCCGGGCCGAGCGCGAAGCGCGGGTCCGCCTCGCTGGAGGCCCACAGGTGCTGCCCGAAGGAGTAGGCGACCAGGTTGAGCGCCTCGGAGGCGTTCTTGGTGAAGATCACCTCGTCGCGCGACGGGGCGCCGATGAACGCGGCGACCTTGTCGCGCGCGCCCTCGTACGCCTCGGTCGACTCCGAGCCGAGCACGTGCATGGCCCGCCCGACGTTGCTGTAGTGCATCGCCAGGTGCTCACGCATGGTCTCGATGACCGGGGTGGGCTTCTGCGAGGAGTTGCCCGAGTCCAGGTAGACGAGCGGGCGCCCGCCGGGCAGCTCGCGGGAGAGAACCGGGAAGTCCTTCCTGATCCTCTCCACGTCCAAGCTGGTGGAAATCATGCAGACGCCTTCGTGTACTGCTCGTAGCCCTCGGCCTCGAGCTTCTCGGCCAGTTCCGGCCCGCCCTCCTCGACGATCCGGCCGCCGGCGAAGACGTGGACGAAGTCGGGCTTCACGTAGCGCAGGATGCGGGTGTAGTGCGTGATCAGCAGCACGCCGGTCTCGCCGGAGGCGCGGAAGCGGTTGATGCCCTCCGACACCACGCGCAGCGCGTCGACGTCCAGGCCGGAGTCGGTCTCGTCGAGCACCGCGATCTTCGGCTTGAGCAGTTCGAGCTGGAGGATCTCGTGCCGCTTCTTCTCGCCGCCGGAGAAGCCCTCGTTCAGGTTGCGCTGGGCGAAGGCGCCGTCGATGGACAGCGCGTCCATGCCGTTCTTGAGGTCCTTGGCGAACTCACGCAGCTTGGGCGCCTCGCCACGGGTGGCCGTGACGGCCGAGCGCAGGAAGTTCGACACCGACACGCCCGGAACCTCGACCGGGTACTGCATGGCGAGGAACAGGCCGGCGCGGGCGCGCTCGTCGACGGACAGGTCGAGCAGGTCGACGCCGTCGAGCAGCACCTGGCCGCCGGTGATCGTGTACTTGGGGTGGCCGGCGATCGCGTAGGCGAGGGTCGACTTGCCGGAGCCGTTGGGGCCCATGATGGCGTGGGTCTCGCCGGACTTCACGGTCAGGTTGACGCCGCGCAGGATCTGCTTGTCCTCGACGGCGACCTGCAGGTCACGGATCTCAAGGGTGGACATGTGTTTTATGACTCCTTCGAGAGCGAGACGAGGACGTCATCGCCGTCGATCTTGACTGTGTAGACGTTCACGGGCTTGGTCGCGGGCGGGCCTGTCGGCTTGCCGGAGCGTACGTCGAAGCACGAGCCGTGCAGCCAGCACTCCAGGGTTCCGTCGTAGACCTCTCCCTCGCTGAGCTTCACCTCGGCGTGGGAACACACGTCGTGCAGGGCGAAGACCTCCTCGCCCTTGCGCACCAGCGCGACCGGGGTATCGCCGACCTCGAGGCCGATGACGCCTCCGTCGGGGATGTCCTCGACCCTGCACACCTTCTCGAAACTCATCGCGCGAGCTCCGCCTCCACGGCCGCGAGCACGCGGTCGCGAATCTCCTCGATCTGGATCTTCTCGATGAGCTGGCCGAGGAAGCCCCGGATGACCAGGCGCCGGGCCTCGTCGTAGGGGATGCCGCGGGCCTGCAGGTAGAAGATGTGCTCGTCGTCGAGGCGGCCGGAGGCGCTGGCGTGGCCCGCGCCGGCCACCTCGCCGGTGAGGATCTCCAGGTTCGGCACCGAGTCGGCGCGGGCGCCGTCGGTCAGGAGCAGGTTGCGGTTGAGCTCGTAGGTGTCGGTGCCCTCGGCCTCGACCCTGATGATCACGTCGCCGATCCACACCGTGTGGGCGTCCGCGCCCTGCAAGGCGCCGCGGTAGTCGACGTTGCTCTTGCAGTTGGGCTGGGAGTGGTCGACCAGCAGGCGGTGCTCCAGGTGCTGGCCCGCGTCGGCGAAGTAGACGCCGGACAGGTCCGCGTCGCCGCCGGGGGCGGTGTAGGACACGCTGGGCGACAGCCGCACCAGGTCGCCGCCGAGCGTCGCCGCGAAGCCGCGGAAGGTGGCATCCTTGCCCAGCTGGGCGTGGTGGTGCGAGACGTGGACGGCGTCGTCGTCCCAGTCCTGAAGGCTGACGACCTTGAGCGAGGCGCCGTCGCCGACGACGAACTCGACGTTGTCGGCGTAGACGGCGCTGCCCTTGTGGTCGAGCACCAGCACGGCCTCGGCCAGCGGCTCCACCCGGACCACGATGTGGCCGTAGGCGGCGCCATCGCCGGTGCCGGTGAGCGTGAGCACGGTCGGCTTGGACGTGACGGCCTCGCGCGGCACCGTGACGACGGTCGCCTTCTCGAAGCTGCTGTACGCCTGCGCGCTGACCCGGTCGGCGGGCACGTACGCCTGGCCGACGCGGGGGTCGTCACGCCCGACGGTCTCGACGGTGACCTCGGGGGCGGCGTCGACGTCCACCACGACGTGCCCGGCCGCGCTGGCCGTGCCGTTGTGCAGGCCCTTCAGCCGCGACAGCGGGGTGAAGCGCCACGCCTCCTCGCGCCCGGTCGGGACGTCGAAGTCGCCCAGGTCGTAGGACGCCTTCTCGTGCAGGGTCGACAGGGGCTTCTCGTTCAGGCCCATCAGCCGACGGCTCCTTCCATCTGCAGCTCGATCAGCCGGTTCAGCTCGAGCGCGTACTCCATGGGCAGCTCACGCGCGATCGGCTCCACGAAGCCGCGCACGATCATGGCCATCGCCTCGTCCTCGTCGAGCCCGCGGCTCATGAGGTAGAAGAGCTGGTCCTCGCTGACCTTGGAGACCGTCGCCTCGTGGCCCATGCGCACGTCGTCCTCGCGGACGTCGACGTACGGGTAGGTGTCGGAGCGGCTGATCTGGTCGACGAGCAGCGCGTCGCACTTGACGGTGCTGGCGCTGCCGTGCGCGCCCTCCTCGATCTGCACGAGACCGCGGTAGGAGGTACGGCCGCCGCCGCGCGCCACCGACTTGGAGATGACGCTGGAGCTGGTGTTGGGAGCCAGGTGCACCATCTTGGAGCCGGCGTCCTGGTGCTGGCCCTCGCCCGCGAACGCGACGCTCAGGGTCTCGCCCTTGGCGTGCTCGCCCATCAGGTAGACGGCCGGGTACTTCATCGTGACCTTGGAGCCGATGTTGCCGTCGATCCACTCCATGGTGGCGCCCTCGTAGGCGACGGCGCGCTTGGTGACCAGGTTGTAGACGTTGTTCGACCAGTTCTGGATGGTCGTGTAACGGCAGCGGGCGTTCTTCTTCACGATGATCTCGACGACCGCGGAGTGCAGCGAGTCGGACGAGTAGATCGGCGCGGTGCAGCCCTCGACGTAGTGCACGTAGCTGTTCTCGTCGACGATGATCAGGGTCCGCTCGAACTGGCCCATGTTCTCGGTGTTGATCCGGAAGTAGGCCTGCAGCGGGATCTCGACCTCGACGTTCGGCGGCACGTAGATGAACGAGCCACCGGACCACACGGAGGTGTTCAGCGCGGCGAACTTGTTGTCGCCCACCGGGATGACCGAGCCGAAGTACTCCTTGAAGAGTTCCTCGTGCTCCTTCAGGCCCGTGTCGGTGTCGACGAAGATGACGCCCTTCTCCTCGAGGTCCTCGCGGATCTTGTGGTAGACGACCTCGGACTCGTACTGGGCGGCGACACCGGCGATGAGGCGCTGCTTCTCCGCCTCCGGGATGCCGAGCTTGTCGTAGGTGTTCTTGATGTCGGCGGGCAGCTCGTCCCAGGACGCGGCCTGCTTCTCGGTGGACCGCACGAAGTACTTGATGTTGTCGAAGTCGATGCCGCTGAGGTCAGAGCCCCAGGTGGGCAGCGGCTTCCTGTCGAACAGGCGGAGGCCCTTCAGGCGAAGGTCGAGCATCCACTCCGGCTCGTTCTTCAGCGCGGAGATGTCGCGGACGACCTCCTCGGACAGGCCTCGCTTGGCCGCGGCGCCCGCGGCATCCGGGTCGGCCCAGCCGAACTTGTAATTCCCGAGGCCTTCCAGCTCCGGGCGGTCGGTGACAGTCACCTTCCGGTCTCCTTGCTCTTGTCTCTATGTGCGGGATCACCCAGCGATTGCGGGCTCACATGCGTCGTGCAGACACCGTCGCCGTGGGCGATGGTGGCCAGGCGTTGCACCGGGGTGCCGAGGAGCTGCGCGAACGCCTCCGTTTCGGCCTCGCACAGCTGCGGGAACTCCGCCGCCGCGTGCGCCACCGGGCAGTGGTGCTGGCAGAGCTGGTCGCCGCCGAACACGGCCTTGCTGGCCGAGGCGGCGTACCCCTCTGCCGACAGCGCCTGCGCCAGCACTTCTACCCGCTGGTCTGCCGGCACCGTCCGCATGATCGGCTCCAGCCGTCTCAGCAGGCCGGAGACCTGCGAGCGGGCGAAGTCGGCCACGGCTTCCTCGCCCATGCGCTCGGCCAGGAAGCGTAGCGCGCTCCCGGCCAGGTCGTCATAGGCGTGCTCGAAAGCACTGCGCCCCGCGTCGGTGATGGCGAACAGCTTGGCCGGCCGTCCGCGCCCGCGCTGCCCGCGCGGACGCACCGTCCGGGGCTCTATCATCCCGTCGGCGAGCAGCGCGTCGAGATGACGGCGGACGGCGGCGGGCGTGAGCCCGAGCCGCTCGCCCAGCGCGGCGGCCGCGACGGGACCGTGCTCAAGGATCAGCCTGGCGACGCGCGCACGGGTGCTGCGCTCGCTGCCATGCTCGATCGACGTGGGCACGTTTTTCACAACATCAGTGTGCCGTAATTCCTTCCCGGTTCACAAATGGATCCAGGAAGACGGTCAATGCAATTTCTCACGCAGGTAAGCCTTACCTAATACGGCGTCCGAGCAGGGTGAACGTGAGCGCCGAGCAGGCGAACAGGCCCAGCATGACCGTGGCCATCGGCAGGGCCGTCCCCGATCCCACGAGGCCCACGAGGGGCGCGGCGAGCGCGCCCAGCGCGAACTGCAGCACCCCGAGCAGCGCCGACGCCGCCCCGGCGACCTGCTGCGGCTGGCCGGCCAGGGCGAGCGCGCCGGTGCCGGGTAGCACCAGGCCCTGGCCGCACATGATGACGAACAGGGCCGCGACGATGCCGCCGAGCCCGAGGCCGGTGGCCGCGGCGACCAGCAGCAGCACGCCTCCCGCCGCCGCGATGACCAGGCCGATGGAGACGAGCCGGGCCGGCGCCACCCGTCCGGACAACCGCCCGCCGAGCTGGGCCATGATCGTCAGTCCGAAGGCGTTGAGGCCGAAGATGAGCGAGTACTGCTGGGGCGTGGCCCCGTACACCTCCTGCAGCACGAACGGCGAGCCGGAGATGTAGGCGAACATGGCGGCGAAGGCCAGCCCCGCGGTGAGCGCGCTGCCCATGAACGCGCGGTCGCGCAGGAGCTGCCAGAAGGTGCGCACGGTGTGCCCGAGCCCGCCGCCCTCCCGCCGCTCGGCGGGCAGCGTCTCGCGGACCCCGCCCAGCACCGCCAGCAGCAGCACGACCCCGGCGATGCTCAGCGCGACGAACACGCCGCGCCAGGACGTGAAGGCGAGCAGCTGGGCGCCCGCGATCGGGGCCAGGATCGGCGCCAGGCCGCTGACGAGCATGAGCGTGGCGAAGATGCGCGCGATGGCCGCCCCCTCGTACAGGTCGCGGACCACGGCGCGGACGATGACCAGGGCGGCCCCGCCGAGGACGCCCTGGAGCAGGCGGAGCACGATCAGCGCGGGCACCGAGGGGGCGAACGCGCACAGCAGCGAGGCCAGCGCGTACCCGGCGACGCCGACGATCAGCGGCGTCCTGCGCCCGCGCACGTCGCTGACGGGCCCGGCGACCACCTGGCCGACCGACACGCCGATGAGGCAGGCGGTCAGGGTGAGCTGCACCTGGGCCGGGGCGCTGAGCATCTCGCCGGTGATGGCGGGCAGCGCGGGCAGGTACATGTCGATGGAGAGCGGGCCGATGGCCGACAGCGCTCCCAGGATGAGCAGAAGCAGTCCGCGGCGGCTCTTTCCGGTCACGACGGGTGGCGTGGCTTCTGCCACGGACATGCGTGGACCCCTCTCCCTCACAGGCTCGTGTGACCCATGAGGGCCGAGGGATCAAACCGGGATAAGGTCCTCCGAATTCCCGGTCATCAGATATTTCATACGGTTTCGCTCAGCTGGATCATGGAGAAGGGCGCGCCCTGCGGGTCGACGCACATCGCGAACCGTCCAGCGGGCGTGTCCATGGACTCGACGAGCACATTCGCACCGAGGCGGCGCGCGTCGCCGACGGCGCGGTCCAGGTCGGCGACCGCGAAGTACACCATCCAGAAGGACGGCGTGTCAGGCGGGTAGTCGCCCGGCATCTCGATCATGCCCCCGATGCTGTCGCCGCCGAGCTGCCACTCGGTGTAGCGCATGCCCCCCATGTCCTGGGTGTTGGGCGTCCAGCCGAAGACGGAGGAGTAGAACCGCTCGGCGGCGGGGACGTCACGCGAGACCAGCTCGTTCCAGCAGAACGCGCCCGGCTCGTTGACCAGCTGGGCGCCCTTGTGGTTGCCCGCCTGCCAGACCGACACGAACGACTGGTCGGGAGCCTGGAAGATGGCCATCGTGCCTTCCTCGAAGATCCGCATCGGCTCCATGACGACGGTGCCGCCGGCGTTCTTGACGCGGTCGGCGGTGACCGCGGCGTCGTCGGTGGCGACGTAGGTGTTCCACGCCGACGGCATGCCCTCGCCGCTGACCGGGCCGACGCCCGCGACCTTGTCGCCGTCGTACACGAACTGGCCGTAGCCCCCGGCCTCGGGGTCGTCGATCATCTCGGCCTGCCAGCCGAAGAGCCGTCCGTAGAACCGCACGGACGCGTCGACGTCCGTGCTCGACAGATCCACCCACGACGGGACGCCTGACGCGAATCCCCTGTGGTGTGACATGTCAACCTCCTGTGGCCTTGAGCTTCATTTCAGACTTTCACCCCTCTCACCGGCTCACGGGGAAACACATGGTCAACACCTGTCCATATCCGGCCACCCTTTCAGCGCCGTTCCAGCGTCGCGGTCACACCCGCCCAGCACACCCGCCCAGCACTGCCGCGGCCTGCCAGCATGACCACTGCCCGCAGTCCCTAGACTCGTGGCCATGGAATCCCCAGCCGTCGAGACCATCGGACTGGTCAAGCGATACGGCGGCACGACCGCGGTCGACGGCCTGTCGCTGCGCGCCGCGCGCGGCGCGGTGACCGCCATCCTCGGCCCGAACGGCGCGGGCAAGACGTCCACGGTGGAGATCTGCGAGGGGTTCCGCAGGCCCGACGGCGGCACGGTGCGGGTGCTCGGCCTGCCGCCCACCCAGCCCGAGCTGCGGCCGCGGGTCGGCGTGATGCTGCAGGCGGGCGGCGTGCCCCCCGCGATGCGCTGCGCCGAGTGGCTGTCGCTGGTCTCCCGCTTCTACGCGCACCCGCTCGACGCCCGGGCGCTGCTGTCGCGGCTGGGCCTCGACGAGCACGCCCGCACCCCGTACCGCCGCCTGTCCGGCGGGCAGCAGCAGCGGCTGTCGCTGGCCGCGGCCGTGATCGGCCGGCCCGAGCTGGTCTTCCTCGACGAGCCGACAGCCGGGCTCGACCCGCAGGCCAGGCACGCCTGCTGGGAGCTCGTGGGCGAGCTGCGCTCGGCGGGCGTGTCCGTGGTGCTGACCACGCACCACATGGACGAGGCCGAGCGGCTGGCCGACCAGGTGGTCATCATCGACCGGGGCAGCGTCGTCGCCGAGGGCAGCCCGGCGTCGCTCACGGGGGCGGCCCGCCAGCTGCGCTTCCGGGCGCGTCCAGGGCTGGCGCTGGACGAGCTGCTGAACGCGCTGCCCGCGGGCAGCGCGGCCAAGGAGTCCCCTGCGGGTCACTACATCATCGAGGGCCACGTGGGGCCCGAGCTGCTGGCCACCGCCACCGCCTGGTGCGCCGCCGAGGGCGTCGCGGCCGACGACCTGAGCATCGAGCGCCGCACGCTGGAAGACGTCTTCCTCGAACTGACCGGCAGGGAACTGCGATGACCGCCCTCGTCCTCCTCGAACCGACAGGCAGGCTCGAACCGACAGGCAGGGAACCGCGATGACCGCCCTCGACTTCACGCCCGCGCCGGGAGCCGCGCCGTTCCCGCGCATGGTGCTCGCGCAGGCGGGCGCCGAGGTGCGCGCGACGCTGCGCAACGGCGAGCAGCTCCTGCTCACCCTGGTCATCCCGGTGCTGCTGCTGGTCGGCTTCTCGCTGGCGCCGCTGATCGACATCGGCGGCGGCAGCCGGGTGGACTTCCTGGCGCCGGGAGTGCTCGCGCTGGCCGTCATGTCCACGGCGTTCACGGGGCAGGCGATCGCGACCGGCTTCGAGCGCCGGTACGGCGTGCTGAAGCGGCTGGGGGCGACCCCGCTGTCCAGGGCGGGGCTGATGCTGGCCAAGACCGTCGCGGTGATCGCGGTGGAGGCCGTCCAGGTCGTGGTGGTCGTGGTGGTGGCGCTGTCGCTCGGCTGGCATCCGCACGGCTCGCCGCTGGCGGCCGCGCTGCTCGTGCTGCTGGCCACCGCGGCGTTCTCCGGCCTGGGCCTGCTGATGGCGGGCACCCTCAGGGCCGAGGCGACCCTGGCCGCGGCCAACCTGGTCTACCTGGTGCTGCTGGGGGCCGGCGGCGTGATGTTCCCGCTGTCGAAGTTCCCCTCGGGGCTGCGGCACGTGCTGGAGCTGCTGCCGATCTCGGCGCTGACGAGCGGCCTGCGCACGGTCCTGGCGGGCGGGGGCACCCTGCCGCTGGGGGCGCTGGCGATCCTGGCCTGCTGGGCGGCCCTGACGCTGGGCCTGGCCTCACGCACGTTCCGCTGGGAGTAGCCGCGACGGACGCGGCCCCCAGCAGGCAGGCATCCGTTGTACCCCTCTCACACCGATCCGGCCGACGTGGACCTCGGTGGCGGGTATGTCGGCGGGGTTCAGTACCCTCTGCGTAGTTCCTGGCCAGTGAGGAGTTCCGTGACCGCCTTCGCCCTTGACGATCCGTTCGACCGGCGCTCCGGCCTGCCCCGGCCGGGCAGCCTGCTCCGCACGGCCGCCGACTCCATCCCGCCGTCCGGGCTGGTGCTGCTGGCGATCGTTTCGGTGCAGCTCGGCGCGGGGTTCGCCAAGGAGCTGTTCGCGGCGCTGCCGCCGAGCGCGGTGGTGTTCGTCCGCATCGCGGCCGGCGCGCTCATCATGGGCGCGGTGGCGCGGCCGAAGCTGAAGGGGCTGTCCTGGCGCGACTGGGCGATCGGCCTGGGCTTCGGCGCGACGCTGGCGGTGATGAACCTCTCGTTCTACGAGGCGCTGTCGCGGCTGCCGCTGGGCATCACGGTGGCGATCGAGTTCCTCGGGCCGCTCGGGGTGGCCGTGGCGGCCTCGCGCCGCCGGATCGACCTGCTGTGGATCGGGCTCGCGGCGGCCGGCGTGGCCCTGCTCGCGCCGTGGGGCGAGGCGGCGTCGGTGAGCTGGGTCGGCATCGGGTTCGCCCTGGTGGCGGGCGCCGGCTGGGCGACGTACATCCTGCTGTCGGCGGCGGCCGGGCGGCGCTTTCCCGGTACGTCCGGGCTGTCGTTCGCGATGATCGTCTCGGCCGTGCTGATCGCGCCCGTCGGCATCACGACGGGCGGCGCCGACCTGCTGCAGCCGCACCTGCTGCTGATCGGGCTGGGCGTGGGCCTGTTGTCGTCGGTGATCCCGTACTCGCTGGAGATGCAGGCGTTGCGGCGGATGCCCAAGGAGGTGTTCGGCATCCTGATGAGCCTGGAGCCCGCGGTGGCGGCGCTGATCGGGGTGCTGGTGCTGGGCGAGCTTCTGCACGTGCAGCAGTGGGCGGCGATCGTGTGCATCGTGGCCGCGAGCCTGGGCTCCACCCGCAGGGCCAAGAAGGGGTAAGGGCGGCTACTCCGCGTCGGGGTCGGCCCAGATGCCGCGGACGTGCTGGATGTGCTCGCCCATGATGTGCCTGACCGCCCCGCCGTCGCCGCTCTTGAGCGCGTCGAGCAGGGCCAGGTGCTCTCTGGCCGAGTCGGTGAGCGTGCCGCGCTGCGAGAGCTGCGACAGGCCGTACAGGCGGGCCCTGTTGCGCAGGTCGCGCACCACGGCGACCAGGTGGGCGTTGCCCGACAGGGTCAGCAGCTCGACGTGGAAGCGCAGGTCGGCGTCGACGTAGGCGAGCAGGTCGCCGCGTTCGGCCGCGTCGACGATCTCCTGGGCGAAGGGCCGCAGCCGTTCGAAGTCGTCGGCCCGCGCGGCGTCGGCCAGGCGGGCCACGGTCGGCACCTCGATGAGCTGGCGGATCTCGGTCAGCTCGTCCAGGTCGCGGTCGGACAGTTCGGTGACCCGGAAGCCCTTGTTGCGCACCGCCTCGACCAGGCCCTCCTTGGCCAGGTCGAGCATGGCCTCGCGGACAGGCGTCGCGGACACGCCGAACTGCCCGGCGAGCACCGGCGCCGAGTACACCACTCCCGGGCGCATCTCCCCCGCGACCAGCGCGGCACGGAGCGCGTGCGCCACCTGTTCGCGCAGGCTCTGCCGTTCCCCCACCATCGGCAGGTCCAGCCGGCCCTCGACAGCCATCGGCCCATCCCCTCCCTACGTCCACGCCTCGTATGCGGCGGCGGCGACCACGAGGTCCTCCCACGCCATGCCTGTGCTCTTGAAGACGCGGGGCCCGACCCCCGCGGCCACCTGCCCAGCGACCAGCTGGGCGAGGTTCCCGGCGAGGTGATCGGTGGTGATCGTACCGTGGCGCAGTGGAATGACGACATCGCCGGCCTCGGCCAGTGCCGCCGATCGGGCCTCGACGACGAGCGTGGCGCGGGCGACGAGGTCGTCGTCGAGCTCGCGGGCGTCCGGCTCGTGCGACCCGACCGCCACCACGGTGACGCCGTCGCGGGCGAGTTTACCTGGGAAGAGCGGCTCTCTGGCGGTGGTGCAGCAGGCGATCAGGTCCGCCCTGGCGACCGCCTCACCGACCTGCTCGCCGGAGGCGGGCAGCACGAGGGTCTCCAGGCCGCGGGCGCGGCAGCGGCCGGCCAGGGACTCGGCGCGTGCGCGGTCGCGGCCGACGAGGGTGACCCGCTCGACGGGGCGGACCTCCGCCAGGGCCAGGACGTGGCCCCACGCCTGCGGGCCGGTGCCGAAGACCAGCAGGTCGCGGGCGTCGGGGGCGGCCAGGTGGCGGACGGCGAGCGCCGAGACCGCCGGGGTGCGCTGTGACGTGAGCGCGAGGCCGTCCATGGCCGCCAGCGGGGTGAGGGTCTCGCCGTCGAGCAGCAGGTACGTGCCCTGGATGCGCGGCAGGCCGCGGCCGGGGTTGGCGGGCGCGACCGTGACGGCCTTGAGCCCGGCGTACCGTCCGGCCGCGGCGGGCATCAGCAGGAGCTGTCCGGCGGGCAGCTCGACGATGGGCCGCCGCGGCGTGTCCTCCGGGTCGAGCCCGGCCCGCAGCGCGGCCTCCAGGATCTGGACGGCGCGCGCCACGGGTACCAGCCGCTCGATGGCGGTTGCGTCGAGGTAGGGCAGGGAGTTCATCGCATCCAGGTCGGGGTCAGCGGAGGGTGAAGCCCGTGCCGATGGGGTCGTCGGGGTCGAGCTCGAAGGCGTGCCTGCCGGTGCGGTAGGCCATGCCTTCGATCTCGGGGATCACGCCCCGCTCGGCCACGCCGGTCACGCGGGCGCGGAAGGTGGTGCCGACGATGCCGTCGTGGATCAGGGTGCCACGGAAGCCGTCCTCGTGCAGCAGGGCGAGCCTGGCGGCCGTGCCCGAGCCGCACGGCGAGCGGTCCACCTCGCCGTCCGCGAACACCGTGACGTTGCGCTGGTGGCCGTCGCCGTCGAGCTCGTCGTAGAAGATCACGCCGTAGACGCCCGACAGCCGGTCGTCGTCCGGGTGCCGCGAGGCCGGGTGGCCCGCGAGGTCCGCCTTGATGCGGCGGGCGTGCGCGATCAGCTCCGTCAGGTGCCCGGGCCGCATGCTCAGGCCGAGCGCGGCGGCGGGCACGGACGCGTAGATGGCCCCGCCGTACGACAGGTCCACCGTGGTCCCGCCGGCGGGGACGCCACGGGCGATCACGTACGACGGGACGTTCACGAACGTGACGGACTCGATGCGCCCGCCCGAGCTGCGCACCCTGGCGGTGACGCGGCCGGAGGGGACGTCGATGACCACGTCGGTCTCGCCCTCGGGGTCCGCCTTGACCAGGCCCTCCTGGACGGCGTGGACGCCGAGCGCGATCGTGCCGTGGCCGCAGGCGGTGGAGTAGCCGTCCTTGTGCCAGAACAGCACGCCGAGGTGGGCGCCCGGGTCGTCGGGCGGCACCAGGAAGCAGCCGTACATGTCGGCGTGGCCGCGCGGCTCATGGCAGAGCAGCCGCCGGACGGCGTCCACGGCGGGGTCCACGGTGGGGTCCGCCGCGTTGGCGCGGCGGTCGAGGACGGTGGCGCCGGGGATCTCCGGCACGCCGCCGGTGACGACCCGGAAGGGCTCACCGGCGGTGTGGTAGTCGATCGTGGTGATCACAGTTCGAACCCTTCCGGGAAGGGGTCGCGAGGGTCGAGGAAGTACTGGGCGGTTCCGGTGACCCAGGCGCGGCCGGTGATCGACGGGACGACCGCGGGCCTGCCCCCGACGGTGGTCTCCTCCAGCAGCCTGCCGACGAAGCGGGTGCCGATGAACGACTCGTTGACGAAGTCGCTGCCCAGGTCCAGTTCGCCGCGGGCGTGCAGCTGGGCCATGCGGGCGCTGGTGCCGGTGCCGCACGGCGAGCGGTCGAACCAGCCGGGGAAGATCGCCATCGCGTGCCTGGAGTGGCGCGCGTCGGAGCCGGGCGCGGCGAAGTAGACGTGGTGGCAGCCGCGGATCCGCTCGTCCTCGGCGTGGACGGGCTCGTCGGCGGCGTTGATGGCGTCCATGGTCGCCAGGCCGGCGGCCAGGATCTCGTTCTTGGCCTTGCGGTCGAACGGCAGCCCGTACGCGTCCAGGTCGACGATGGCGTAGAAGTTGCCGCCGTAGGCCAGGTCGTAGCGGACGCGGCCGAACCCGGGCACCTCGACCTCCGCGTCCAGCCGGTCGCTGTAGGCGGGGACGTTGCGCAGGGTCACCGACATGGCCATGCCGTCCTGCACCGCCACGTCCACCACGACCAGGCCCGCCGGGACCTCCAGCCGCACGGTCGTGACGGGCTCGACCACCTCCACCATGCCGGTCTCGACCAGCACGGTGGCCACGCCGATCGTGCCGTGGCCGCACATCGGCAGCAGCCCCGACACCTCGATGAACAGCACTCCCCAGTCGGCGTCGGGCCTGGTGGGCGGCTGGAGGATGGCGCCGCTCATGGCGGCGTGGCCGCGCGGCTCGTTCATCAGGAGCCTGCGGATGTGGTCGAGGTTGTCGCGGAAGTAGACGCGCCGCTCGGCCATGCTGGTGCCGGGGATCACGCCGACTCCGCCGGTGATCACGCGGGTCGGCATGCCCTCGGTGTGGGAGTCGACGGCGTGGAAGACCCGGCGGGTCCTCATCGCAGGCCCTCCGCCAGCACCTTCTCCGTCGCGGCGCGGACGGTCGCCGCCTGCTCCCCGGTCAGCGGCACTCGCGGGTGGCGGCTGGGGCCGCCGTGCCGGCCGGCGAGGTCCATGGACAGCTTGATGGCCTGGACGAACTCGGTCTTGGAGTCCCAGCGCAGCAGCGGGTGCAGCTTCTTGTAGAGCGGCAGCGCGGTGTCGAGGTCGCCGGCGACGGCCGCGCGGTACAGGGCGACGTTGGAGGCGGGCAGCGCGTTCGGGTACCCGGCGATCCAGCCGACGGCCCCGGCCAGCGCCAGTTCGAGCAGCACGTCGTCGGAGCCGATCAGCAGGTCCAGGCCGGGGGCCAGCTCGGCGATCTCGTAGGCGCGGCGCGGGTCGCCGGTGAACTCCTTGACCGCCACGATCAGGCCCTCGTCGAACAGCCTGGCCAGCAGGGCGGGGGTGAGGTCGACCTTGGTGTCGTAGGGGTTGTTGTAGGCCACGATCGGCACGCCCGCCTTGGCCACCTCGCGGTAGTGCTCCAGGACGGCCCGCTCGTCGGCGCGGTAGGAGTTGGGCGGCAGCAGCAGCACCGAGCCGCAGCCCGCCTCGCCCGCCCGCTCGGCCCAGCGGCGCGACTCGTCGGCGCCGTACGCGCCCACGCCGGGCATCACGTTGCGCCCGCCGACGGCCTCGACGGCGGTCCGCATCACCTGCGCCCGCTCGTCGGCGGTGAGGGTCTGGTACTCGCCCAGCGACCCGTTCGGCACCACGCCGTCGCAGCCGTTCTCCACCAGCCATCGGCAGTGCCCGGCGTAGCCGTCGAAATCGACCGACAGGTCCTCGCGCAGCGGCAGCGCGGTGGCGACCATGACGCCGTGCCAGGGCTTGATCCGATCCGTCATGAAACAGGTCCTCCGTTACGGGGTTTGTTGTGGGTGCTGATGTGGGGGGTGCTGGTGTCGGGGGTGGGGCTGATGTGGGGGGTGCTGGTGTCGGGGGTGGGGCTGATGTCGGGGGTGGGCTGATCCGGGGTGGGGCTGATGTCGGCGGTGGGGCTGATGTCCTCGTGGGAGCCGGCGTCTTCGCGGGCGCCGGTGCCGGCGTGAGGGCCGGTGTCCAGCGCGGCGAGCGCGCCGAGGCTGACGGGCTGGGCGATGGGACTCCGGGGCGGCTGGGGCGGCTCTCCGGCCAGGCAGGCGACGGCGTGGCCGCAGATGCGGCCCTGGCACCAGCCCATGCCCGGACGGGCGAGCAGCTTGATCGACCGCGCGTCGGTGGCGCCGAGCGCCTGCGCCTCGCGGATGCGCGATAGCGGCACCTCCTCGCACCGGCACACCAGCGTGTCGTCGCGCAGCCACCCCTGCCAGCCTGATCTGACCGGGTACGCCCGCTGGAGCGCCTCGCCGAACGCGCGCAACCTGCGCCGCCTGCGCGTCAGCAGGCCGGGGAGCGGCCCGGGGGCTCCCCCTCGGGCGGCGGCGACGGCCAGGCCGGCGATGCGGCCCTCCAGCTCCGCCAGGTGCCTGCCGCCGACGCCGGTGGGCTCGCCCGCCGCCCAGACCCCGTCCACCGAGGTCCGCTGGGTGGCGTCCACGTCCAGGACGGGGCTGCCGTCCACGTCGGCGCGGGTGCGACAGCCGAGCTGGACGCCCAGCTCGATCTGCGGGACGAAGCCGTACCCGATGGCCAGCGTGTCGCACTCCAGCTCGCGGGTGGCGAGAACCTTCCAGCTGGGGTCCAGGCGGGCGATGGTGACGCCTTCCAGCTCGTGCTCGCCGTGCGCGGCGACCACCGCCTGGCGGGTCCGGTACGGCACCCGCCTCCTGACCAGCTCAAGGCCGTATCCGGCGGCCTCGCCCAGCTTGCCCGCGGCCAGCACCGGGTGTCTGGCCAGGCCGAGCCCCCCGTTGGCCTCGTACACGCCCAGCACGTCGGCGCCCGCCCCGGCGAGGCCCGCCGCGACGGGCAGCAGGAACGGCCCGGTGCCCGCCACGACGATCCGCCTGCCGGCGACGACGTTGCCGCCCTTGAGCAATGCCTGCGCGCCGCCGGCCGTGAGGACGCCGGGCAGGTCCCAGCCGGGGAACGGCAGCGGCCGGTCGTGCGCCCCGGTGGCGATCAGCAGGTCCCGGCACAGGACGGCGACGTTGCCGGTGGACGTGACGCACTGGACGGCGAACACCCCGTCGTCCTGCCTGGACACGGCCCACACCTGGTGCTTGAGCAGCAGGTCGGCGCGCTCGCCGAGGGCCCGTCCCTGCCGGAGGAACCGGTCGAATCCGGCCGGGGCGTGCCCGGCGCCGGGGTCGGCGGGGTGGCGGAAGTACTGGCCGCCGAGGCGGGCGCCCGAGTCGACGAGCGCGACGCGCAGCCCGCCGAGGGCCGCCGCGAGGGCTCCCGCCACTCCGGCCGGGCCGCCGCCGATCACCGCGAGATCGTAGGTGTCCGTCATGCGCCCGCCGCCTCCTCGACCGGCGCGGTCGTGACCGCGTCGCCTGGCTCGGCCTCCAGCAGGCAGGCGCGCTCGGGAGGGCGGCCGTTGACCGTGACCAGGCAGTCGAAGCAGACGCCGATGCCGCAGAACAGCCCGCGCGGGCGCCCGCCGAACCGGGTGGTGCGCCAGGAGCGGACGCCGGCCGCGTGCAGCGCGGCCCCGATCGTCTGCCCGGCGGCGACCGGCACCGGGCGGCCGTCGACGGTGATGTGGAAGTCCGGGGAGGGCTGGGTCACGACGACTCCTGGAAGCGGCCGGGGCGGAAGGGGCGCAGGTCGAGATCCGGTCCGGCGCCGGTGAGCAGCTGCGCGAGCAGGTGGCCGGTCGCCGGGGCGAGCCCGATGCCCGCGCCCTCGTGGCCGCACGCGTGGTACAGGCCGGGCACGCGGGGGTCCTCCCCGATGACGGGCAGGTGGTCGGGGCAGTACGGACGGAATCCGCAGTACGACCTGATGGCGCGCACGTCCCGCAGCGCGGGGAAGAGCGCGACCGCCTGCGCGGCGAGCCGTCCGAGCACCGGCAGCGAGGTGGTGCGGTCGAACCCGACCCGTTCCCTGCTGGCCCCGATGAGGACGGTCCCCGCCGGGGTCCCCTCCACCACGGCAGACGTCTCCAGCCCCGCCGAGTCGCTGGCCACGTTCGTGACGTAGGCGGCGGTGTAGACCTTGTGCCTGATCAGGGGCTCGGCCAGCGGCTCGGTGACGAGGATGAAGCCGCGCCTGGGCAGTACGGGCAGCTCGACACCGGCCATCGCGGCGACCTCGCCGCCCCAGGTGCCGGCCGCGTTGATCACCGCGCCGCCGAGGAGGTCGCCGCGGTCGGTGCGGACGCCCGTGACCCGGCCGCCGGACAGGGTGAAACCGGTGACGGTCACGCCGGTGCGCAGGCGCACCGTGCCGTGCCCGTAGCTCTCGGCCGCGTGCTCCAGCAGCTTGGCCGCCGCCAGCATGGGCTGGACCTGGGCGTCCTGCGGGTAGTGCACACCGCCCGCGAGCCCGGCCGCCAGGTGCGGCTCGTAGTCGCGCAGCGCGTCCCCTGCCACCACGGCGTGCTCGACGTCCTGCTTGGACGCCAGCTCGACGAGCTGCCGCTGGATCTCGTCCGTCTCGGCGACGACGAGGCCGCCCTTGGCCTCGAACTCGAAGCCGCCAAGGGCCGACAGCTCCCGCCACAGGCGGTTCGACAGCAGCGCCAGTTCCAGCTCGGGCCCCGGCTCCTTGTCGGAGACCAGGATGTTGCCCTCGCCCGAGCCGGTCGTCCCGCCGGCGACCGGGCCCCGGTCGAGCACGGTCACGTCCAGGCCCGCTCGCGCGGCGTAGTAGGCGCACGCCGCGCCCACGACTCCCGCGCCGACGACGATCACGTCGGACATGCACACCTCCTGACAGTAATATGTCACATACTCACACTGATTGAAAAGTCACATTCCGTATGACGGGACAAAACGCCCATACTCCGGCTTCGGCAGGCGCGTTCCCCCGATTCGGGGACCGACCGGACCCGCCCGTACCATCGATGACGTGAAGCTACCCACCGACCACGCCAATCCCCTCATCAGGCGACTCTTCTCCTTCTGGGCGCCTACGGTGGAGACGATGCGTGGCTGGGCGCTGGCGTCAGTGGTGGTGAACGCGGGCGCCACCGTCACCGGAGTGGCCGTGCGCGTCACCGGCTCGGGGCTGGGTTGCAACACCTGGCCGAAATGCACGCCCGACAGCTTCATCCCCGTCGCGCACCCCGAGATCTCGCCGGTCAACATGGCCGTCGAGTTCGGCAACAGGCTGGTGACGTTCCTCGTCCTCGCCTTCGGCGTCGCCTGCCTGCTCTCGGCGATGCGGCTGGCGCCGCGCCGCCGCTCGCTGCTCCTGCTGGCGTGGCTGCAGCCGGTGGGCATCATCGCGCAGGCCCTCTGGGGCGGCCTGGTCGTCAAGAGCGTGCTCAACCCGCTCACGGTCGGCATGCACTTCCTCATCTCCATCGGCCTGATCGCCGCCTGCTGGGCGCTGTACAAGCGCGCGGGCGAAGGCGACGAGCCGGCCAGGCGGCTGGTGCACCGCGACATCCGCAGGCTCGGGCACGTCCTGCTCGCGGCGGTGTTCGTGCTGCTCGTCGCCGGCGTCGTGGTCACCGGCACCGGCCCGCACTCGGGCGACGCGCAGGCCGGCCGCCTCGACCTCGACATCGAGAGCGTGGCCCGGCTGCACGCCGACATCGTCTACATCGTCCTCGGGCTGACGTTCGCGTTGCTGTTCGCGCTGCACGTCACCGACTCGCCCAGGGCCGCACGCCGGGCGGCGCTGGCGCTGTTCGCGGTCGAGCTGGCCCAGGGCGTGATCGGGTACACGCAGTACTTCCTGGCCGTCCCGGCCTTCCTCGTGGGCCTGCACGCGCTCGGCTCGACGCTGGTCTGGATCGCCGCGCTCAGGGCGGTCACCTCGCTGCGCACCCGCGGCTCCGCGCCGGCCCCGCGCACCCCCTCCCCCACCGAAATGGCCGCCGCCGTCTGATCATCTGTGTCAGGGTGTGGGGTGATTGGTCCGCCACTCCCCCCACCGATGAGAGGTGCGTTTTGCCGCGATTCGTCCGCTCCTCTCGGCGTGCCCTCCGCCGCTCCTTCCAGGCGCTGATGCTGGTCAGCGTGCTCGCGCTGGCACCGATGACGTGGGCTTGGCTCGACAGCTCGGACCACCGCGTGGTGGCCGACACCGACGGCTGGCTCGGACGGGTGCCGTCGTCGCAGGCGGCTCTGGTGCTCGGCGCCGGACTGTTCGGCGGACGCCCGTCCCCCATGCTGGCCCGCAGGCTCGACATCGCGGCCCAGCTCTACCGGGAGGGCAAGGTCAGGGCGCTGCTGCTGTCCGGCGACAACAGCCGCAAGGACTACGACGAGCCGACCGCCATGCGCGACTACCTGCTGGCCAAGGGCGTGCCCGGCGGCGTGATGGTGCTCGACTACGCCGGCTTCGACACCTGGGACTCCTGCGTGCGGGCCCGCAGGGTGTTCGGCGCCCAGCGGCTCACCGTGGTGACACAGGTCTTCCACCTGCCGAGGGCCGTGTCGCTGTGCCGGACGGCGGGCCTGGACGCGTTCGGGGTGGGCGACGACTCCACCAAGCAGTGGGCCGTCACCACGTACGCCTCCGCCACGCGCGAGTTCTTCGCCACCGGCAAGGCCGTCGCCGACGCCCTGGTGCTGAACTCCGAGCCGGTCTATCCGGGGCCCGTCGAAACCTCGCTCAGGCGGATCCTCGCTCAGCCCGGAGCGCCGGGCGCGTAGCCCGGCGGCGGTGTTCCCCTGGTCATGGCCTGGGCGTGCGCGGGCGGGATCGGCCACGCGGCGCGGGCGGCGGCCATGCACTCCAGCAGCGCCCGCTGCTCCTCGTGGAAGGTCTGCTCGTCGACGATCCGCCGCGCGGCCCGCTCGTGCAGCAGGCCCAGCTCGGTGGCCGCGAGCTGGTAGTCGCTCATCGCGTGCAACCCGCGCTTGCCCCCGTGCGCCCTGGCCCACTGCCTGGCCTGCCTGCGCCGCGACAGCGCCGAGAGCATGAAGATGTCAGCCTGGTTGACCAGCTTGGTCGGCTCGTACGCGGGCAGGTAGCGCTGGATCAGCGCGACGATCCGCCGCCGGTCCTTGAAGACCACCGCGATCAGCACCAGGAGCACCACGAGCAGCACCAGGTAGGCGATGATCAGCCCGGGGAACCTGCCGTAGGAGGCCAGCCCGTTCCACAACCCGTGCAGCACCATCGCCCCGACCCAACCGGCCATGATGTAGAAGACCCGCTCGGGCCCACGGCGGGTGGCGGCGTAGGCCACCGCCACTCCGATCATGGACGTGAACAGCGGATGCGCGAACGGCGACAGGATGCCGCGCAGCACCACCGTGACGGCCAGCCCCTTGACGCCCTGCTCGGAGTTGAGCGCGGCCAGGTAGTAGCTGACGTTCTCGCTCATGGCGAAGCCCAGGCCGACCATGCTGGCGTAGATGACGCCGTCGGTCGGCCCGTCGAGCTCGGCCCTGCGGAACTTGAGCAGCCCGAGCAGGACCAGCCCCTTCATCGTCTCCTCGACCACGGGCGCGCCGAACGTGGCCGCGATGTTGCGGGCGCTGGCCTCCGACAGCTTGGCCGTGTCGATGATGTAGTGCAGGTTGAGCGAGTTGACCACGCCGGCGACCAGCACCGCGATGCCCGCCCCCCACGCGAAGGCGAAGACCAGGTTGGAGCGCGGCTCCGGCTCCATGCGGTCGAGCGCGAGCACCCCGGCCAGCAGCAGCGGCACCGGGGCGAGGGCGAGGATCAGCGCGATGAAGAACTGCACCGGCTCGCCGTTGAGCACGTCGAAGGAGAACGAGACGAGCGCGCAGATGCCGGTGAGGACCAGCCCGGTGATCAACGCGAACGACGGGCGGTCTCTGAACACCCAGCGTGGATCACGGGACGCCATAAGGTGACGATAACGGATCAGAAACCCGGTGTCCTTCCAAGGTGACGAGGTCCGGCCGGGTCCTGGCGGCGTCCGCGACGCGGCGCGATGCGCGGCCTGGGTACGGCGGCTCAGGACAGCAGCGGGTCGATGGCGACGGCGAGGAAGAGCAGCGCCAGGTAGGCGTTGGACCAGTGGAAGAAGCGCATCGGCCGGAGCGCGACGCCGGACTTGCCGGAGTTCAGCCTGGCCAGCAGGCGGTGGACCTCCCACAGGCAGAAGGCGCCGAGCGCCCCGGCCACGATCGGGTAGAACAGCGTCGTGTGGGCCACCGGCCACAGTGCCAGCGAGCAGAGCACGGTCGCCCAGGTGTAGGCGATCGACTCGAGGATGACCCGCCGTTCGGTGGCCACCACCGGCAGCATCGGCACCTCGGCCGCCGCGTAGTCCTCCTTGTAGCGCATGGCGAGGGTCCAGGTGTGCGGCGGGGTCCAGAAGAACACCACGCCGAACAGCACCAGCGGCGCCCAGTCGACCCGCTCGGTGATGCCGGCCCAGCCGATCAGCACCGGCATGCAGCCCGCGATGCCGCCCCAGACGATGTTCTGCGCGGTGCGCCGCTTGAGGATCATCGAGTAGACGAGCACGTAGAACAGGATCGCGCCGGTCGACAGCACGGCCGCCAGCCAGTTGGTGGTCAGCCACAGCCCAAGGGTCGACAAAATCCCCAGCACGATGCCGAAGACGAGCGCCCCCTTGGGCGACACCTGGTGCCGGGCCAGCGGCCTCTTCCGCGTGCGGCGCATCTTCACGTCGATGTCGCGGTCGACGTAACAGTTGAGCGCGTTGGCGCTGCCCGCCGACAGCGTGCCGAACACCATGACCGCGATGGACGTCCACAGCGGCGGCAGCCCGCCGGCCGCGAGGAACATCACCGGCAGGGTGGTGATCAGCAGCAACTCGATGATCCGCGGCTTGGTCAGCGCGATGTAGGCCTTGACGACCATGCCGATCGTGCGCGGCGCCGCGGCCGCGGGGGCGGGGGCCGTCGCCTGCCTGTTCGTCAGCACCGTCAAGGCGCTTCCAGCACGTGCGGAGTCAACGCGTAACCTCTGATTAGAGCGGATCCGTGGAGGGCGCCGTGACGCCCTTGCGAACAACCAAACTGTAGTAGCAGGGACGGCCGGTCCGGCCAATGGGGGGCTTGAGCCATCTACGGGCCCGCACGGGTGGAAGGGGAATCGTTCGCCAGGTCCACTCGGTTAAGGTCCCGTGTGGGCGGGATATGCCAACCGGCACCACCAATGACAACTAGATTGCGGAGATCGAGCACTTGAGCACCGAACTCGTGCCAGCCCTCGAATGGACCGACCTCGACAAGCGAGCGGTCGACGTCGTTCGAGCCCTGGCGATGGACGCAGTGGAGAAGGCGGGTTCGGGTCACCCCGGCACCGCCATGAGCCTGGCCCCCGCCGCATACCTGCTGTTCCAGCGGACGATGCGCCACGACCCCACCAACGCCGACTGGCTGGGCCGTGACCGTTTCGTCCTGTCGTGCGGGCACTCCAGCCTGACGCTGTACATCCAGCTGTTCCTGTCCGGCTACGGGCTGACGATCGATGACCTCAAGCGCCTGCGCCAGTGGGACAGCCTTACCCCCGGCCATCCCGAGCACGGTCACACGGTCGGTGTCGAGACCACCACGGGCCCGCTCGGCCAGGGCCTGGGCAACGCGGTCGGCATGGCGATGGCGGCCCGCCGCGAGCGCGGCCTGTTCGATCCCGACGCCGCCCCCGGCGAGTCCCCCTTCGACCACCACATCTGGTGCCTCGTCAGCGACGGCGACATCGAGGAGGGCATCAGCCACGAGGCCAGCTCGCTCGCCGGCCACCAGAAGCTCGGCAACCTCACCGTCATCTACGACGACAACCACATCTCCATCGAGGACGACACGCTGATCGCCAAGTCCGAGGACGTGGTCAAGCGGTACGAGGCGTACGGCTGGCACACGGTCAGCGTCGACTGGACGAAGACCGGCGAGTACGTCGAGGACGTCGAGGCGCTGCACGCCGCCCTGGAGGAGGCCCGCGCCGAGACCGACAGGCCGTCGTTCGTCCGGCTGCGCACGATCATCGGCTGGCCCGCGCCGAACAAGCAGAACACCGGCAAGATCCACGGTTCCGCGCTGGGCGAGGACGAGGTGGCCGCCACCAAGCGCGTCATGGGCATGGACCACGGCGCCACCTTCGACGTGCCGGCCGACGTGCTGGAGCACGCCCGCCAGGTCGCGCGGCGCGGCCACGAGGAGCACGCCAAGTGGGAGCGCGGCTACCTGGAGTGGCGCCAGGCGAACCCCGAGCGCGCCGCCGAGTACGACCGCATCTCCCGCCGCCGCCTGCCCGCCGACTGGTCCACCGCGCTGCCGCAGTTCGAGACGGGCGGCTCGATGGCCACCCGCAAGGCGTCCGGCGAGGTGCTCAGCTCGCTCGCCAGGGTGCTGCCCGAGCTGTGGGGCGGCTCCGCCGACCTGGCCGAGTCGAACAACACCACGATGAAGGGCGAGCCGTCCTTCATCCCCGAGGAGTACCAGACCAAGGAGTTCCCCGGTAACCGCTACGGCCGGACCCTCCACTTCGGCATCCGCGAGCACGCCATGGGCGCCATCCTGAACGGCATCGCGCTGCACGGCGGCACCCGCCCGTACGGCGGCACGTTCCTGGTCTTCTCCGACTACATGCGGCCGTCGGTGCGGCTGGCGGCCCTGATGAAGCTGCCGGTCACCTACGTGTGGACCCACGACTCCATCGGCCTGGGCGAGGACGGCCCGACCCACCAGCCGATCGAGCACCTGTGGGCGCTGCGCGCCATCCCCGGCCTGGACGTGGTGCGCCCCGGCGACGCCAACGAGACCGCCTACGCGTGGAAGGCCGTCCTGGAGCACACCGACAGGCCCGCCGCGCTCGCCCTGACCAGGCAGAACCTGCCGGTCTTCGAGGGCACGAGCGCCGAGGGCGTGGCCCGTGGCGGCTACATCCTGCGCGAGGCCTCCGACGGCCAGCCGCGGGTGATCATCATCGCGACCGGCAGCGAGCTGGAAATCGCCGTCAACGGCCGGGAGCTGCTGGAGGCGCAGGGCATTGCGACGCGCGTGGTGTCGATGCCGTGTGTCGAGTGGTTCCACGGGCAGGACATCGCTTACAGGCACACCGTTCTGCCGCCGTCGGTCACGGCCCGGGTCGCGGTCGAGGCGGGCATCGCGCTCGGCTGGCACGAGTTCGTCGGTGAGTGCGGCGAGGTCGTCGGCCTGGAGCACTTCGGCGCCTCGGCGCCGTACCGCACGTTGTACGAGCAGTTCGGGCTGACGGCCGAGCGCGTCGCGGCGGCGGCCAAGTCCAGCCTGGCCAAGCTGGGGCATGACAAGGGCGAGACGACGGGAAACTGAGATGAGCAGCGAGATTCTGAACAAGCTGTCCGGCCAGGGCGTGTCCATCTGGCTGGACGACATCAGCCGCGAGCGGCTGCGCAGCGGCAACCTGGAGCAGCTGATCCGCGAGAAGAACGTGGTGGGGGTCACCTCCAACCCGACCATCTTCGCCGGCGCGCTGAGCAAGGGCGACGCCTACGACGCCCAACTGCACGACCTGGCCGTCCGCGGCGTCGACGTGGGCGAGGCGGTACGCGCCATCACCGCCTACGACATCCGCTGGGCGGCCGACGTGCTGCGCCCGGTCTACGACGGCACGTCCGGCGTCGACGGCCGGGTGTCGCTGGAGGTCGACCCGCGCCTGGCGCGCGACAGCGAGAAGACCATCGCCGAGGCCCGCGCCCTGTGGTGGCTGGTGGACAGGCCGAACCTGTTCATCAAGATCCCGGCGACCCTGGAGGGCCTGCCCGCGATCACCCAGGCGATCAGCGAGGGCATCAGCGTCAACGTCACGCTGATCTTCTCGCTGGAGCGCTACCGCGCCGTCATGGACGCCTGGCTGGCCGGCCTGGAGGCCGCGCAGGCCAAGGGCCTCAACCTGGCCACGATCGAGTCGGTGGCCTCGTTCTTCGTCAGCCGCGTCGACACCGAGATCGACAAGAGGCTCGACAAGCTGGGCAAGCCGGAGCTCAAGGGCAAGGCGGGCGTGGCCAACGCGCGCCTGGCCTACGCCGCGTACGAGGAGGTCATGAGCTCCGAGCGGTGGCAGCGGCTGCGCGCCGCGGGCGCCCGTCCGCAGCGTCCGCTGTGGGCCTCGACCGGCGTCAAGAACCCCGAGTACTCCGACACCATGTACGTCGACGAGCTCGTCGCGCCCGGCACCGTCAACACGATGCCGGAGAAGACGCTCGACGCGGTGGCCGACCACGCCACCGTCACCGGCGACACCGTCCGCCCCTTCTACGAGCAGGCCTGGAACACCATGGCCGCGCTGAAGGAGGCCGGGGTCGACTACGACGACGTGGTGCGGGTCCTGGAGGACGAGGGCGTGCAGAAGTTCGAGGCGTCCTGGAACGAGCTGCTCGAGAGCGTCACCAAGAACCTGGTTCGCTGATGGACGTGATCTACCGCGAGGAGGAGGTGGCCGCGGCCGCTTCCTCCCTCGCGGGGCGGCTCGTCGAGGCCGGCGTGCCCGCGCGGCTCGCGGGTGGCGACCCCACCCTGTGGGGCGCGGGCGCCTCACCGGAGGGTGGGGCCGGCGCGGCCGCCAGGCTGGGGTGGCTGACCCTGCCGAGTACCTCGCGCGAGCTGCTTCCCGAGCTGGGCAGGCTGGCCGGATGGGCCCGCGCGGAGGGGCTGACCAACGTGGTGCTCGCCGGAATGGGCGGCTCCTCGCTGGCGGCCGAGGTGATCTGCGCGACCGCCGACGTGCCGCTGACCGTGCTCGACACGACCGACCCGGCCGAGGTGCGCAGGGCGCTGGCCGACAACCTCGACGCCACGGTCCTGGTCGTGGCGAGCAAGAGCGGCTCGACCGTGGAGACCGACAGCCACCTGCGCGTCTACCGCCAGCTGTTCGAGGAGGCGGAGATCGACCCCGCCGACCGGATCGTGGTCGTCACCGACCCCGGCTCGCCGCTGGAGCAGGAGGCGGTCGAGCGCGGCTACCGGCTCGTGCCCGCCCCGGCCGACGTGGGCGGGCGCTACGCGGCGCTGTCGGCGTTCGGCCTGGTGCCGAGCGCGCTGGCGGGCGTGGACGTCGAGCGGCTGCTCGACGACGCCGACGAGGTGCTGCCGCTGCTGTCGAAGGAGGCCGGCAACCCCGGCCTGCTGCTGGGGGCGGCCCTCGGCGCGGCCGCGCTCGGCGGCCGCGACAAGCTGATCCTGGACGACCAGCTCTCCTCCCTCAACGGGCTGCCCGACTGGATCGAGCAGCTCGTCGCCGAGTCCACCGGCAAGGACGGCAAGGGCATCCTGCCGGTCGTCGCCGCCGAGCCGAGAGGGGCCGCCGACGAACTGGTGGTCGCGATCGACTCCGACGGGGCGCACGACGGCGACGTCCGCGTCGACGGGCCGCTGGGGGCGCAGTTCCTCGTCTGGGAGTACGCCACGGCCGTCGCGGGGCTGGCCCTGGAGGTCGACCCGTTCGACCAGCCGAACGTGGCCGAGTCGAAGCTGAACACGGCCGCGCTGCTGGACCTGCCCGAGCTGCCCGTCGGTGAGCCGGTGCTGGTCGACGGGCCCGTCGAGGTCCACGGCAGCACCCGGGCGCGCGACCTGTCCGGGGTGCTGACCGAGCTGCTCGACTCGATCCCCGACGACGGCTATCTGGCCGTCACGGCCTTCCTCGACCGGCTGGCCGCCTTCGACGCGCCGGTGCCCGAAGGAGCCGACTTCGAGCAGATGACCGACGCGTGGCTGGCCGCCGACGCCGCCACCCTGCGGGCTCTGCTCGCCATGCGCACCGAACGGCCCGTGACCTTCGGGTGGGGGCCGCGCTTCCTGCACTCCACCGGGCAGTACCACAAGGGCGGCCCGCAGAACGGGGTGTTCCTGCAGATCACCGGTGCCGTCACCGACGACGTCCCGGTGCCCGGCAGGCCGTACACCCTGGGCAGGCTCCAGCTCGCCCAGGCGCTCGGAGACCTCGGGGCGCTCCTGAACCGGGAACGTCCAGCCGTACGCCTGCACCTGACCGACCGCGCGGCCGGAGTCGCGCGCCTGCTCGCAGCCGCACAGGAGGTTTGACATGACAGACCCGGCAGCGCCCGCGGAGGAGGCCGTCCAGGTGGCCGCCGCCGTCGCGGGCACATCCACGACGATGGCGGTGGTGGACTCCAACCCGTTGCGCGATCCGCGCGACAAGCGGCTGCCCAGGGTGGCCGGACCGTGTGTGCTGGTGTTGTTCGGCGTGACGGGGGACCTTGCCAAGCGCAAGCTGCTACCGGCGATCTACGACCTCGGCAACCGGGGGCTGCTGCCGCCCGGCTTCTCGCTGGTCGGCTTCGCCAGGCGCGACTGGAAGGACCAGGACTTCGCCCAGTTGACGCACGACGCCGTCAAGGCGCACGCCCGGACCCCGTTCCGCGAGGAGGTCTGGAAGCAGATCCGCGAGGGCATCCACTTCGTTCCCGGCGAGTTCTCCGACGACGGGGCGTTCGACGCGCTGGCGATGGCGTTGAGGGAGATTGACCAGACCCGTGGCACGGGCGGCAACTATGCGTTCTACCTGTCGGTGCCGCCGAAGTTCTTCCCCGTGGTGGTGGAGCAGCTCAAGCGCACCGGCCTGTCCGACGCGCCTCCCGGGGCGTGGCGGCGGGTGGTCATCGAGAAGCCGTTCGGGCACGACCTGAAGTCGGCGCACGAGCTGAACGAGATCACCACCTCGGCCTTCCCCGAGAGCTCGATCTTCCGGATCGACCACTACCTCGGCAAGGAGACCGTCCAGAACATCCTGGCGCTGAGGTTCGCCAACAACCTCTACGAGCCGATCTGGAACCGCAGCTTCGTCGACCACGTGCAGATCACCATGGCCGAGGACATCGGCATCGGCGGGCGCGCGGGCTACTACGACGGCATCGGCGCGGCCCGCGACGTCATCCAGAACCACCTGCTCCAGTTGCTCGCGCTGGTCGCGATGGAGGACCCCACCTCCTTCGAGGCGTCCTCGCTGCGGCGGGAGAAGGAGAAGGTGCTCAAGGCCGTCCGGCTGCCGTCGGACCTCGCGCTCAACACCGCCCGCGGCCAGTACGCCGAGGGCTGGCAGGGCGGCGAGAAGGTCGTCGGCTACCTGCAGGAGGAGGGCATCCCCGCCGCCTCCATCACCGAGACCTACGCCGCCATCAAGGTGGAGATCGCCAACCGGCGCTGGGCGGGCGTGCCGTTCTACCTGCGCACCGGCAAGCGGCTGGGCCGCCGGGTGACCGAGGTCGCGGTGGTGTTCCAGCGGGCGCCGCACCTGCCGTTCTCCAAGGACGACACCGAGATCCTCGGCCAGAACGCGCTGGTGATCAGGGTGCAGCCCGACGAGGGCATCACCGTGCGGTTCGGCTCCAAGGTGCCGGGCACGGCCATGGAGGTGCGCGACGTCTCCATGGACTTCGCCTACGGCGAGTCGTTCCTGGAGTCGTCCCCCGAGGCGTACGAGCGGCTGCTGCTGGACGTGATGATCGGCGACCCGCCGCTCTTCCCGCACCAGCGCGAGGTCGAGCTGTCGTGGAAGATCCTCGACCCGATCGAGGAGTTCTGGGCCACCCAGGGCCAGCCCGAGTCCTACCCCTCGGGGTCGTGGGGCCCCGAGTCGGCTGACGCGATGATGGCCCGCGACGGCCGGGTCTGGAGGAGACTCTGATGACCACGTTCATGCTGACGGACACGACCGCCGGCAAGATCTCGGCACAGCTCACGCTGCTGCGCCACCAGATGGGCGCCCCCGCGATCGGCATGGTGCTGACGCTGGTCGTGGTCTGCGACGAGCGCGACCAGTACGACTCCCTGCGCGCCGCCACCGAGGCGGCCCGCGAGCACCCGTCGCGCATCCTGGTCGTGATCAAGCGTGAGCCCGACGAGGCGAACCGGCTCGACGCCGAGCTGCGCATCGGGGAGAACACGCCGGGCGAGGTGGTGGTGCTGCGGCTGTACGGCGAGCTCACCGACCACGCCGACTCCGTGGTCAGCCCGCTGCTGCTGCCCGACACGCCGGTCGTCGCCTGGTGGCCGGGGACGGCTCCGGCTGTGCCGTCCAAGGACCCGATCGGGAAGCTGTGCCTGCGCCGCATCACCGACGCCAAGGACAGCGACGGCGGCGGCATCGCCGCGCTGGCGGCCAGGGCGAAGGGGTACGCGCCCGGCGACACCGACCTGGCGTGGGCGCGGCTGACGCCGTGGCGCAGCCTGCTCGCGGCGGCGTTCGACCAGCCTGTCGGGAAGGTCCGCAGGGGGATCGTGGAGGCGGCGACGGCCCACCCGAGCGCTCCGCTGCTGGCGGCGTGGCTGTCCGAGCGGCTCGGCGCGCAGATCAAGGTCGCCGACTCCAACGGGCCTGGGCTGACGTCGGTGCGGCTGGCGACCTCCGACGGCGACCTGGTGGTGTCCAGGAGCGACTCCAGGCTGGCGAAGCTGTCGCGACCGGGGCAGCCCGACAGGAACGTCGCGCTGGCCCGGCGGCAGACGTCCGAGTTGCTGGCGGAGGAGCTGCGGCGGCTGGACTCCGACGAGATCTACGAGGCGGCGCTCAAGCGGCTGGCTCGTACCTACAAGCCCTGACATCAAGCCCTGACATCAAGCGCTGAAATATCACGCTAAAGCGGCGCCCCACCACGCGGGGCGCCGCTGATGCTCGCCCAACGGCGCCCAGCCCCAGGCGCCCCCGCCGGGCCGGGGCGCCTGGGGCTGGGCGCGAACCAATCATGAAAGACTAGGCGCGTGAGTGTTCCCAACGTAGTCGTCCACCGCGACGCCGACATCCTGGCCAAGGCCGTGGCGGCGCGGATCATCACCCGGCTCGTCGACGTGCAGGCGGCCAAGGGCTCGGCGTCGCTGGTGCTGACGGGAGGCACGGTCGGCATCGCCACGCTGGCGGCCATCGCCGCGACCCCGGCCCGCGACGCCGTCGACTGGCGCCACCTCGACATCTGGTGGGGCGACGAACGTTACCTCCCGACCGGCGACCCGGAACGCAACGAGACCGGTGCCCGTCAGGCGCTGCTCGACCACGTGGACGTCGACCCCGAGCGGGTGCACGTCATGCTCGGCCCCGACTCCGGGCTGTCGGCCGAGGAGTCGGCCGAGGCGTACGCGGCCGAACTCCAGAAGGCGGCCAGGCCCGAAGACCACGGCCCGGTGCCCAGCTTCGACGTGACGCTGCTCGGCATGGGCCCCGACGCCCACGTGGCGTCGCTGTTCCCCGGCATGCCCGCCCTGTACGACACGCGGCCGGTGGTGGCGGTGCACGGCTCGCCGAAGCCGCCACCCACGCGCATCTCCCTCACCCTGCCGGCCATCCAGGCCTCGCGCGAGGTGTGGGTGGTCGCGGCGGGTGAGGAGAAGTCGGGCGCCGTCCGCCTGGCCCTGTCGGAGTCGGGCCATGTGCAGGTCCCCGCGGCCGGCGCCCATGGCAGGCTCCGCACGCTGTTCCTGCTCGACCGGGCGGCGGCCGGCAAGATCCCGCCCGGCCTGGGCCGCATCGCCTCCCCCTGACCCCGCGACGCCTTCGTCAGGCGGTCGCGAGCGTGTCGATCTCGGCGAGGAGGGCCTTCTTGCGCTCCTCCGGCAGGTAGGACGCCTGGACCCCGTTGCGGGCCAGCCCCGCCAGTTCCTGCCTGCCCAGCCCCAGCGCCCGGGCCGCGGCGCGGTACTCACCGGCCAGGGTGGTGGCGAACATGGGCGGGTCGTCGCTGTTGAGCGTGACGAACAGCCCCTCCTCCAGCAGCCTGGGCAGCGGGTGGTCCTCGATGCGCCCCACCTGGCCGGTGCAGACGTTGGAGGTGGGGCAGACGTCCAGCGGCAGCTGGGTCTCGCGCAGGTGCGCCACGAGCCGCTCGTCGGCGAGGCAGTTGATGCCGTGGCCGATGCGCTCGGCGCCGTAGCCGTCGATGACCTCCCAGATGGTCTCCGGCCCGCTCATCTCCCCGCCGTGCGGGACGCTGTGCAGGCCCGCGGCACGCGCCGCCGTGAACGCGTCGCGGTAGGCGTCACGGTACTGGGCGCGGTCCTGCTCGATGCCGCCGATCCCGAAACCTACCAAAGCGGCGGGAGGTTCCTGCAGAGCGTGGTCGAGCGTGACCTTGGCGGCCTCCTCGCCGCACTCGCCCGGGATGTCGAAGATGTAGGCCATCTCGACGCCGTGGTCGGCGAGCGATCGGCTCGCGGCCAGGTCGAGCGCCTGCGTGACCTCGCGCATCGGCATCCCGACGATGTGGTGCGCGTACGGCGTGACCTGCAGCTCCACGTATCGGGCGCCCTGGCTCGCGAGGTCGCGGGCCAGCCCGAGGACGAGGGTGGCGACGTCCTCGGGGTCGCGCACCAGGGCGTTGACCGCCTTGTAGACCTCGGCGAAGTGCGGGAAGTCGCGGAAGGTGTAGAACGCGCGAAGCTCCTCCTCCACGGCGGGGACGGCGCTGCCGGGGTGGCGGCGCGACAGTTCCAGGACGGTGGGCACGGAGGCGGACCCGATCAGGTGGACGTGCAGCTCGACCTTGGGCAGCGCGTCGATGAAGGCGTCGAGGGACGCGTCGAAGGGGGTTTCAGCGGTCATGCCGACGACCATAAGCCCGACATTTCCCATACAAACAGAGTTTGAGCCGAAATTTCACACAAAAATGTAAGATTAGCCTCGTCGATAAGCTGATCACCATGACGGACGCCGAAGCGTACGAGCGCGGCTTCGCCCGGCTCAGCTCCCACACCGTGGACGCGCTGCTCGCCACGGCCCGCGGCAACCGCGCCCGGCGCGTCCTGGACGCCGGATGCGGCACCGGCGTGGTGACCGCCGCGGCCCTCGCCATGGGCGCCGAGGTCACCGCCGTGGACTCCGACCCGGCCATGCTGGAGCTGGCGTCCCGCCGCCACCCGCGTGCCACGGTGCGGCGGGCGACGCTCCCCCACCTCCCGTTCGCGGACGCGGAATTTGATGCGATAGCCGGAAATTTCGTTATCAATCACCTGGCTGACACCGCGGCAGCCCTGTCAGAGTTCCACCGAGTCCTACGCCCGGGCGGCACGCTCGCCCTGAGCTGGTGGAAATCGGACGAGATGGCGGCCACGAACGTCTTCGTCGAGGCCATCACGGAGGCCGGGGTCCGGAACGTCCCGCCCGTGCGTCCCTTCACCGCCCACGACACCCCGCCCCTGTTCGCCGCCCTCCTCGCGGACGCCGGCTTCTCCGGCGTGACCGTGGACACCCTCAGGTGGCGCCACGAGGTGGACCCGTCCGCATGGTGGAGCGACGTCATCGAGGCGGGCGGCCCGCGCTTCGCGATCATCGCGGAACAGCCGCCGGAGACGTCCGCCCGCATCAGGAGCCACTACCTCAGGCTTGCGGGACGCTACGGCGGCGCCTTCCCCGTCTGCGCCCACCTGGCCCACGCGGAGAGGTCAGCCGGCCCAGACCCGGACCAGCGGTAGCAGGACCTCGTCGACCGACTCCGTCACGAACGGCTCGTCGAAGAGCGGCCCGATGAAGATCATGCGATGCCAGACCAGCGCCTCCAGCAGGGCGAAGAGGCGGGCCGGGGCCACCTTCCCGGCCAGCTCGCCCCTTGCCGCCGCCCGCTCCAGCAGCGCCTCCACGTCGTGCAGGTCGCGGGTGGGCAGGTGCGCGCGCAGCGTCCGCGCCAGCTCCTGGTGCGAGACCAGCGCGGACGACAGCCCCATGATGACCGTGTGCTTGCGCTCCACCACCTCGCACAGCCCCCGGAACAGCGACGACAGGTCGCCCCTGAGCGACCCGGTGTCCTCGACCGCGGGGGTGTCCAGGTCGAAGCGGTTGCAGATGACGTCGACCACCAGCTCGGGCTTGCCCGCCCAGCGCCGGTAGATGGTGGCCTTGCTGGCCTTGGCGCGCCTGGCGACCTGGTCGACCGACATCCGGTCATAGCCCACCTCCGACAGCAGTTCCAGGGTGGCGTCGAGGATGGCCTTCTCCCTGGAGGGGTCGAGTGGAGCCACGTGCACGTCCTTCAGTGGTGGGAGATCTCCTCGAATCGTACGCCGGTCAGCTCGGTGGACACGTCCCAGAGCCGGGCGGCCACCTCGGCGGAGCGGGCCGTCTCCGACGGGGTGAGCAGCTTGGCCTTGGGCCCGACGAACTCGCCGCCGCGGATGGCGGGCGAGGTGGCGGCGTACAGGGACGGCAGCGCGCCCGCCTCGGCCTTCTGCAGGAACACGCCCAGCAGCCACTGCAAAGGGCCGAGCTTGACGAAGCCGGTGGCGGTGGCGCCGGGGTGGGTGGCGACGCTGAGCAGGTCGAGGCCCGCCCGCTGGGCGCGCCGGTGCAGTTCGAGCGTGAACAGCAGGTTGGCCAGCTTGGACCGGCCGTAGGCGGTCATCCGGCCATAGCCGCGCTCCAGCCCGAGGTTGTCGAAGTCGAGCTTGCCGATGGTGTGCGCGTCGCTGGACACGGTCACCACGCGGGCGCCGGGGACGGCGACGAGCAGCGGGAGCAGCAGCCCGGTGAGCGCGAAGTGGCCCAGGTGGTTGGTGCCGAACTGCAGCTCGAAGCCGTCCTTGGTCTCTGCGCGCCCGATCATCCCGATGCCCGCGTTGTTGATCAGCAGGTCGACCCGGTCGACGCCCGCGGCGAACGTCCTGACGGAGGCGAGGTCGGCCAGGTCGAGCCGGCCGAAGGAGATCTCGGCTCCCGGCACGGCCTGCCGGAGCCGGGCGACGGCGGCCTCGCCCTTCTCGGCGGAGCGGGCGGCCACCACGACCCGCGCGCCGTGCCTGGCCAGTTCGAGCGCCGTGGGCAGGCCGATGCCGCTGTTGGCGCCGGTGACGATCGCCGTCTTTCCGGTGAGGTCGGGCATGTCGGCGGGGGTCCAGGTGGTCATCGGCGCTCCTAACAAGTGTACGGAACCGTTTCGTACACCATAACCTAGCCCTCCAGGCGCTGCCGCGCGTGCCGCTCCTCCCGCCGGGTCACGTCCAGACGCTGCCGGCTCTCCTCCAGCTTCTTGCGCGCCTCCGACAGCTTCCGCTCCAGCTCAGCGACCCTCTCCGCGCGCCTGTCGTGCTCCTGGACGGCCTCCTGCAGGGCCTGCCGCCACTCCTGGTGGGCCGCCTCCGCCGCCCGCCTCTCCTTGGCTCTCCTGGCCTCCTCCTGTCTCCTGGCCTCCTCTCGCCGCCCGGCCTCGGCGGCCTGGTCCCCGGCGGAGGGCTTCTTCCTCGCGGGTCTGCCGCGCGGGATGGGGGCGGGGGCGAAGCCGGTGTAGTTGAGCGACCTGTCCAGGAGCCCTCGGCGTACCCGCTCGGCGGCGTCGGCGTCCACGATGGCGGCGTCGAGCGTCTGGTCGACCTCGGTGGCGGCGGCGGGCGACAGCCGGGCGCTCTCCCTGATCAGCCGCGAGACCTTGGCGGAGACCGCGCCGCGCCGTCGCGTCAGCTCGGCCAGCGCGTCGGGGTCCTGCCGCTGCCAGGCCGCGCGCAGCCGCTCCCCCAGGTCGAGGAGCTCGCGCAACTCGTCCGGGTGGTCGCGGGCGGCCCGGTTGACGGCCCACGCCGACACGGTCGGCTTGCGCAGGCCGGCGATCTCGCGCGCCAGCGCCGCGTCGCCGCCGTCCTTGGCGGCGCGGGCCTCGGCGGCGCGGGCGGCGGTGAACTCGGACGGTGGGAGCGCGTAGAGGCGGCCCGCCGCCTCGTCAAGATCCACGCTGGTCAGATACCCCACATCGGGCGGTTTCTAGCGCATAGTGGAAGCAGCCCACTCGAACGGAGGCCGGAGGTGTTCGAGCGCTTCACCGACAGCGCGCGCAGGGTCATCGTCCTCGCCCAGGAAGAGGCGCGGACGATGAACCACGACCACATCGGCACCGAGCACATCCTGCTCGGACTGATGCAGGAGGACGACGGCGTCACCGCGCAGGCGCTCGACGGGTTCGGCCTCGACCTGGACGCGCTGCGCGCGTTCGTCGAGCGCGAGGTGGGCCAGGGCGAGGGCCGGCACTCCGCCCAGCGCATCCCGTTCACGCCGCGCGCCAAGAAGGTGCTGGAGCTCTCGCTGCGCGAGGCCCTCCAGTTGCACCACCACCACATCGGCACCGAGCACATCCTGCTCGGGCTGATCAAGGAGGGCCAGGGGCTCGCCGCGCAGGCGCTCGTGCACGCGGGCGTGGACCTGGCCGAGCTGCGCCGGCGCGTGCTCGAGCAGCTCGGCCGCGCCCGGCTCAGACCGGGCGAGGCGTTCCACTTCGGCGAGCCCACCGCGCTCACCGAGCGGCTCACGCGGATCGAGGAGAGCCTCGAACGCATCGAGCGTCACCTCGGGATCAGCAGACCGGCCGGCGACCCCGAGGACGAGCCCGGGACAGCCCCGGGCTGACACCCCGTTTCGCCGCGCCGGGCCCGCCCGTCTACCAGGTGACGGGGAGACTGTGCACGCCGTAGATGGTCATGTCGGTTCGCATCGGCACCTCCTCCGGCGAGACGGCCGGCCGCAGGCCGGGGAAGCGCTCGAACAGCGCCCGGAACGCGATGCGCATCTCGATCCTGGCGAGCTGATGGCCCAGGCACTGGTGGATGCCGTGACCGAAGGCCAGGTGCCCGATCTGCGTGGGCTTGGTGACGTCGAGTCGCTCCGGGTCCTGGAACCGTCCGGGGTCGCGGTTGGCGGCCGGGATCGAGAGCGTCACCACCTCGCCTTTCCTGATGGTCTGCCCGGCGATCTCGACGTCCTCCAGCGCGGCCCTGAGCGGTCCGAGGTGGGCGACGGACAGGTAGCGCAGGAGCTCCTCGACGGCGCCCTCCATCAGGGACGGGTCCTCGCGCAGCGCGGCGAGCTGGTCCGGGTTCTCCATGAGCACGTAGGCCCCCAGGCCGAGCATGCTCGCCGTGGTCTCGTGCCCGGCGACCAGGAGCAGCAGGCCCGCTCCGGCGATCTCCTCCTGGGTCAGCCCGCCTTCGGCCACGAGGCCGCTGAGCAGGTCGTTCGCCGGCTGCTCCTGCTTCTTGCCGACCAGCTCGCACAGGTATCCGAACAGCGACATCATCGCCGCGCCGACCTCCTCCTTGGTCGACCCGATGCGCAGAGCCGTCGCCGAGTCGTGCTGGAACCGTTCGCGGTCCGCGTACGGCACGCCCAGCAGCTCGCAGATCACGAGGGAGGGGACCGGCAGGGCGAACTCCCGCACCAGGTCCGCGGGCGCCCCGCCGCGTTCCATGGCGTCGAGGACGTCCTTGGCGATCCGCTCGATCTCCGGCTCCAGCCCCTTCAGCCTGCGGACGGTGAACTGTGCGGCGAGCCGGCGGCGGAAACGGGTGTGATCCGGCGGGTCGAGCTGCATGAAGAAGCCCGGAGGCTCGGCGAGCTCGCCGGGTTCGAAGCCCTCCCACTCGATCGGCCAGCGCAGCTTCTCGAGCCGGCTGCTGAAGCGCGGGTCGGCCAGCACCGCGCGCGCCGCCGCGTAACCGGTGACCAGCCAGCCCTGATGGCCGCCCGGATAGGCCAGCGGACTGAGGGGCGCTTCCTCCCGCCAGCGCCCCAGCTCCTCGGGCGGGTCGAACGGGGACGGACGCTCTGTGGGGAACCTGACGACCATGATCGCTCCTTGAATTCCTCTACACCTATAGAGGCTCTACGTCAGTAGAGTATCCGCGCCATGGGTCGGCCCTTTCGGAGGGGGCGTGATGATCGGTCAGTGCTCGCCGACGGTGGCCAGCAGCGCGCGGATCTTGGTGCGCAGGTCGCTGGTGTCGCCCCTGGTGACGAGGCGATCGAAGACCAGCCCGTCCCCGTAGGCGACGAGATCACCGGCCCACCGGTCCGCGTCGGGCACGCCGGAGGCGTCCAGCAGCCGGGCGATCATGGTGCACTGGCGGGCGCGGTTGGCCAGGAGCACCCGGCGCAGCTCCGGCCGCCGGGTCGACTCCAGTGACAGCTCGAACCTGGCGAGCTGACGGTCACGGCCGGTGGTGAGCCACTCGCCGACGAGCCAGGCCACGGCGTCGACCAGCTCGTCCTGACCGCCCCCGGACGACTCCGCCTGCTCCTGGAGCGCGGCTATCTCGGCCGCGCCGTGCTCGGCGAGGCGCTCCGCCGTCGCCTGCAGCAGCGCCTGGCGGGTGCGGAAGTAGTACGACGTCGAGCCCTCGGGCAGGCCGGCCGCCCGGTCGACGGCGCGGTGGGTCAGGCCGCGCATGCCCTCCGCGGCGAGCAACCTGATCGCCACGTCGGCGATCTCCTGTCTTCTGGACACCCGCCGAGTGTAGGGCTCCGTACGGTCACGAGCGGTCAGCCGGCGTGGCCCGCCGGGGTTGGTCGGCCCGGCGTTGATCGGACCTGAGCGGTCGGCCGGGGTTGGTCGGCCTCGCCGCCGAGCCCGCCCCCGTGGCCGTCCGAGCTCGGCGGCGAAGATGTCCCGTCAGGACTGCGGGACGGGGATCATCCTGCCGATGGGCATGCGCGCCTCGATCACACCGGGGTCGTCGGTGTAGCCCAGCGTCGCGCCGAGGCTGATCAGCAGCCGGCGCATCCGCGTGTTGTCGCTGAGCAGGGTCGCCCGCACCTCGGCGAACCCGGTGTCACGCGCCGCGGTGACGAGCATGCGGGCGAGCTGCCCGCCCAGGCCCCGCCCCTGCCACGAGTCCTCGATGAGGAAGGCCATCTCGGCCGCGCCCGGGTCGGGGCAGTACATCAGGTTGGCCAGGCCGACGACCTGCCCGTCGTGGCAGGCGACGATCGACTGCCCGCGCCCCTTGTCGAGCAGCCGGTCGAAGACCCGCTCGGGCAGTGCCGGCATGGACGTGAAGTAGCGGAACCGGCGCGACTCGGGGCTGCAGCGGTCGTGCAGGTCGCGCACCGCCTCACGGAACCCCGCGGTGAGCGGCCGCACCTCGACCTCGACGCCGTCGTCCAGGCGCAGCGCACGATCGACCGTGGCGGGCTCGGCCGCCGGCTGCGCGAGCCGGACGAACGAGGCCGCCCTGGCCGCCTCGGTCAGCGTGAACGGCAGCCCCGCCCGGCGCAGCCGGATCGCCCGCTTGGGCGCGACGGGCACGACGAGCAGGTGCGGGTCGGGAAGATCACTCACCTGATCACCGTATTGCCAACCCGTGGTGTCCGCGCGCAGCAACTCCCCGAGGATCTCGGGCAGCCGCCAGGGCTGCTCGGCCAGACGGCAGGCGAGCAGGAGCGCACGGGTCGTCTCGTCGGCGAGTTCGTGCGCGGCGGCGGGGACCACGTGGACGCGGCGGCCGCCGGCGGCCTCGATCGCCGCGGCGATGGCTTCGGCGGACACGGGCACCTCGGCGACGAACTCGTCGACCGTGCCGTCGGTGTCAGGCTGGACGGACAGGCCGAGGATGTTGCCGCCCCATTCGGCGAGTACGGCCGTGAGTGAGGCGAGCCGACCGGGTCGCTCGTCGACGGTGGTGCGGATCCGCAGAAATGCCATGTTTGCTCCCCTCCGATATGGCTTCAGGATGGCGGCTACCTGTTACGCCCCTGCTACGGGGTAATGGCCCAGCCGTTTCTTTTGCCGTCATAGGCCCATTACGGCCGATTTGAGGTGCACGCCCGGAGTGGCCCAGTGCCAGGCCGGGCGCTCGCCGCCCTGCTCCGCGAGCCGGACGAACGAGGCCGCCCTGGCCGCCTCGGTCAGCGTGAACGGCAGCCCCGCCCGGCGCAGCCGGATCGCCCGCCTGGACGTGACCGGCACGACGAGCCGGGTCCGGTCGGAACGATCGCTCCCCGCCTCACCGTAGATCCATCGCGCGTCGTCGGCGTGGAGCAGCTCGGCCAGGAGCGTCGGAAGCGTCCAGGGCATGCCGCGGACCCGGACGGCCAGCAGCAGGGCCCGGGTGGGCTCGTCGGTCAGCTCGTGCGCGGTGGCGGGCACGACCGTGACCTGGTGGCCACCGGCCGCTTCCAGGGCCGCGCGCACGCTCTCGGGGGTCGCGGGGATGTCGGCGACGAACTCGTCGACCGTCCCTCCGGTGTCGGACTGGACGCTCAGCCCGAGGATGTTGCCGCCCCTGGCGGCCAAGGCCGACGCGAGGGAGGCCAGGCGTCCCGGCCGTTCGTCCACGGCGGTGCGGATGCGCAAGAATCCCATACTCAGGAGGATGCCGGGCGGCTGTTACGCCTCCGCTACCGCGGTGTTTCATCGCGTATTTCGTCGCGAGATGCGGCAACATATACGGATATAGCAGGATATGGGGCCATGAATGGGGTTGTTCCCTTGTTGTCCGGGTCTGCCGGCGGCGCGGTGCCGCTCCGGCCCGTCCGCTTCGCCGACCTCATCACCGGCCTTTGATCCCGCGATCCAGGAGTGACATGAACATTCTTTTCAGAGGCGGACGCGTCTTCACCGCCACGGGCGAGTTCGCCGAGGCGGTGCTCGTCCAGGACGGCGTGATCGCCGCGGTGGGCGGCGAGGGCGAGCTGGCACGGCTGGCCCCGGCCCACGACACGGTCGACCTGGACGGCGGCCTGCTGGCGCCGGGGTTCACCGACGCGCACATCCACCCGGTGCAGGCGGGCCTCGAGCGGGCCAAGTGCGACCTGTCCGAGGTCTTCGGCCTGGACGCCTACCTAACGGAAATCTCCGACTACGCCGCGAAGAATCCGGAAAAATCATGGATTGACGGTGGAGGCTGGGACATGTCCGCCTTCCCCGGCGGTCTGCCGCACCGGTCGCAGCTCGACTTCCTCGACCGTCCCGCCTACCTGATCCAGCGCGACCACCACGCCGCCTGGGTCAACACCAGGGCCCTCGAACGGGCCGGGATCACCGCCGACACGCCCGACCCGTCCGACGGCCGGATCGAGCGCGACGCCGACGGCACGCCCAGCGGCGTCCTGCACGAGGGCGCGATGGACCTCGTCGGCCTGCTCACCCCCCGCCCGACCTCCCAGGACCTCGACGCCGCTCTGGCCGAGGCCGAGCAGTACCTGTTCTCCCTCGGCATCACCGGCTGGCAGGACGCCATCGTCGGCTCCTACGCGGGCTCGCAGGACCAGCTGCCCACGTACCTGTCGGCGGCGGGCTCGGGCAGGCTCAGGGCGCGCGTCATCGGCGCCCTGTGGTGGGACAGGACGCGCGGCCTCGACCAGATCGAGGGACTGGTGGCCAGGCGGGCCGCCGCCGAGGGCCTCGACCGCTTCCGCGCCACCTCCATCAAGATCATGCAGGACGGCATCACGGAGAACTTCACCGCCGCCACGTTGGAGCCGTACTGCCTGTGCGGCGGCACCGGCCTGTCGTACGTCGACCCCGGCAAGCTCAAGGAGTACGTGGCCGAACTGGACCGGTTCGGCTTCCAGGTGCACTTCCACGCGATCGGCGAGCGGGCCGTGCGCGAGGCTCTCGACAGCTTCGAGGGCACCGACCCCGCCAACCGCCACCACATCGCCCACCTGCAGATCATCGAGCCGTCGGACGTCCCCCGCTTCGCCGAGCTCGGCGTCACCGCCAACCTGCAACCGCTGTGGGCCACCCACCACGCCCAGATGGACGAGCTGACCCTGCCGTTCCTCGGCGACCCCAGGTCGTCATGGCAGTACCCGTTCGCCGACCTGCTCGCCCACGGCACCCGGTTCTGCGCCGGCAGCGACTGGCCGGTGTCGAACGCCGACCCGCTGCAGGGCATGCACGTGGCGGTCAACCGCACCGAGCCGGGCAGTTCGGTGCACGCCGGGTATCCCACCGCGCAGACCCCGTTCCTGCCTCGCCAGCGCATCGACCTGGCGACCGCGCTCACCGCGTACACAGCGGGCTCGGCCTGGATCAACCGGTCGCCCGCCGGGCTGATCGAGCGGGGCCGCCCGGCGGACCTGGTCGTCCTGGACCGCGACCCGTTCGAGCTCCCCGAGCAGGACATCTGGACCACCCAGGTCCGCCTGACGTTCGTCGACGGCGAGCCCGTCCACCAGCGTTGACCCGGCGCGCCCAGCGTTCACCCTGGGCGCGGCGAGGCTGAGCGACCTCCTCGACTCGAGAGATCACGCCAGGCGCCGCACCCAGCGTTCACCCTGGGTACGGCGAGGCTGAGCGACCTCCTCCGTTCGGGAGGTCACGCCAGTCCTCCCGGCGGCCCGACGGCGTCGGATGCGCGTTCCGAAGCCGCGCAACCCGCACCCGGCATGCGAAAACGGCGGCTCCCCGCACCAGGTGCGGGGAGCCGCCGTTCAGGATCGGATCACCAGGGGGACTTGTTGTTACGCAGGCGCTCCAGTGCTTCCTCGAGGATGGCCTTGCCGTCCTTGTCGCTCCTGCGCTCCTTCACATACGCCAGGTGCGTCTTGTACGGCTCGTTCCTGGGCGGCGCAGGCGGAGCCTGCTCGTCCTGGCCTGCCGGGAGGCCGCAGCGTGGGCAGTCCCACATCTCGGGGACCGCCGCGTCGCTGGCGAAACTGGGGCGCGTCTCATGCATGTTGGCGCACCAGAACGAGACCCGCACTCTCGGAGCCGCCTCGCCACGCTCGGCCTCCCCCATCGGGCCGGCGCCGACTCGGCTGCCACGGATCGCGTTGCCACTACCCACGGATGAACTCCTCGCTCGATCGCCCCGCGAGACACGGGGGGAGAATCACTGTCACGCGTCGACTTGTGCTCAGGGCCTCAGGAGCAGGCCCAGAGCGATGATGCAGACGAACCACACCGCACCGGTGATGATGGTCAGGCGGTCGAGGTTGCGTTCCACCACGGAGGAACCACCGAAGTTCGACGAGAAACCGCCGCCGAACATGTCAGACAGGCCGCCACCCTTGCCCTTGTGGAGCAGGACGAGCAGGATCATGAGCGCGCTCGCCAGGATGAGGGCGATGGAGATGCCGATTTCCACGGTATGCCTGTTCCTTCAGTGCTCTGTTACGCGTGACGATTCAAACTTGCCTCTTGAGGGTACGGCCTGTTGTCAAATCGCACCCCCTGAACCGCTCAGTTAGCCAGACATCTCGGAAAACCGGCAGATCTTGACGAAGTCCCCGGCGTCGATGCTGGCACCGCCCACGAGCGCGCCGTCGACATCGGGCTGAGCCATGATCCCGGCGATGTTGCCTGACTTGACCGAGCCACCGTAAAGGATACGGATCGCCGAGGCCACTTCGGAGTCGTACAGCACCGCGAGTCGCTCACGCAACGCGCTGCACACCTCCTGGGCGTCCTCGGGGGTGGCCACCTCGCCGGTGCCGATCGCCCACACCGGTTCGTAGGCCACCACTATCGATTGTGCCTGGTCGGACGGCACCTTGCGCAACGCCGCCTCGAGTTGCGCCACGGTGTGAGCCACATGCTCGCCCGCCTGCCGCACCTCCAGCCCCTCGCCCACGCACAGGATCGGCGTGATCGAGTGCCGGTAGGCGGCCTGCACCTTGGCGTTGACCAGGTCGTCGTCCTCGTGGTGGTACTGCCGCCGCTCCGAGTGCCCGATCACCACGAACGTGCAGCCCAGCTTGGCCAGCAGGATGCCGGAGATGTCGCCGGTGTAGGCCCCGGCGTCGTGCTGGGAGAGGTCCTGGGCACCGTACTCGATGCGCAGCTTGTCGCCGTCGACCAGCGTCTGCACGCTGCGCAGGTCGGTGTACGGCGGCAGGACCGCGACCTCCACCTTGTCGAAGTCCTTGTCGTTGAGCGCGAAGGCCAGCTTCTGGACCAGCGCGATCGCCTCAAGGTGGTTGAGGTTCATCTTCCAGTTGCCGGCGATGAGCGGCTTCCTCACAGTCACCCCTCCAGGGCGGCGAGTCCGGGCAGGGACTTGCCCTCGAGATACTCGAGGCTCGCCCCGCCACCGGTGGAAATGTGCGAGAACCCGTCTTCAGGCAGGCCGAGCTGCCGTACGGCCGCCGCCGAGTCGCCGCCGCCGACCACGGTGAAGGCGTCGGAGGCGATCAGCGCCTCCGCCACCGCCCGGGTACCACCGGAGAACGCCTCGAACTCGAACACGCCCATGGGCCCGTTCCAGAAGACCGTGTGGGCGTCGGCCAGCTTGGTGGCGAACAGCTCGCGGCTGCGCGGGCCGAGGTCGAGCCCCTCGCGGTCGGCCGGGATGGCCGTGGCCTCGACCACCTCGTACGGCGCGTCGGCGGCGAAGTGGGTGGCCGCCAGCACGTCGACGGGCAGGACGAGCTCGACGCCGCGCTTGGCGGCCTCGTTGAGGAAGCCGCGCACCTGGTCGAGCTGGTCCTCCTGGAGCAGCGAGTTGCCCACCTCGTGGCCCTGGGCCTTCAGGAAGGTGTAGGCCATGCCGCCGCCGATCAGCAGCCGGTCGACCTTGGTCAGCAGGTTGGCGATGACGCCCAGCTTGTCGGAGACCTTGGCGCCGCCGAGCACGACCGCGTAGGGCCGCTCGGCTCCCTCCGTCAGCTTCCGCAGCACCTCGACCTCGGCCACGACCAGCCCGCCCGCCGCGTGCGGCAGCAGCTCGGGGACGTCGTAGACGCTGGCGTGCTTGCGGTGCACGGCGCCGAAGCCGTCGCCCACATACAGCTCGGCGAGCCCGGCCAGCTTCTCGGCGAACGCGCGGCGGGCGGCGTCGTCCTTGGACTCCTCCCCCGGCTCGAACCGCAGGTTCTCCAGCAGGGCGACCTGGCCCTCCTGGAGCGACTCCGCCGTGCTCTGGGCGCTCTGCCCGACGACGTCCTCGGCGAAGGCCACGTCGGCCTCGAGCAGCTCACCCAGCCTCCTGGCCACCGGCCGGAGCGAGTACTTGGGGTTCACCGCGCCCTTCGGACGCCCCAGGTGCGCGCAGACGATGACCTTCGCGCCCCGGCCGGCCAGGGCCTTGATCGTGGGCACGGACGCCCTGATGCGCCCGTCGTCGGTGATCGTCTCACCGTCGAGTGGGACGTTGAGGTCGGCGCGCACGAGCACGCGCCGGCCCTTCACGTCGAGATCGTCGATCGTGCGCATCAGAGGTCAGCGCCCACCAGCTGGATCAGGTCGGCGAGGCGGTTGGAGTAACCCCACTCGTTGTCGTACCAGCCGACGACCTTCACCTGGTTGCCGATGACCTTGGTCAGGCCGGCGTCGAAGATGCAGGAGGCCGGGTCGGTGACGATGTCGGAGGAGACGATCTCGTCCTCGGTGTAGGTCAGGATGCCCTTGAGCGGGCCCTCGGCGGCCGCCTTGACCGCGGCGTTGACCTCCTCGACCGTGACGTCGCGGCTGACGTCGATCGTGAGGTCGGTGGCCGAGCCGGTGGGGATCGGCACGCGCATCGCGAACCCGTCGAGCTTGCCCTTGAGCTGGGGCAGGACCAGGCCGATGGCCTTGGCGGCGCCGGTGGAGGTGGGCACCACGTTGAGCGCGGCGGCGCGGGCGCGGCGCAGGTCCTTGTGCGGGCCGTCCTGCAGGTTCTGGTCCTGGGTGTAGGCGTGGATGGTGGTCATCAGGCCCTTCTCGATGGTGAAGGTGTCATGCAGGACCTTCGCCATCGGGGCCAGGCAGTTGGTGGTGCAGGACGCGTTGGAGATGATCGTGTGGCTGGCCGGGTCGTAGGCGTCGTGGTTGACGCCCATCACGATCGTGACGTCCTCGTTCTTCGCCGGGGCGGAGATGATGACCTTCTTGGCGCCGTTCTCGGCGTGCACCTTGGCCTTGGCGGCGTCGGTGAACAGGCCCGTCGACTCGAGCACCACGTCGACACCGAGGTCGCCCCAGGGCAGCTTGCCCGGGTCGCGCTCCTCGAAGACCTTGATCGCCTTGCCGTCGACGGTGATCTCGTCGGTGGAGGCCTTCACCTCGTACGGCAGGCGGCCGAGGATGCTGTCGTACTTCAGCAGGTGCGCGAGCGTCGCGTTGTCGGTCAGGTCGTTGACCGCCACGATCTCGATGTCCTTGCCGCTGGCGGCGACCGCGCGCCAGAAGTTGCGACCGATGCGGCCGAAGCCGTTGACGCCTACGCGGATGCTCACGGTTACCGATCTCCTCGTACGTGATGGCGGGCTGAAACCTCACCCCGAACACTATCGGACCTAAATTGGTTTAGACCACGCCAGCCCCCGCCCAGCGTATCCCCATTCCGAAGGCATAATTTGTGCGGTTCGAGTAAAGTGCCCGACTCATCGGAGTAAATCCCGACATTCTCTGGGGGCTGAGATGTCACAACAGCGATCCGGCCTGCTCGCAGGCCTGATCATCGGCTTCTTCGCGGCGCTACTGGGCGCGGCGGGATTCGGCGCGGCGATCTACTTCAGTGCGCACCTGCCGCTGGAGGTCCGCCAGTTCGGCGACGCCGTGCCGCTCGGCGGCCTGATCAGCCTCGTGCTGGGCCTCGTCGTCGGCTTCGCGCTGTGGGCGGTGCGCCCCAGAAGTCTTGTCCTTCCCTTCGTGGCGGCCCTGTACGCCTGCGCGTCGCTGCTCCTGGGCTTCCTCGGCACCTTCGTCGCCTCGGCCCTGGACACGGGCGGCCCGATGGCCACGGCGGACGAGTTCCGCCGTGTCGTCACGTCCGAGGCCTCGGTCTTCTGGAGCGTTCTGAAGACCTCGTGGCGTTTCTGGCTGATGCTCGCACTCGCCGCCTGCCCAGCCTTCCTCCTCACGTTGCTGCGCGTCCTGCGGCTGCGCCGCCGTACCAAGCTCGAGGAGCCGACTCCGGACGAGGAACCCGCCGAGCCGGAGTACCGGGCCCCCTTCGAGCCCCTCAACGCGCCGACTCCCAACCGCCCGCCCACCGACCTCTTCACCCCGAGAACCCCCCAGCAGTAACCAGCGACACCGCCGACACACCGTTCGCGGCGTCCCGGCCACCGGGTCGGTGTCCGAGGCGCCGGGTCGGTGTCCGAGGCGCCGGGTCGGCGAGCAGCGCGACGGCGGGCCCCGGCGCGACCGGACGGCGGCCGACCGCATCCACGGAACGCGGCCAAGGACGCGATACGTCACGGCGAGCACCCCGTGAGCCTTCACGACCGGCCATGACAGACACCCGCCCACGTCGGCGAGTGCGCGCCCAGCCCGCCTGCCGTACAGGAACGTACGCATCAACCCGGCAGACGGCCCAGCCAGGCATCCCAGCCGAGCAGACGGCCGCGCCGGACACCCCAGCCAGGCAGGCGGCCAGGCCAGGCATCCCGCGCGTGCCGCCAGAACGGCGCGCACACCGACACGGAGGCCGGTCAGGGGGCGAGCATGTCCACGGTGAGGTTGGCCTCGGTGTTGGGGATGCCCAGGTCGGTGGCCCGCTTGTCGGCCATGGCGAGCAACCGCCGGATGCGTCCGGCGATGGCGTCCTTGGTCAGCGGCGGGTCGGCGATCTGCCCCAGTTCTTCCAGAGACGCCTGCTTGTGCTCCACGCGCAGCCGCCCGGCGATCACCAGATGGTCGGGCGCCTCATCCCCGAGGATCTCCAGCGCCCGCTGCACCCGCGCCCCGGCCGCGACGGCGGCCCGCGCGGACCTGCGCAGGTTGGCGTCGTCGAAGTTGGCCAGCCGGTTCGCGGTGGCCCGCACCTCGCGGCGCATCCGCCGCTCCTCCCAGGCCAGGACGCTGTCGTGCGCGCCCAGCCGGGTGAGCAGGGCGCTGATCGCGTCGCCGTCGCGGACCACGACCCGGTCGACGCCGCGCACCTCGCGGGCCTTCGCGTGGATCTTGAGCCGCCGCGCGGAGCCGACCAGCGCCAGCGCCGCTTCCGGCCCCGGGCAGGTCACCTCCAGCGACATCGACCGCCCCGGCTCGGTCAGCGACCCGTGGGCGAGGAACGCGCCGCGCCAGGCGGCTTCGGCGTCGCAGGCGGCCCCCGCCACCACCTGACGGGGCAGGCCGCGCACGGGCCGCCCGTGGTTGTCGATCAGACCCGTCTGGCGGGCGAGCGCCTCGCCGTCGCGGTAGACGCGCACGACGTACCGCGACCCCTTACGCAGCCCGGCCGGCGCCAAGACGAGGACCTCCGCCTTGTGGCCGAACACCTCGCCGATGTCCTTGATCAACCGTCGTGCGGTGGCGTTGGTGTCGAGCTCGGCCTCGATCACGATGCGCCCGCCCACGAGGTGCAGGCCGCTCGCGAACCGCAGCAGCGTGGACACCTCCGCCTTGCGGCAGCAGGGCTTGAGCACGGGCAGTCGGCTCAGCTCGTCCTTCACCACACCCGTCATCGCCATAAGCGTTAGTCCTCCCCCATTCAGACCGGCTCTCAGCAGTCTCTCGCACCTTTGCGCCGCGCCGACCAGGATCAACGCTTCTGGAGGAAAATCTCGTCCAGGACGGAGGCAAGACGTCGTGGGTCATGCCTGGGGGACCCGTCACGGGCGGCCACGTCCGCCATGACCAGCCGCCCGCCGATCGCCGTGGCGGCCTTCTCCAGCGCGTCGCGGTCGTCCACCACGCCGGTGTCGGCAAGGATGACATCCACCGAAAAATCGGGGGCGTGTTGCCTGAGCACCTCCAGGTGCTGCTGCGGGGAGAAGTCGTCCGTCTCGCCGGGTTGCGGCGCGAGGTTCAGCGTGACGAGCCGCCTGGCACGGGACGCGTGCAGCGCCCTGGCCAGCTCGGGCACCTTCAGATGCGGCAACACGCTGGTGAACCACGACCCCGGCCCGAACACCAGCCAGTCGGCGTCGAGCACGGCCTTGACGGCCTCGGGCCGCGCGGGCGGGTCTTCCGGCACCAGTGAGATGGCCTGCACCCGCCCGGGCGTCAGCGCGCACGCCACCTGCCCGCGCACGGTCGAGGTGACGCCGTCGAGCTCCACCTCGGCCACGATGTCGAGCGGCACGGACGCCATCGGCAGCACCCGCCCCTGCGCCCCGAGCAGCCGCCCCACCCAGTCGAGGCCCGCCACCGGGTCGCCGAGCAGCTCCCACAACGCCACGATCAGCAGGTTGCCGACGGCGTGCCCGTGCAGCTCGCCTTCGCTCCTGAACCGATGCTGGACGACCTCGCTCCAGGTGCTGCCCCACTCGTCGTCGCCGCACAGCGCGGCCAGCGCCATCCGCAGGTCGCCGGGAGGCAGGACGCCCAGCTCGCGTCGCAACCGTCCGCTGGACCCCCCGTCGTCGGCCACGGTCACGACGGCGGTCAGCGCGTCAGTGACCGAGCGCAGAGCCGACAGCGACGCATACAGCCCGTGCCCGCCGCCGAGCGCCACCACGCGCGGCCCGCGCGCCCACCGGGCCGCCCGGGCCGCCTCGGCGGCCACCACCCCGCCGGAGGCCTTTACCGGACACGCTTCGCCTGGGTCTTCGTGCTCATCGGTCACTCCCGGCCCACATCCCGGTGACCCACCTGGACCTCCATACCGCGATCACGCAGCCTGGCGGCGACCTGCTCGGCCATGGCGACGCTGCGGTGCTTGCCGCCCGTGCACCCCACGGCCAGCGTCGCGTAGCTCTTGCCCTCGCGCGCGTACCCGGCGGCCACCACCTGCAGGACCTCCTCGTACGCGTCGAGGAACTCCTTGGCGCCCGGCTGGCCCAGGACGTACTCGCGGACGGGCGCTTCCAGCCCGTTCATCGGCCGCAGTTCGGGCACCCAGTGCGGGTTCGGCAGGAAACGGCAGTCGACCACCAGGTCGGCGTCGACCGGGAGGCCGTACTTGAAGCCGAACGACACCACGTTCAGCCGCAGCCCCGGCCGGTCCTCACCGCCGAAGTAGGCGACGATCTTGTTGCGGAGCTCGTGCACGTTGTGCGAGGAGGTGTCGATGACCAGGTCGGCGTTGGCCCGCACCTCGCGCAGGATGCCGCGCTCGCGGGTGATGCCGTCGACCAGCCTGCCCTCACCCTGCAGCGGGTGCGGACGGCGGACGTTCTCGAAGCGCCGCACCAGCTCCTCGTCGCTGGCCTCGAGGAACACCACGCGCACCCGCACGCCGCGCCCTTCCAGCTCCTCGATGGCGGCGTTCAGGTCGGTGGTGAAGGCCAGGCTCCGCACGTCGACGACGGCGGCCACCTTGTCGGCGGCCAGCTTGACCCTGCCCGCCTCCTCGGCCATGGCGAACAGCAGCCCGGGCGGCAGGTTGTCGATGACGAACCAGCCCAGGTCCTCGAGCGCCTTGGCCGCGGTGCTGCGCCCGGCCCCCGACATGCCGGTGACGATGACGAACGCCGGCTCCGTGCTCATTGCCTCACTCCGTTCGGCGCCTCGGTCGCTGAGATCTGGCGCCCTCCCTCATCACTCAAGACGCTCCGCCCCCTGCGTTCCACGGCTCCGACACCGGCGCTCCCTTGCGGGACCTTCACGGTGACTCCCCCTTCAGCGTGGACACGATCACCTCGGCGATCGACGGACCGATGCCCTGGACCTCACAGATCTCGGCGGCCGTGGCCTCTCGCAGCTTCTTGACAGAGCCGAAGTGCTTGAGCAGCGCCTGCCTGCGCGCCGGGCCGAGGCCGGGCACGCTGTCGAGCGCGCTCTCCTTCACGGTCTTGGACCTCTTCGAACGATGGTAGGTGATGGCGAACCTGTGCGCCTCATCCCTCACCCGTTGCAGCAGGTAGAGCCCCTCACTTGAACGAGGCATGATGACCGGCTGGTCATCGCCCGGCAGCCACACCTCTTCCAGCCGCTTGGCCAGCCCGCACACCGAGACGTCGTCGATGCCGAGTTCGTCGAGCGCCCGCTGGGCGGCCGCCGCCTGAGGGCCGGCGCCGTCGACCACGACCAGGTTGGGTGGGTACGCGAACTTGCGTGGCTTGCCTGTCTCGGGGTCGATGGGCCCGTGGGAGTCGTCGTCGGGGGCCAGTTCGCCGGTGGCCGAGCGTTCCTCCAGGTAGCGCCGGAAGCGCCGGGTGATGACCTCGTGGATCGAGGCGACGTCGCCTTCCTTGGTCTTGACAGCGAAGCGGCGGTACTCGCTCTTGCGGGCCAGGCCGTCCTCGAAGACCACCATCGAGGCCACCACGTTCTCGCCCTGCAGGTGGGAGACGTCGTAGCACTCGATGCGCAGCGGCGCCTGGTCGAGGTCGAGGGCGTCGGCGATCTCCTGCAGCGCCTTGCTGCGGGTGGTCAGGTCGCTGGCACGGCGGATCTTGTGCTGTGCGAGCGACTCCTTGGCGTTGCGCTCGACGGTCTCCATCAGCGACCTCTTGTCGCCGCGCTGCGGCACCCGCACCTCGACCCGGGCCTGGCGCTGCTCGGACAGCAGCTCGGCGACGGCCTCGGCGTCGGGCGGCAGGGCGGGCACGAGCACCTCGCGGGGCATCGACTCGGGCCCCGCCTCGCCGTACATCTGCAGGAGGAACTGCTCGACAAGCTCCCCCGGCGTGGTCTCCTCGACCTTGTCGACCACCCACCCGCGCTGGCCGCGGATCCGCCCGCCGCGCACGTAGAAGACCTGGACGGCGGCCTCGAGCGGGTCCTCGGCCAGCGCGATCACGTCGGCGTCGGTGCCTTCGCCGAGCACCACGGCCTGCTTCTCCAGCGCCCGCTGGAGCGCCTGGATGTCGTCGCGGAGCCTGGCGGCGCGCTCGTACTCCTGCTCGCCTGCGGCCTCGCGCATCTCCTTTTCCAGCCGCTTGATGAAGCGGCTGGTGTTGCCCGCCATGAAGTCGCAGAAATCCTCAGCGAGCGCGCGGTGCTCTTCGGGGGTGACCCGGCCGACACACGGGGCCGAGCATTTGTCGATGTAGCCGAGCAGGCACGGACGGCCGATCTGCCCTGCCCGCTTGAACACGCCCGCGCTGCACGTGCGGACGGGGAAGACCCGCAGCAGCAGGTCGACGGTCTCGCGGATGGCCCACGCGTGGGAGTAGGGCCCGAAGTAGCGCGTGCCCTTCCGCTTGGCGCCGCGCATGACCTGGACGCGCGGGAAGTCCTCGCCCATGGTGACGGCGAGGTACGGGTAGGACTTGTCGTCGCGGTACTTGACGTTGAAGCGCGGGTCGTACTCCTTGATCCAGGAGTACTCCAGCTGAAGCGCCTCGACCTCGGTGCCGACAACCGTCCAGTCGACGTCGGCGGCCGTGGTCAGCATCGACTGGGTGCGCGGGTGCAGGGCGGAGAAGTCAGCGAAGTAGGAGTTGAGCCGCTGGCGCAGGCTCTTGGCTTTGCCGACGTAGATCACGCGACCGTGCGAGTCGCGGAACCGGTAGACCCCCGGGGACTCGGGAATCGACCCCGGTCTGGGCCGGAAGCTCAAGGGACTGCCCGCTGATCTCGCCACGCCCAAAGCCTAGTAGGCCGCACCGACAAGCTGACCCGCCGACCACCCAACCCCGCGGAGCAACCGTCCCACCGACCGACCTCACGAAACCCGCCGACCACCCAGAACCCAACAGAGCCGACCACCCAACCCCACGGACAGGCCGGCCGCCGCCCGTCCCAGCCGCACCGCGGCCGGTCCACACGGCGGCCGCCTGCGACGCGACCGGCCCGGACGGCGGGGCCACGGGTCAGGCGAGCGTGATCTGGTCGCCCTCCACCTTGATCTGCTTCTCTGCGAGCGGCTGCTTCGCGGGCCCGTTGGCCACCGAGCCGTCGGCGATGTTGAACTTGCTGCCGTGGCACGGGCAGTCGATCGTCCCGTTCGAGACGTTTGCGACCGTGCACCCCTGGTGCGTGCAGATCGCGGTGAACGCCTTGAACTCGCCCGACTTGGGCTGCGTCACCACGACCTTCTGGTCCTTGAACACGGTTCCGCCGCCGACGGGGATGTCGGAGGTCTTGCCCAGCCCGCCACCCGCCGGCGCGCCGGACTCGTTGGCCGGGGGCTGGGCGCTGGCCGAGCTGTCGCTGCTGCCGCCACAGGCGGTCAGCGCCAGCGTCAGGCCACCCACGCCCACGCCCGCGATCACCGCCCTGCGGCTCTGAAGGTCATCTCCCATGGGACTACCCAAGCGCACGCAGGTGAAAAATTGATGAAAGACCGCTAAGCCAGGGAGATCTTGCCGTCGGCGACCTTGATCTTCTTCTCCGCGAGCGGCTCGGAGGCGGGTCCGTTGGCCACGGAGCCGTCCGCGATCTTGAACTTGCTGCCGTGGCAGGGGCAGTTGATCGTCCCGTTCGAGACGCTTGCGACCGTGCACCCCTGATGGGTGCAGATCGCGGTGAACGCCTTGAACTCACCGTCTGTGGGCTGGGTGACGACCACCTTCTCGCTCTCGAAGACCTTCCCGCCGCCCTTGGGGATGTCGGCGGTCTCGGCGAGCGCCTTGGCCTCCTTCGCCTTCTTCTTCGGCGCCGCGGACGACGGCTCGTCTGCTGCGGGCTCCTGGCTCGCCTGAGTCGTCGCCGTGCCGTAGCCCGAGCACGCGGTGAGCACAGCCGCCAGCCCGGTGCCTCCGGCTCCGAGCACCACCGCCCGGCGCGTCGCTTCTGTCATGGTTGCGTCCTCCCAGGTCTCTGCTCTCACTACAGGTACGGCCGGCGCCGCCGCACCGGTTCAGCGTTCCTTAGGCCAAAACCCGGGACCACGCATCATTACCGGTTCACACCACGACGATGCCGTCGCCCTCGACCTTCACCTGGTAGGCCGTCAGCGGCGCGGACGCCGGGCCCTTCACGGCCTTGCCATCGGCGGCGGAGAACTCGCTGCCGTGGCACGGGCAGGTCATGACGCCCTCCTTGGGCGAGCCGACCGCGCAGCCACGGTGGGTGCAGACCGCGCTGTACGCCTTGTAGACGCCTTCCGAGGGCTGGGTGACCACGATCTTCCACTTCTGCACGACCACGCCGCCGCCCACCGGCACGTCGGCCGTCTTGGCGATGACCTGCCCCTTGATGCCGGGGACCGCTGCCGCCTGCCCCTCACCCGACGCGCCGCAGCCGGCGAGCGCCAGGCCGCACGCCGCGACCCCGGCCGCCCCCAGTGCCTCGCGCCGGCCGATTCCGGGCATGGCGAAGCCCCGCTCCGTTACCGTCACTTTCCCCGACCCTTCCCCGTCGTCCCTGACCTTGTGCTGGCCAGGCCGTTACCGTTCCTTCACCTTATTGGCGGCACCCGTCGGTCCCGTCAGCGGGTGGTAGGTGAGCGGTCAGCGACGGCGGCCAGGCTGCGCGCATGACTGATACCGCGCAACGCCCGCAATCGTCCTCGCACGCACGGTCTCGCCGGCGCTGGTGGCGGCGTCCCTGGGTGGCGCCGCCGGCCGTGGTGGCGGTGGTGTTCGTCGCGTTCTCGCTCCCGCCGTACGTGTCGTTCGACCCCGCCCTGTCGCGGGTGCCCGCGCCGGACTTCTTCCCGCCGCACTACGTGGTGCTCTCCTTGCACGTGCTCTTCGGGACGGTGGCGATGCTCACCTGCTGCCTGCAGATCTGGCCGTGGTTCCGCCGGCGCCACCCCAGGGTGCACCGGCTGGTCGGCCGGGTGTACGTGTTCGGCGGCTGCCTGCCCGGCGGGCTGCTCGGCCTGACGGTGGGCCTGGCCACGCCGTTCGGCCACGTCGCGCGGGCCAGCCACGTGGTGCTCGCGCTGCTCTGGCTGGGCTGCACGTTCGCCGGGTGGCGGATGGCCAGGCAGCGCCGCTTCGTGGACCACCGCCGCTGGATGGTGCGCAGCTTCGCCCTCACCATGTCGATCGTCTCGAACCGGATCTGGAGCACGGTGTGGGTCATCACCCTCGCCCCGGAGGTGGAGACGACCTTCCACGGGGACGAGGCGCTGTTCGCCGCGACCGTCGCCAGCCTCTCGGCGTGGCTCGGCTGGGTGCTGCCGCTGCTGTTCGCCGAGTGGTGGCTGGAGCGCGGAGACGCCGCCAAGCGCCGCCGCGCCCACCTCGCCCGTGCCACACCCGGCCCACAGGACCAGCCCGCCTGACGAGCGGAGTCTGATCGGTGACGCCTTGATTCCCGGACGGGGATCAGGGCGCCGGTGTGTCAGAGCTCCAGGATCTTGCGCAGGAACCGCCCGGTGTGGCTGTCGTCGACCAGGGCCACGTCCTCGGGGGTTCCGGCGGCGACCAGGGTGCCGCCCCGGGAGCCGCCCTCGGGCCCCATGTCGATGACCCAGTCGGAGGTCTTGATGACGTCGAGGTTGTGCTCGATGACGATCACCGTGTTGCCGCCGTCGACCAGCCTGCCGAGCACGCCGAGCAGCCTGCGGATGTCCTCGAAGTGCAGGCCGGTGGTCGGCTCGTCGAGGACGTAGATCGTCCGGCCGGTCTGCCGGCGCTGCAGTTCGGAGGCGAGCTTGACGCGCTGCGCCTCGCCGCCGGAGAGCGTGGTGGCGGGCTGCCCGAGCCGCACGTACCCGAGGCCGACGTCGTGCAGGGTCTGCAGGTGCCGCTTGATCGCGGGGATCGCGTCGAAGAAGCCCAGCGCCTCCTCGATCGGCATGTCGAGGACCTCGGAGATCGTCCGGCCCTTGTAGTGGACCTCCAGCGTCTCGCGGTTGTAGCGGGCGCCGTGGCAGACCTCGCACGGGACGTACACGTCCGGCAGGAAGTTCATCTCGATCTTGATCGTGCCGTCGCCCGCGCACGCCTCGCAGCGCCCGCCCTTGACGTTGAAGCTGAACCGCCCGGGCTGGTAGCCGCGGACCTTCGCCTCGGTGGTGGCCGCGAACAGCTTGCGGATGTGGTCGAACACGCCTGTGTAGGTGGCCGGGTTGGACCGCGGGGTGCGGCCGATCGGCGACTGGTCGACGTGGACCACCTTGTCGACCAGGTCGATCCCGTTGATGCGGGAGTGGCGCCCCGGCACCGTGCGCGCGCCGTTGAGCTCCTTGGCCAGCGCGTTGTAGAGGATGTCGTTGACCAGCGTGGATTTGCCGGACCCCGACACGCCGGTGACGGCGGTGAACACGCCGAGCGGGAAGTCGATGTCGACGCCCTTGAGGTTGTGCTCGCGCGCGCCCTTCACGGTGATCTGCCGCTTCCTGTCGCGCTTGCGGCGCTTGGCGGGGATCGGGATGCTCCGGCGCCCGGACAGGTACTGCCCGGTCATCGACTCCTCACTGGCCAGCAGTTCCTGGACGGTGCCGGAGACGACGACCTGACCGCCGTGCTCGCCCGCGCCGGGGCCGATGTCGACCACCCAGTCGGCGGCGGCGATGGTGTCCTCGTCGTGCTCGACCACGATCAGCGTGTTGCCCATGTCACGCAGCCTGATCAGCGTGTCGAGCAGCCGCATGTTGTCGCGCTGGTGCAGGCCGATCGACGGCTCGTCGAGCACGTACAGCACGCCGACCAGGCCGGACCCGATCTGGGTGGCCAGCCTGATGCGCTGCGCCTCGCCACCCGCCAGGGTCGCGGCGGCTCGGTCCATGGTCAGGTAGTCGAGGCCGACGTCGAGCAGGAAGCCCATGCGGGCGTTGATCTCCTTGACCACCCGCTCGGCGATCTGCATGTCGCGGTCGGACAGCTTGAGCGCGGCCAGGAACTTCGCGCACTCGCCGATCGACATGGCGGCCACGTCGGCGATCGACTTGTCGGCGACCGTGACGGCCAGCGTGACCGGCTTGAGCCTGGCCCCCTTGCAGGCGGGGCAGGGGATCTCGCGCATGTAGCCCTCGAACCGCTCGCGGGTCGAGTCACTCTCGGCTTCGGCGTGCCTGCGCTGCACCCACGCGATGACGCCCTCGTAGGTGGTGTAGTAGGAGCGCTGGCGGCCGTAGCGGTTGCTGTAGCGGACGTGGACCTGCTCGTCGTGGCCGTACAGCAGCGCCTTCTGCGCCTTCCTGGCCAGCTTCTCCCACGGCGTGTCGAGGGTGAAGCCCATGGCGTGGCCCAGCGCCTCGATCAGCCTGACGAAGTACTCGCTCGTGTGCCCGCCCGACCAGGGGTGCAGCGCGCCCTCGCCGAGAGCCCGCTCGGGGTCGGGGACGACGAGGTCGGGGTCGACCTCCATCTTGGTGCCGAGGCCGGTGCACTCGGGGCAGGCGCCGAACGGCGAGTTGAACGAGAACGAGCGCGGCTCCAACTCCTCGAACGACAGGTCGTCGTAGGGGCAGTAGAGGTGCTCGGAGTAGAACCGCTCGCGGCCTGGGTCGTCTTCCGGCAGGTCGACGAACTCCAGCGTGATGGTGCCGCCGGACAGCTGCAGCGCGGTCTCGACCGAGTCGGTGAGCCTGCGCCGCGCCGACTCCTTGACCGACAGGCGGTCGACGATGACCTCGATGTCGTGCTTCTCGTACTTCTTCAGCGTCGGCGGCTCCTCCAGCCGCACGACCGTGCCGTCGACCCTGGCCCTGGCGAAGCCCTTGGTCTGCAGCTCGCGGAAGAGCTCGGCGTACTCGCCCTTGCGCCCCCTGATGACGGGGGCCAGGACCTGGAACCGGGTGCCCTCGTCGAGGTCCATCACGCGGTCGACGATCTGCTGCGGGGTCTGCCTGGCGATCGGGCGAGCGCACACGGGGCAGTGCGGCTTGCCGATGCGCGCCCACAACAGCCGCAGGTAGTCGTAGACCTCCGTGATCGTGCCGACCGTGGAGCGGGGGTTCTTGCTGGTGGCCTTCTGGTCGATCGACACCGCGGGTGACAGGCCCTCGATGAAGTCGACGTCGGGCTTGTCCATCTGGCCGAGGAACTGACGGGCGTACGCGGACAGGGACTCGACGTAGCGACGCTGCCCCTCGGCGAAGATCGTGTCGAAGGCCAGGCTCGACTTGCCCGAGCCGGACAGGCCGGTGAAGACGATCAGCGAGTCTCGCGGTAGGTCCAGCGAGACGTCCTTGAGGTTGTGCTCTCGTGCACCACGCACGATCAGGCGGTCTGCCACGGCGATCCCGGATGTCAAAAAGGCGGATAGGTCCACGGGGGATGGTAGACGGGGGCTCCGACAATTTCGGCGGCCCGCGTTCCTGCCCCCGAAAATCCGTCCCTCCCAGGTTACGGCCTGCTCCCACCCAGGCAGGAGGCCTTTAGCTGTGAACCTCGTGACCTGCCGTTTTATGCCCCGCCGCCGGCCCGCGACCAAGGATGGTGAAATATCGCCACATGACAGTCCTTCCCGCGCTGCAGGCCGAGCTGGCCGCCGCGACCGACCGACTGCTGGCCACCACGGCGGGCCTGTCCGACGACGACGTCGCCGCCCCCTCCCGTCTGCCCGGCTGGAGCAGGGGCCACGTGCTCGCCCACGTGGCCAGGAACGCCGACAGCCACATCCGTCTGCTGACCTGGGCGAAGACCGGCGTCAAGACTCCTCAGTACCCGACGGCCGAGTCCAGGGAGGCCGAGATCGAGGCCCAGGCGGCCCGTCCCGCCGCCGAGCACCTGGCCGACCTGCGCGACAGCGCCGCCCGCCTGGACGCGGCCGTCCGCGACCTGCCCGAGCAGGCGTGGCGGGCCTCGGTGGCCGGCATGCGCCCGCCGGACCACCCCGCCTGGTACTGCCTGGTCCGGCGGCTGCGTGAAGTGGGCATGCACCACGTGGACCTCGGCGCGGGCTACGGCCCCTCCGACTGGCCCGAGGCGTTCGTCCTGCGGGAGCTGCACGACTGCGCGGCCACCTGGCCGCGCGAGAACAGCCCGATCAGGAGCTTCCGGCTGTCCGGAGCGGAGTGGAAAGTCGGCGAGGACGGCCCATCGGTCGAGGGCGCTCCGGCCGACATGCTCGCCTGGTTGACGGGAAGGTCCGGCGGCGAGGGGGTTAGGCTGGTGCCCGAGGGGCGGACGATGACACCGGGCCCCGCGGCCCTCCCGGCGCCGCCACCGTGGCTGATCGTGACCGCCCCCGCTGACCTGCCCGCGACGCCTCCAGAGGACTACCCATGACCTACACCGGTGACGTCCAGGTCGGCGGTCCCGCCGACGTCCGTGAGCTGCCCAAGCTGACGATCAACAAGCTGGCCGTCGGGCCGTACGACAACAACGCCTACCTGCTGCGCTGCGTCGAGACCGGCGACGGGCTGCTCATCGACGCGGCAGCCGACGCCGACCGGCTGCTGGCCCTGGTCACCGACCAGCCGCTCAGCTCGATCGTCACCACCCACCAGCACGGCGACCACTGGCAGGCGCTCGAGCAGGTGGCCAAGGTGACCGGCGCCCAGGTGCTCGCGCACCCGCTCGACGCGCCCGCGCTGCCGGTCCCGGTCGACCGCACGGTGGAGCACGGCGACCGGATCACCGTGGGAACGGTCACGCTGGAGGTCATCCACCTGCGCGGCCACACGCCCGGCTCGATCGCGCTGCTCTACGACGGCGGAGGCGCCGAGCAGCACCTGTTCACCGGCGACTCGCTCTTCCCCGGCGGCGTGGGCAACACGCAGAAGGACCCCGAGCGCTTCACCCGGCTCTACACGGACGTGGTCGAGCGGATCTTCGACCGGCTGCCCGACGAGACCTGGGTGTATCCGGGCCACGGCAAGGACACCACGCTGCGCGCCGAGCGTCCGCACCTGGGGGAATGGCGGGCCAGAGGCTGGTGACCCCGGCCGCGCCGACACGCCGTGGCGCCCCCGCCCGCCATCGGGACGCTGTTGGCGAAGTAGATCGAACGGGAAAGGCCCCGTGATCAACAAAATCCTTTCGTTCTAGTGGTCGTCGCAACACCCCACCTCAGGGGATGCGATGGACTTCGAGATCCGGGAGATTCGATCTCCTCAGGGACGCAAGAAGCTGGCCAAGGAGCGGGAGCACTACCTTGCTCTCGTGCAGCAGGGCGTGAGCAACAAGGAGGCGTGTCGCATCGTCGGCGTCAACCCGCGAACCGGGCGGGAGTGGCGCAACGGGCGACCTGAAGGACGCAAGAAGAAGCCTCGGCCGCCGGCGCGTCGTGCGTCGGTGGCCCAGGCCTCTTCGCGTTCTCGGTACTTATCCCAGGAGGAGCGCCTGACCATCGCTGATCTGGTGCGCGAGGGCGGATCGATCCGGTCGATCGCCGCCACGCTTGGACGGAGTCCGTCCACGATCAGCAGAGAAGTCCGCCGCAACGGCCACCCGACCAGCGGCGACTATCGGCCGTACGCGGCACAGGCCCGCGCGGACGCACGACGGCCGCGGCCCAAACCGGGCAAGATCGGCCAGAACCCCGAGCTGCGAGCATACATTCAGGACTGCCTGCATAAACGCTGGAGTCCCGAGCAGATCTCCCAGAGCCTGCGCAGGAGCTTCCCTGACCGGCCGGAGATGCATGTGTGCCACGAGACCATCTACCAAGCGCTCTACGTCCAGGGCCGCGGCGAGCTGCGCCGCGAGCTGACCAAGGCGCTGCGGACGGGCCGCGCGATGCGCAAGCCGCGCCGCCTGGCCCAGCAGCGCCAGCCCCGCTACAGCGCGCCCATGGTCATGCTCAGCGAACGGCCTGCCGAGGTTGACGACCGGGCCGTTCCCGGACATTGGGAAGGCGACCTCATCATCGGCAAGAACCAGACATCGGCCATCGGGACCCTGGTCGAACGCACCACTCGCTACGTCATGCTCGTTCACCTGCCGCACGACCATAGCGCGGTCAGCATGCGCGATGCCCTGCTGGAGACCATCGCGACGCTACCGGCCCATCTCCGGCGCTCCCTCACCTGGACCAGGGTAGCGAGATGGGACGCCACCATGAGTTCTCCGTCGCCGCAGGCATGCCGGTCTACTTCTGCGACCCGGCCAGCCCGTGGCAACGCGGCTCCAACGAGAACACGAACGGCCTGCTGCGCCAGTACTTCCCCAAGGGCACCGACCTGTCGGTGCACATGTGCGAGGAACTCGACGCCGTCGCCGCTGAGTTGAACGCCAGACCCCGGAAGACGCTCGGCTGGAACACCCCGGCGGAACGCCTCGCGGAGCTCTTGGTGTCCTGCGGCTGACCTGCACAAGGCAGTGCGGCCCGCATCGCTCTGAGAGGGTGTCTTTGATCCCTTAAAGCGATCTTTGAAGGGGTGCCCGCTCAAGTGAAGCGGGTCAGTCGAAGCGGTGGAGGCCACCGTCGCGGGACCATGGCGCATCTCACATGCCCCGTCCGGCTCGAAATTCGGTAGCTTCCCCGCAGCAGCCGCCGTTACCGTGTCGCGGTGATCTACGAGCATCCTTTGGCGTACGTGCTCGGACTTGAGGGCATCGCTCTGATGCGGGCCTACACCGGCGAGCACGACCGCGCGTTCATCGAGAAGCGCCTGACCGAGATTCGCAAGTTCCTCGACGATGACTCCCTTTCCGGCGCCGCTGTCGAGGTTGCCTCCGTGGATACCGTGGAGGGTTACCGGATCTGGTCGCAGACCTACGACGGGCCCAACGCTTCGTTCGACCTCGACGAGCCCTTCATCCGGGAGATTGTCGACGCGCTACCGGTCGGCGAGGCGCTGGATGCGGCGTGCGGCACCGGCAGGATCGCGGCTTATCTGGCTGGGCGCGGCCATCGGGTGCGCGGCGTGGACAGCTCGCCCGACATGCTGGAGTGGGCGCGCCGGCGGGTGCCGCAGGCGGAGTTCCAGCTGGGTGACCTGTCGTCGCTGCCGGTGCCCGACGGGTCCGTTGACCTGGTGGTCTGCTCGTTGGCGTTGACACATGTGCCCGCGCTGGGCCCGATGCTGACCGAGTTCGCCCGGGTGTTGCGGCCTGGTGGGCACCTGGTGATCGCCGACATCCATCCCGAGGGCGTGGCCCGGGGAGTGGTCCCGCCCGTGCGGCTGCCCGACGGCCGGCCGGGGAGGGTGGCCACCTACCGCCACCTGGTCGGCGACTACCTGCGAGCCGCGCTGGCGGCCGGACTCCAGGTACGGCGTTGCGAGGAGCCTCTGCACTCGCCAGGGGAACCTGGCGAGCGAACTGAGGTCCTGGAGCCGTGGGATGTGTGGCCGTGGGCCCTGTGCGACCTCGCGCCCGAGGCGGCACACGCGGCCACCGTCGGGACGCCGTCGATGCTGTTCTGGCACTTTCAGCGTTAGAAGGGTGAGTTCGATCTCTCTCAAGGTGATCGGGTTCAGCATCGCTCCTCTGTGGCTCCCTGGCCGGGAAGTCGAGTGGCGGGCGTGGCGGGCGTCCTTCCCGGGCCGGACCGGCCGGCCTGGAAGGACGCGCAGCGGTGATCAACTCGCTATGCTGGCCGTCACCAGTAAGTGATCACTGTGTTGCGACGGCCTCTGGAATGCGCCATCAGTGATCACGGGGCCTTTCCCGTGTTAGGAGCTGTATGCCGAGCCAGCTTCACCGCTGAAAGCAACAGAATGAGGGCAGGGCTCGGAACGAGGATGGTTTGCATCTAGCAGCTGCGGTTGGCAGGAACTTCAAAGATGAGTCCGAGACCGTCCTCTTCGTCCCAGTCTTCTCCGACCTTGACGAAGCCGAAGCCGGCGATCGTGGCCAGGGACGCCACATTGTCGGGACTGATCGTCGCCCGTACGGTCTTGACCGCCGGTTCGGCCGCGGCCCGGCACAGCAACTCGATCAGGATGGCTCGGCCGTACCCCTGGCGACGGAAGTCAGGAGCGACCGCGTAGCCGATCTCGACCATGCCCGCCTCATCGGGCGGTCCGTGAAAGCCGGCATGACCGATGACGACACCTTCGGGCCCGGTTACCGCTTGCCGCGCTATCCACCGTACGTGGCGGGGGTCGGCGGCCATCTGGTCGATCCGAATCCGCCACAGCCACTGTGCTCTGTCTGTCACGAAGTACTCAGTCAGAGCGACCCCAGCCGTGTTGCTGGCTGTGGGCAGATCCCCATCGAGCAGAGCGGACATCGCGGTGCTCGACAACTCGACAAAGCGCACATGCTTCGGACTGGTGGGGAACGACGTCTGGCGATCGGCTTCATCTGCCACCGTGCGATGGTCGCAGAGTGTCCGACAGACGTCCACGAAGTTTGGAGTGATTGATCAACCGAACTTGCTCACGACGGCATCCACCACCACGAGCACCAACCCGCTGAAAAGATCACGCCGGGCACCGATTCTCCTGGTTTGCGGCGCTCACCGTAAGAGTAAACCGCTGCACTTCTTCTACGCGCCGACCATTCGGTGGTCACGCCGCAGGGCGTAAGGCGGCGAAGTGCGAAGTGCGGGTTGGAGCCAGCCGCGTTCCGGTGAGCCATGCGTCGAGTCTGGTGAGGTTCATCGCTGCGGCGATGAGGAGGTGCTGGAGGTGGGTCATGGCGGTCCCGCGGTAGCGGGGTCTGCGCAGGCCAAAGCCTTTGACGCCTTGGGCGATGGTGCCCTCCACGCCGGCCCTGTGGGCGTAGCGTTGCTGCCATTCGTCCGTGCTTTGCCTCTGCCGGGCGCGTTGCAGGGCTTCGTGCTCCTCCTGTGGGCGCAGGGTGATGCGTCGCCCTTTGGCTCCGCAGGTGCACAGGTCCCGGCTGGGACAGGCCTTGCAGTCACGCATCGAAAAGCGCACGCGGACGACCGGAGTTCCGCCTTGATCGGTTTCGTTGGCCCAGGGCGAGCTGGTGGCTCCGGTGGGACAGGTTATGACGCGGATGTCCCAGTCGATATGGAAGTCACTGACGGCAAAGCCGTTGCCCTCGGCGCTTTGCCAGGCGTTGTCGGGCATCATCGGCCCCAGCAGTTCGATGCCGCGGCGATCGGCGCGAGCGAAGTTGTGCGCGCTCATGTAACCCTTGTCGGCCAGATGCACTGCCGGCGTCAGCTCACGCGAAGCCAGGGCCTCCTGAACCAGGCCGGTGGCCTCGTAGTCGCTGCCGGGCGACGGAGCGGTGATCACATTGGTGATCAAATGCGGCGCGTCGGTGTCGCACGTCTCCGTGAGATGCACCTTGTAGCCGTCCCAGTGCGAGTCGCGCTTGGTTCCGGCTCGGGCATCGCCGTCGTAGGGCGAGATCTGGCGGATCGTGCCCGGCGGCTGCTCGTCAGGGGCTCGCCAGCGCAGTTGACCGTCGATGGTGACGTACTGCTGGATCCATACATGGCGCAGCGTCTGCACCGCGGGGATGTCACGCAGCCACCCAGGAGCGTCCTGCGAGTAAACCGCACGCAGGACACCATTCCCATCGGCACCAATCTCGTGGCCGAGCAGGATGCGCTCAGCCTTGTTCTTCGGCAGTCGATAGTCCTCGACGCGGGCCTCGTAGCGCTCGAACCATCCGGGCTCGGCCTGAGCCAGCAGCCAGTCGGGTGCTGCGGCGGCCAGCGCGTTGAGCGCGGCGCGCACCGTCTCATGCACCTGCTCCAACCGATTCATCGTGCGCATGGCCATGAGCACGTGAGTGGAGTCGGTCCGCTGCCGACCGCCAGTTCGAAGCAGCCCGGCGGTCACGGCACGCTCCAAGATCGTGTCGAGCAGGCTCTGTTCAAGCGATCCTGCGATCAGGCGATCCCGGAACTCGCTGAGCACCGAGTAGTCAAAGCCGGCGTCGGTCAGCTCTAACCCGAGCGCATACTTCCAGTCGATCCGCGCTCGCACGGCCTCGGCCGCCTGCCGGTCGGACAGTCCCTCACCGAACTGCAGGATCGACACCAGCGCCAGCCGAGCCGGGGACAGCGCCGAGCGGCCACGGGTGGAGAACGCCGCGGCGAAGGCCTCGTCATGGAACAGGACACCCAATGCATCTCGGATACGGATCGCCAGGCTGCCCTTCGGGAATGCCGCCCGAGCCACCGCCAGGGTGGCCGCCGGGATCTGATCTGGATCAGTCGAACGCAGCGACACCCACGACTCCATCCGCGAGCAAGAAAGACAAGAGCGGCCCCATGATCACAGACGTGATCACGAGGCCGCTGCTTTTTGATCTACTTCGCCAACGGTGTCCCATTCGGCAGGCGGGGGTCAGCGCGCCGCGAGCACCTGGGCGATCCGCTGGGCGGCCAGCGCCGGGTCGTCGGCGAGGCCCACGACCTCGCCCCACGACCAGCGGTAGAACCAGCCGTCCTGCATCGGGACGCAGTCGACGGTCTCGGCGAGCATCGCGGTGTCGGGGTCGCTGACCCGCAGCGCGGGCGGATAGGCGCGCAGGGTGGCGGTCAGCCCGCGCTGTTCCAGCTCCCTGGCCAGCTTGCCGAGGAAGTACGTGCGGGTGTGCTCACGCGGGGCTGACATGCCTCCATCAAAACCGAAGAGGGACGAAAAATCGCCCTTAGCCGTGGATGCGCTCGGCTTCCCTGCGCTGCTCGCGCTTGTAGAAGAGCACCCGCAGCGGGATCGCGGCCACAAGCGCGATCTGCATGGTCGCGCCGATCTTGATCGGCATGTCGCCGCCCTCGGGCCAGGCGACCCAGAAGGTGAGGAACGCCACGTTCACCATGATCCAGCCGAGGACGACCGCGGCGAGCTGCCCCTTCGGCTTGGGGTACTCGATGCGGCTGACCATCAGCCAGGCCACGCCCAGCACCGCGAGCAGGGACCAGATGCTGGGCTGGAACAGCAGCACGATCGAGATGACGGTCATGGCGCCCATCGGGATGGGCAGGCCCATGAAGTCACCGCTCTTGGTCTTGACACAGGCGAACCTGGCCAGCCGCACGACGCCCGCGACCAGCACCGCCGCCGCGGCGGCGACCACCGCGGGGAACGGCACCTTGTCGGTGAAACCACCCCAGATCACGACCATGAACGCGGGCGCGAACCCGAAGCTGATCACGTCGGCGAGGTTGTCGAGCTCCGCGCCCATCGCGGACGCGCGGAAGCGCCGCGCGACCAGGCCGTCGAACAGGTCGCAGGTGGCACCGATGAGCAGCAGCACCACGGCGGTCGCGAAGTAGCTCGGCGCGGGGGTGAAGTTGCCGCCCGCCCTGAGCGACTGGATCGCCGATGAGGCCAGGACGCACACCGCGAGGAACCCGCAGATGGCGTTGCCCAGCGAGAGAGAGTCGGCAGCGGACAGGCGGAACGCCTTACCGACCGGGCCGCGTGGTTCTTCTTCATCCGCCTGCCAGCCGCCAGCGTCAGCCGCGGTCAATTCTGGTCACCCCCGCAACCGTCTTCTCCCCCACGGAGACCGCGGGCGAGATCCCTTCGGGAAGGTAGATGTCGACTCTGGAGCCGAACCTGATGAGGCCGATCCGCTCGGTCTGCGCGACCTTGGCGCCCGAGCTCAGGTACGGCACGATCCGGCGCGCCACCGCGCCCGCGATCTGCACCATCTCGATGTCGCCGAGCGCGGTCTCGAAATGCCACACCACACGTTCGTTCTGGTCGCTGTCCTTGTTGAAAGCCGGCAGGAAGCCACCCGCCACATGCTGCACGGATGCGACATTTCCCGCAAGGGGGGCCCTGTTGACGTGCACGTTCAGCGGGCTCATGAAGATCGCCACCCGGGTGCGGCCGTCCGGCCAGGGGTCGATGCTCTGCACCACGCCGTCGGCGGGCGACAGGACGCGGCCCTCGCCGGCGGTGCGGTCGGGGTCGCGGAAGAACCAGAGCATGCCACCGGTCAGCGCGCTCAGCGGCACGGCCGCGAGCGCCCAGCGCCGGTCCCGGCGCGTCAGGAACGCGGTTGCCGCCGCGGCGGCGACAGTCGGGAGGAGCCACGGGGAGACCCCGCGCGCGAGCCGCACGCGGCGGCCCTTCTTAGCAGAATCGTCTGACACGAACAACCTTTGGTGGTGACTGGACAAGGCGCTTTGCCGTGATGTTACAGAAGAATCCGTAACTATTACACGACGAAACTACACAAGCAAAGCGCCTCGACAGCCGTTTAGCTAGCCCTGCTCTGGGTGGTTTCCTCGCCCTCGCGCGCGTCAATGCGGGCCTTGATCAGGCTGGCCACGGTGGTGGTGACCATGGTGACGCCGATGACCGTGAGCGACACCCAGATCGGGACTTCGGGCGCCCAGGAGACCTCGCTGGCGTGCAAGGCTTCCATAATCAGCTTAACCCCGATGAACCCCAGGATGAACGCCAAGCCATAGCTGATGTAGACCAAACGCTGAAGCAGCCCACCCAGGAGGAAGTAGAGCTGACGCAGCCCCATCAGGGCAAAGGCGTTCGCGGTGAAGACGACGAACGGGTCCTTGGTGAGCCCGAAGATGGCCGGGATGGAGTCGAGCGCGAACAGCAGGTCGGTGGTGCCGATGGCGACCATCACGATCAGCATGGGGGTGACCATGCGCCGCCCGTCGACCTTCACCGTGACCTTGGAGCCGACGTACCCGTCAGTGGTGGGGAACGCCTTGCGCACCCACCTGAGCAGGATGTTCTCGTTGAACTCCTCTTCCTCGCCCTTGAGGTGCTGGCGAACCAGATTGATCGCCGTGTAGACGAGGAAGGCGCCGAACACGTAGAACAGCCAGCTGAACCGCTCAAGTGCGGCGGCGCCGAGGGCGATGAAGATGCCGCGCATGACCAGCGCGAGCAGGATTCCGACGAGCAACACCTTGTGTTGGTACGCCCTTGGCACCGCGAATCTGCTCATGATGATGAAGAAGATGAACAGGTTGTCGACGCTCAAGCTGTATTCAGTGATGTAACCGGCGAAGAACTCGCCAGCTTTGTCGGGCCCGGAGGTGGCCCAGAGCAACGCGCCGAAGATGGCGGCCAGGATGACGTAGAACGTGACCCAGTATCCGGCCTGCCGCATGGAGAACTCTCGGGCCTCGCCCCGATCCACGATCCAGAGGTCGATGGCGAGAACAACAAGAAGACCGCCGATCACGGCGATCCAGGCCCACGTGGGGACGCTCATGTCAAACCTCCGGCATGCATAACTGACTGCCGGAGGTCTCTCCCGCCCGCCGAACACGCGGACCGGCAGCCCCGGGGGCCCCGTGGAGTGGGGCTACACCGTGATGACGAGGCTGCCGCGAAGGGATACTCCCCTCCCTAACCCCCGCAGTATACGAGAACCCGTAAGCCCCGCCTAATCGCGCAGTCGGCTATGGACGCCGTAAACATCGAGCACGCTCTCCAGCGCCTCATCGGCCCCGGGCAGTTCCGTGCCGCGCCGCGCCGACGCCTCCGCCAGCTTCTCCGCCGCCCCGGCGCCGCCCGCCACCTCCCGCACGGCGGCGCGCAGCGCCTCGGCGTCACCGTACGGGACGAGCACACCCGCTCCGCCCAGCAGGTCGGGGACGCCGCCGACGGCTGTCGCGATCACCGGCCTCCCGGCCTTGAGGGTCTCGCTGAGGCTGAGCGGCTGCCCCTCCCACCGGCTCGGCCAAACCACCGCGGTGGCGGCGGCGAGCAGGTCGGGGACGTCGTCGCGGTTGCCGAGCAGCAGCACGGGCAGCCGTTCGTCCTCGATCCGGCGCTCCAGGTACGGACGCGCCGGCCCCTCTCCCGCGACCACGAACAGCGGAGTCTCGCCGTGCCAGGGCCCGCGGGACGCGTCGAGCAGGCTCTCGAGCCCCTTCTGCTGGGCCAGCCGGGCCACCGTCAGCAGGACGGGCCGATCCCCGGCCCCCAGTTCGGCCCGCACCTCGGCCGCGGCCCGCTTGGCGGGCCTGAGCAGGGGCGCGGCCACCACGGCGGGCCGCACGTCGCGAGCGCCGAGCTCACGCATCCGCGCACCGAGATCGGGCGAGACGACCAGCACGTGATCGGCCCGCCACGCGACGATCCGCTCCAGCACCCCGTGGACGAACCCGATCAGCCCGCCTGCGGTGAGCGCGTTGTGCAACGTGACGACCAGCGCCCGCCCACCGCGCGTGCGCCGGGTGAGTCGCGGCCCGCAGGCCAGGGCGGCGAGCGCGCCCGCTCGGTGACCGTGGGCGTGCACGACGTCCGCGTCGCGGATCAGGCGCCGGATCGCCAGCACCGCACGCAGGTCGTTGAGCGGGTGCGGACGGACGGAGACGGCGATCTCGGCGAACCGGCCACCGGCGGACGCGAACGAGAACTGCTCCTCGACACTGCGCGGCCCGGCCACCAGCACCCGGTGCCCACGCCGGACCAGCCCTTCGACCAGCATCCGGACGTACCGCCCGGTGCCGCCCGACGTGGTGCCCAGCACGAATGCCACCCGCACGACCTCTCCTCCCTCTCAGCGCGATCCTCTCGGACCGCGGTTGCCCTTCGGCGCCCTGTCGTCAGCGACCGTCGGCGGGCTCGTCCGCCGGGTGCCGGTCGGCCGTTCTGCCCCGGAGGAGCGGCCCCGCCACCTCGCGGATGTCGGGGCCGTCCGCCAGCGCGACGACCAGGCCCCCTGCCACCAGCGCCACGAGCGCCGCCACCGCGGCCGCCAGGACGTTGGGCCAGACGCCGCGCGCGTCGAGCCAGCCCGCGACGGCCGCCCCTGCCACGTATCCGGCCATCCCGCCCGCCACGGCCGCGAACGTGGCCCGCCCCAGCCCGGCGACCGCTGCGCGCCCCCGCGTCCGCGCCACCGAGACCAGCAGCAGGACGCCGCCGACGGTCATGCCCGCGGTCATGCCCAGCGCCAGCCCGGCGATCTTCCAGTCATCGGGGAAGGCCGGCACGAAGACGGCCTGGGCGATCATCACGACGACCCACCCCGCCACCGTGCCCGTGGCGGCGGCCCTGCCGCGCCCCGCCGCGTACAGCACCCGGCTCAGGTGGGCGACGAGCCCGTAGCCGATCAACCCGGGCGCGAACAGCGTGATCGCCCTGGCCAGGCCGAGCGCGGGCACGTCCGTCTTGAAGCTCAGGAACACCACCGCGCCGGGCCCGGACGCGGCGGCGAGCACCCCGGCGGCCAGCCCCGACACGAGCACCACCGCCCGCGTGGTGCGCGCCGCCAGCGCCGCGAACGCCTCCTCCTCGCCCGCGCGCGCGGCCAGCCGGGGAAAGGCGCTGGTGGCGATCGGCACGGCCAGCACCGCGTACGGCACCAGGTAGATCGCCCATGCGTAGTTGTACACGGCGATCGCCCCGCTGCCGATCTGGTAGTTCGACAGCACCACCACCACGATCATGGCGGCCTGCTGCGCGAGAAGCGCGGCGACCCCGGCCAGGGCCAGCCTGCGCACCTGCGCCGCCACGCCCTCGGGGAAGCGCAGCGTGGGCCGCCAGCGCAGGCCCAGCCCGGCGACCGGGCCGAGCACGGTGAGCACGAGGGCCAGCACGCCCAGGCTGGTGCCGACCGACAGCGCCAGCTCGGCGGCGCCCGGCACCTTGGCGGGGTCGGTCACGCCGTGGCTGAGCGGGACGAACAGCAGGTAGGCGACGATGACCACGATGCTGGACACCAGCGGGGCGAGCGCCGGCCCGGCGAACCGCTTGTGCGACTGCAGCACCCCGTACAGCACGACGGCGACGCCGTACAGCGGGATCTGGGGGGCGAACACCACCAGCATGCGGGTGGCGACCACGCTGACCGCGCCGGCGTCGCACCCCTTGATCGCGTCTGGGAAGAACAGGCCGGTGATCGGCCCTGCGAGCAGCGCCGTGAGCGCCCCCAGCGGGACGAGCACGACCACCACCCAGGTCAGCAGCGCCGAGCTGATCCGCCCCGCCCGCGCCCGCGCGCCCGGCTCGCCGTCGGAGCCTGCCAGGACCGGCACGACCATCCCGGCCAGGGCGCCGCCGACGACGACCTCGAAGATGATGTTGGGGATCTGGTTGGCCGTGAAGTAGGCGGTGCTCAGGCAGTTGGTGCCGACGGTCTGGGCGAGAGCGTACTGCTTGGCGAACCCCGTGACGCGGGCGAGCACCGTGATCGCGCCGATGAGCAGCGCGCCGCCCGCGACCCCCCGGGCGAGCCGCGACGTCATGACAGCCATCCGGCGCCCTCGCGCACGGTCACGGTCTCTGTCACGGCCACGGTCACATCCTGCCAGCCCGCACCGACAGTCGCGTCCGGGTTGCTTCCCGGGTCAGGCGGGATCGACAGGACGTCGGCCCAGCATGTCCAGGCTGTTGAGCACCTTGTTGCCGGCGATGACCTTGGTGAAGCTCACCTTCTCCGACGCGGCGGTCAGCGCGGCGACGGTGCCGAGCAGCACGAGCCTGCCCGGACGTCGCAGCCGGGTGACCGCGGCCAGGCCGAGCAGCGCTCCCAGGGCGTTGGCGCCCGCGTCGCCGAGCATGGCCCGCTCGCCGAGATCGTCGGGCAGCAGCGCCGCGGCGGCGCCCAGCGGAACGGCCGCCAGCGCGGCGGACACCGGCTGGTCGCGCAGCACGGACGCCGCCAGCAGCGGCCCTCCCGCGAGCAACCCCACCTTGATCGCCCGGCCGGGACGCAGGTCGAACAGGTTCGCCAGATTGGCGCTGCCCGCCACGACCGCGCCGTTGACCAGCGTGTCGACGGGCCCCTGCGAGACCAGCGCGGCGGCGCCGAGCCCGGTGGCCCCGATGCCCAGGATCTTGACCGCGCCGCTGGTGACCTCGCCTCGGGTCAGCGCCGTCAGATGGCCCTTGAACCCCTTGGAGGAGGTGGTGCCGTACAGGTCGTCGTAGGCGCCGAGCGCGCCGCTGCCGACCCCGGCGAGCAGCGCCGCCAGCCGGGCGCGGACCGGCAGGCCGGGCGCCAGCGCGGCCGCCACGCCGGAGCCCGCGACGAACGCGGGGCCCTCCAGCAGCGTGATCGGCTCGCCCCTGTGGTTGGTGCGGGTCCAGCGGCCCTGGTCCTTCTCACCTGGCTGCGGCGCCCTGCGAGTGAAGGCGGTGTAGGCGGCACGGGCGGCGGCGGCGCCTATCGCGGCGCCCGCGATGGCGTAGAGCAGGCCACGGGCCATGTCAGCTCCCTGACTGGGTGGGGGATGCGGTCGGGGTGGGAGCGGCGGGCTGGGGGGCCGAGGCTCCGGTGCCGACGCCGTACTGGCCGGCGCGCCCGCTCAGTTGCTCGCGAAGAGCGTAGACGACCACGACGCGGCCCGCGGGCATATCGGCGGTGTCGACGGTGGAGACGCGCTTGGCGGCCTCGCTGTCGTCGCGCACCGCGCTGATCAAGCCGCCGGCGACCGCGGCGGTGCTGGCGGTGCCGGCCACCACCACGCCCTTGCCCGCCGCGTCGAGGCCGCCGGCCAGCGAGACCAGGGCGGCCGACTGGATCTCGGCGTGCTCGCCGTCGAACGGCTTCTCGGGCGCGAACATGACGGCCACCGTGGCCCGCTTGGTGGGGTCGCCGTCGACGGTGAGCAGGTTCGCGCGCTCGAACCCGTCGAGGACGCCCGCCGTGGCGTTGTTGGGCGTGCCCGCCTGGGCCGGGTCGGTGGTCAGGAGGGCGGCGCCGAGCAGCGCGGCCGCCTTGTCGTAGACGGAGGCGGCCGGCGCGAACGTCATGGCGCCGGGTTTGAGCTGGGTGGTCAGGTTCTCGATCACGCCGGACCGCTGGGAGTCGAGGAACGTCTCGCTCAGCGTGACCCGGCCCGCGTAGGCGGCTCCGGCCTGGGCGAGGATCTGCTGCTCGGCCTCGCGGTTGGCGGCGCTGGAGCCGGGCGTGTCGACCAGCAGGACGCGCTGGCCGGTGAGCGCGCCCCCGACGACCTCGGGGGTGAGCGAGGTGATGAACGCGTCGTTGGCCGCCTCGCGGCCGCGCAGGGTGTCGAGGTCGGTGCGCAGCCCGTAGTTGGCCTTGGTGAGGTCGTCGCTGGTCTTCTTCGCCAGCTCGATGGCGGGCTCCTGCAGCAGCGTGGTGCCCATGACGATGCCCACCGCCAGGGCGAGAAAGATCGCGACGATGGAGACGAGGTGATAACGGAAATCGATCACGAGAACAGTCCGACCAACCAGAAGATGAAGGCGTTCCAGGCGTCTTGCAGGCCGTTCAGCCAGGTCTGGCCGATCGGCGAGAGGAAGAGCGCGACGCTCATGGTGATCAGTGCGGTGATCACGAGCAGCAGGAGCTGGGGCGTGGAGATGCGGCTGCGGTAGAGCCGGCTCACGCCCTTGGCGTCGATGAGCTTGCTGCCGATGCGCAGCCGGGTGAGGAAGGTGCTCGCCATGCCGGCACGTCCCTTGTCGAGGAACTCCTCCAGCGTGTAGTGGGTGCCGACGGCGACGATCAGCTCGGCGCCCTTCTCGTCGGCGAGCAGCATCGCGATGTCCTCGCTGGTGCCGGTGGAGGGGAAGATCACCGCCTCGCGGCCGAGCTGGTGGACCCGTTCGAGGCCCGGCGCCCTGCCGTCGCGGTAGGCGTGCACGATGAGTTCGGCGCCGCAGCTCAGCGCCTTGGTGGAGACGGAGTCGAAGTCGCCCACGATCACGTCGGGCAGGTAGCCCGCCTCCAGCAGCGCGTCGGCCCCGCCGTCGACTCCGATGAGGACCGGACGGTACTCGCGGATGTAGGGACGCAGTGTGGCGATGTCCTCTTTGTAGTGGTAGCCGCGCACCACCACGAGGACGTGCCTGCCCTCCATGGGGGTGCGGATCTCCGGCACCCCGACGCCGTCGATGAGCAGCCTGCCCTCACCGCGGACGTACTCCATGGTGTTGACGGCGAACGCCTCGATCTGCACCGTGAGCCCGGCCCGGGCCTCGGCCATGGCGGCCTCGACGGCCTCGGATGTCTGCTCGTCGCCCTTGCCCACCACGTCCTCGTCGAGGTAGAGGACGCCGTCCTGCAGCCGGACGACGTCACCGTCCTGGACGCGTTCGAACAGCTCGTGGCTGGCGTTGTCGACGAACGGCACGCCCGCCTCGACCAGGATCTGCGGGCCGAGGTTCGGGTAGCGCCCGCTGATGCCCACGGCGACGTTCACGACGGCCGCGACTCCGCATGCGACCAGCGCCTCCGCGCTGACCCGGTCGACGTCGACGTGATCGATAATCGCGATTTCACCGGGCTGGAGGCGCTTGGTGAGCCTCTTGGTCCGCCGATCGATTCTCGCCACTGCCGTGACACCGGGAAGGTCGTCGACCTTCCTGCCGCGGAGGCCCGGCAAGTTTCTCCCCGGAACCTTCATCAAGACCATCCTGCCAGAGCGAAACAGCTCGGAGGCCATGCACTGCGCGGCGTGTCCGCTATGTCACACAGGATCACCTGTCGGCAGCGGCCAATCCGAGCAGTTCTTCCGCATGCGCCCTGCCCAGTTCTGAATCTTCCATTCCCGCCAGCATGCGGGAGAGTTCGCGCACCCGTCCCTCGTGATTGAGGGCGAGAACGCCACTGCGGACGACGCTGCCGTCGCTGGCCTTCTCTACCACCAGATGCTGGTGGGCGAAGGCCGCGACCTGCGGCAGATGAGTGACAACAATCACTTGGGCGGTACGCGCCAGCCTGGCCAGCCTGCGCCCGATCTCGACCGCGGCCTTGCCGCCCACACCCGCGTCGACCTCGTCGAACACGAACGTCGGCACCGGATCGGCGCCCGCGAACACCACCTCGATCGCGAGCATGACGCGGCTCAGCTCGCCGCCGGACGCGCCCTTGTTCAGCGGCAGCGGCGGCGCCGCCGGGTGGGCGGCCATCCGCAGCTCCACCTCGTCGACGCCTTCCGGGCCGAACTCGGCGGCCTGGGTGAGCTGCACGACGACCCGCGCGTGCGGCATGGCCAGGGCGGTCAGCTCCTCGGTGACAGCCTGCCCGAACCGTTCGGCGGCGGCAGTGCGCACCCGGGTCAGCTCGGCGGCGAGGTCGGTGAGCCGGGTGGTGAGCTCGTCGTGCTCGTGGGTCAGCTCTTCGATGCGGTCGTCGTCGCCCTCCAGCTCCGCCAGCCTGGCGGCCGACTGCTGCGCCCAGGCCAGGACACCGGCGCTGTCTTCGGCGTACTTCCGGATCAGCCCCGACAGCAGGGCCCTGCGTTCCTGCACGGCGGCCAGCCGGGCCGGGTCTGACTCGATCGACTCGGCGTACGCGGCCAGGTCGGTGGCGACGTCGGAGATCAGGTAGCCCGCCTCGGCCAGCCGGTCGGCCACCCCGGCGAGCTGCTCGTCGAAGTCGCGCACCGCCTCGACGGCCGAGCGGGCCTCGCCGAGCAGGGAGATCACGTCGTGCGTGCCGCCGGTGGCCTCCATGGGGTCGCCGAGCAGCGCGGTGTGCGCGCTGGTGGCGGCGCTGCGCAGCGCGTCGGCGTGCGAGAGCCGCTCCTCCTCGCCGCGCAGGTCGGTGTCCTCGCCGGGCTTGGGATCGACCTTCTCGACCTCCTCCAGGCCGAAGCGCAGCATGTCGGCCTCCTGCGCGCGCTCCCTGGCCCGGGTGGTCAGCTCCTGCAGCAGCGCGCCGACCTGCTTGTGCCTCTTGTACGCCTGCTCGTACGCGCGCATCGGCTTGACCAGCTCGTCGCCGGCGTAGCGGTCGAGCGCGGCGCGCTGCCTCGCGGGCTGGAGCAGCCGCTGCTGGTCCATCTGGCCGTGCACGGCCACCAGGTCGTCGGCCAGGTACGTGAGCGTGCCGACGGGCACCGTGCGGCCGCCGAGCCAGGCGCGCGACCTGCCTTCGGCGGAGACGGTGCGCGAGATGATGAGCTCGCCGTCCTCGACCTCGCCGCCGAGGTCCTCGACCTGCTGGAAGACGCGCCCGCCGGACTCGATCACGAGCGTGCCCTCGACGGTGGCCTTGTCGGCTCCGGGACGGATGCGCGACGGATCAGCCCGGCCGCCGAACAGCAGGCCGAGCCCGGTGACGACCATCGTCTTGCCCGCGCCGGTCTCGCCGGTGACCACGTTGAACCCCGGCGAAAGCTCGAGCACGGCCTCGTCGATGACGCCGAGCCCCTGGATGCGGACCTCCTCGACCCTGGGTCGCACTGCCCACTCCCGTCGTCCATCCGAACACCTGTGCGCATAGGATCCTACGCGCCCCACAGCCAATTGAGTCAGGGACGCACCCGTCCGCGCCACCCCTGAACGGGCAGTTCGAACTTGGCGACCAACCTGTCGGTGAACGGCGCGCCCGTGCTCTCCACGCCATGGAGCCGCGCCAGCCGAACCGGACGGCCGCCCCGGCGCACCTCCACGCGGGCGCCGGACGGCAGGTCGAAGCGGCGGCGGCCGTCGCACCACAGAACACCGCCGGGCGTGTCGGGCAGGATCTCGACGGCGAGCGTGGAACGCGGTGAGACCATCAGCGGCCTGGCGAACAGCGCGTGGGCACTGATGGGCACCATGAGCAGCGCCTCGACCTCCGGCCACACCACCGGGCCGCCCGCGGAGAAGGCGTAGGCGGTCGAGCCGGTCGGGGTGGCGCAGATGACGCCGTCGCAGCCCCAGCGCGACAGCGGCCTGCCGTCGATCTCGGCGACCACCTCCAGCATGCGGTCGCACTTTTCCACGCTGGCCTCGTTCAGCGCCCAGGTGTCGGCGATGACCTGCCCGTTCAGCCTGGCCATGACGTCGATCGTCATGCGCTCCTCGACGTCGTAGTGCCCGGCGACCACGCTGTCGACGGCCGCGGCGAGATCGGCGACCTCGGCCTCGGCGAGGAAGCCCACGTGGCCCAGGTTGACGCCGAGCAGCGGCGTGCCGGTGGGCCTGGCGATCTCGGCCGAGCGCAGCAGCGAGCCGTCGCCGCCGAGCACGATCATCACCTCGGCGTCCTTGGCCGCGGCGGGGTCGCAGGGCACCGTCTCGACGTCGGGGCAGCCGAGCTCGCCGGCTTCCACGTCCAGCACTCTGACGGCGATCCCGGCGTCGAGCAGCCGCCCCACGACCAGGCGGGCGGATTCGACAGCGGCCTCACGCCCGGTGTGGACGGTGACCAGCACGGTCCGGTTCATTGCGGCCCTTCCGCGACGGCGCGCTGGATCTCGGTGTCGAGATCGGCGACCGCCGGCTCGCCCTCTCCCTTGCCCAGCCAGAGCAGATATTCGACATTTCCCGACGGCCCCGGCAGCGGGCTGGCGGTCACGCCACGCACCGTCAGGCCGAGCTCCCGCGCCTTGGCGGCGGCGTCGCGGACGGCCCGCGCCCGCAGCTCGGGGTCGCGCACCACGCCTCCTGCCCCCACAAGCTCCTTGCCCACCTCGAACTGGGGTTTGACCAGCATCACGAAGTCGGCGCTGTCGGCGGCGACGGCCGCCAGGGCGGGCAGCACCAGCCGCAGCGAGATGAACGACAGGTCGCCCACGACCAGCGTCGGCGGCTCGCCGACCATCTCGGACGTCAGGTCGCGGACGTTGACGCGTTCCATCACGGTCACCCGCTCGTCGGTGCGCAGGGACCAGGCGAGCTGCCCGTAACCGACGTCGACCGCGAGCACGTGCGCGGCGCCCCCGCGCAGCAGCACGTCGGTGAACCCGCCGGTCGAGGCGCCCGCGTCGAGGCAGCGACGGCCTTCCACGCGCAGGGCCTTGAACGCCTCGATCGCGCCCAGCAGCTTGTGCGCGCCACGGGAGACGTAGTCGGGCCCGTCAGCCGATTCGGCCACGACGATGGCCGAGGCGGTGTCGACCTGGGTGGCGGGCTTGCCCGCCTGCCGGCCGCCCACGCTGACCCGCCCGGCCTCGATGAGCTGGGCCGCCTGCTCGCGCGACCTGGCCAGGCCGCGCCGTACCAACTCGCTGTCCAGCCGGACCCTGCGGCTCACTGGTCGTCCACGGCGGCGAGCGTGGCCTCGAGGCCGGAGAAGGCGTCGTCGAAGACCGTGACGTGGTCACTCACCGGCAGTTCGGCCAGGCGGCCGAGCCCGGCGAGGACCGCGTCGACCCGCTCGTCGCCGGTGTCCTCCGGCAGCACACTCATGACACGACCGTAACGCTTCGCGCGAGCGCCCGGCACCTTGGCGGGTGTGTCACGCGTTGAACGGGCATGCGACGGTGCCGCCGGTGTGGAACGCTACCGTCCGTAAAGGGAAAAGAAGGGAAACGCATCCATGGCAAGTGTCGAGGAGTGCCGGGTGGCACTGGCCAAGCTCGTCGCCCAGTTCGACGAGCTGGACGCGGAGGCCAGGGCCAAGCACGTGGTCGAGCGCACGGTCAGCTGCCGCATCTCCGACCTCGACGTGATCTTCTACGGCCGTCTGCACCACGGCGGGCTCGACCCGTTCCAGGAGGAGCCGCCCGTCGACGGCCGTCCGGCGGACGTGAAGCTGACGATCGTCAGCACCGACCTGATCGCGTTGGTCGAAGGGGAGCTGGACCTGGCGCGGGCGCTGCTCGGGGGACGGGTGAAGATCGATGCCAGCTTCGGCGACCTGCTGCGGCTGCGCCGCCTGCTCTGATCGGGGCCTGGCGACGTCGTTCGCTGTTCGGCCATGGGCGAACACGGGTCTCCTCCTCAACGCCGACCGGCGGCCCCGCGGGTCTCGCCGATGGGCCCGCTGGGCGACGTCAACGTTGCCGTGGCAGCGCCTGCCCGGCATGTCGCGCCCTCAGACCACCATGTCAACCTGAGGCCCCTGAGCTTGGCGGGGCGTGCGAGAAGATCCTCAGGACCCTCACCTGAGACGGTCGAGGACCGGTTTGACCGCGTCCTCGTCGGCGCGGCCGTCGCCGGCGGCCGTCCAGGACGCGTCACAGGCGGCCCGCAGGCCGTCGATCCGGGCGCCGTCGCCGTCGAGCCGCAGCCTGCCGTCGTCCCACCGGGCCTGCCACCCTCCGCACGCGCCCTGCCGCACCTCCGGATAGGGCAGGTGCAGCGCGGTCAGGTCCTCGGCGATGTAGGTCGGCCGGTGCCCGGGAGAGGCTGTCAGCAGGTCGAGCGGCGTGGCGACCCCGGTGAGCACCAGCAGGCTCTCGACGCCCGCGTTCGTGGCGCCCTCGATGTCGGTGTCCAGCCGATCCCCCACGACCAGCGGTCGCCTGGCACCGGTACGGATCATCGACTCGCGATGCAACGGCGGATCCGGCTTCCCCGCGTACACGGGTTCGACTCCGGTAGCGGTGGCGATCACCCGCACCATGGCCCCGTTCCCCGGCAACTCCCCCCGCCCTGTGGGCATCGTGGTGTCACTGTTGGACGCCACGAACAGCGCCCCCTGCCGCACGGCCAGGGCTCCCTCTGACAGCAACCCGTACGAAAGCCCCGGTGCGATCCCCTGCACGACCGCGACCGGCGTCTCCCTCGCCGTGGTGACGGGCCTCAGCCCCCGGTCCCGTACGGCCAGCCGCAGCCCCGACCCTCCGACCACCAGCACAGGTGACCCCGCGGGCACCTGCTCGGCGATCAGCCGCGCAGCCGCCTGCGCCGACGTGACGACGTCCGCTGAGGTGGCGGACACACCCAACTCGCGGAGATGAGCGGCGATGGCGGCCGGAGTCCGAGAAGCGTTGTTCGTCACGAATGCCAGCCGGACTCCCCTGCCCCGCGCCTCCTCCAGCGCCTCCGGCGCGCACGGCACCGCATGGCTGCCAAGGTAGACCACCCCGTCGAGGTCGAGCAGCAAGGTGTCATAGCCGTCGATCAGCACTGCGCCTCTTCCTGGTTGACTCTCACACCGCATGGGACTTTAGCGTCGCCGCCGAACCCCACAGAAGGACTGTCCATCAATCCCGCCCTCACTCCCGCCCAGCGGTCGGAACTGTCCGGCGCGTTCACCCCGGACGACCACGCCGCCGGGGCGGCAATGACGGCTGGGAACAGCATCGCGCTGACTGAACCCGTGAAATCCACCGGGGCCTGGGCGACCTCTAGAAACACAACACGGCCCGCAACTCAAGGCACCAGCGGGCCGGCGGCGCTCCGCGGCCATGGAGCACACTCGGCCACGATCTCGCCGGCTCGGCGGATTCCCTTGTTGGCACGGGGGTTCAACCATGGACGATCGCCGCGCCCCTGACCTCGCCCGCGGCGAAGGGGACCGACCGGACCGGCCCTGAGATCGGTACGCGAGCGCGGTCGGGAACGTCTCGCCCCTCCCGCTTCCCCCGAGCTCTTGAGTTAGTCACCTGACTCACTGTAGACAGCCGTCCCGTTTTGCCGCTATGGTCCTTCTAAGTCAGTCAACTAACTCACTTCGAGGAGCAGAACCATGATCGCAGTGACGGGTGCCACAGGGAACGTCGGAGGCCAGTTGGTCTCGCTGCTCACCGCCGCGGGTGAGCGCGTGACCGCCCTGTCCCGGCAGACTGCAGAGCCGCCCCAGGGCGTACGGCACGTGCAGGCCGACCTGGACGACCCCACCAGCCTGAAGGGCGCCTTCGACGGAGTCCGGGCGCTGTTCCTGCTGGTGGCGGGCGAGGACCCGCAGGCCATCCTTGACGCCGCCCGGGACGCCGGTGTCCGGCGGGTCGTCCTGCTGTCCTCCCAGGGCGCCGGAACCAGGCCGCACGTCTACCGCCACCCTGCGGCCTTCGAGGAGGCGGTCCGCGGGTCAGGCCTGGAGTGGACGATCCTGCGGCCCGGCGGCTTCCACTCCAACGCCTACGCCTGGGCCGAGTCCGTCCGCGCGGCCCGCACGGCCGCCGCCCCCTTCGGCGACATCGGCCTGCCGACCATCGACCCGGCCGACATCGCCGAGGTCGCCTCGACCGCCCTGCGCGAGGACGGGCACGCGGGCCGCACCTATGAGCTGACGGGCCCCGCACTGACCACGCCACGGGAACGCGCGGCGGCGCTCGGCGCCGCACTGGGCGAGCCGGTGCGGTTCATCGAGCAGACCCGGCAGGAGGCTCGGACACAGATGCTGCGGTTCATGCCCGAGCCGGTCGTCGAAGGGACGCTGGCCATCCTGGGAGAGCCGACGGACGCCGAGCAGAAGGTCAGCCCGGACGTCGAGCGGATCCTGGGGCGTGCTCCCCGCTCCTTCGCCGACTGGGCCGGCCGTAACGTCGCCGCCTTCGCATGAGCCCGGTCGAGGCATTCCTCGCCGAGCCCTACGTGGCGACCCTGACCACCCTCCGGCCCGACGGCTCGCCGCACGTGGTCGCCGTGCGGTTCACCTGGGACCGGCACGCCGGCCTGGCCCGCGTGTTGACCGTGGCCTCCTCGCGCAAGGCCAGGAACCTGACCGCCAACCCCGGCGGCCGCGCCGCGCTCTGCCAGGTGGCCGGGTACCGCTGGGTCACGCTCGAAGGCCCCGCCACCATCCGCACCGACCCGGCGCGCCTCAGCGACGCGGCCCGCCGCTACGCCGAACGCTACGCCGCCCCACCACCCAACCCGCCCGGCCGGATCGTCATCGAGATCGCGGTCGACCGGATCATGAACCTCAATATCTGAAGGACCTGTCATGCCCGTTCAGCACGTACTCGGCTCCACCATCTCCTACCGGGAACTCGGTTCCGGAGCACCGATGGTCTTCCTGCACGGCAACCCCACCTCCTCCCACCTGTGGCGGGACGTCCTCCCGACGGTCGGCAAGGGCCGCCGCCTGGCCCCCGACCTGATCGGCATGGGCGAGTCCGGCAAACCCGACGTCGACTACACCTTCGCCGACCACACCCGCTATCTGGACGCCTGGTTCGACGCCCTCGAACTCGACGACGTGGTCCTCATCGGCCATGACTGGGGCGGCGCCCTGGCCTTCGACTGGGCCTCCCGGCACCCCGGCAGGGTGCGCGGCATCGCCTTCACCGAAACCATCGTCAAGCCGATGACCTGGGAGGAGTTCCCCGACGGCGGCCGCCGGCTGTTCCAGGCCATCAAAGCCGAGGGCGTCGGCGAGAAGATGATCCTGGACGACAACGCCTTCCTGGAACAGGCGCTGCCGGGCACCGTTGCCACCCCGATCAGCCAGGGTGACCTGGACATCTACCGCAAGCCGTACCCGACTCGAGAAAGCCGCCTGCCGCTGCTGCAGTGGTCGCGCTCGATGCCGCTGGGCGGCGAGCCCGCAGACGTCGTGGCCCGGGTCGAGGCGTACGACACGTGGCTGGCCAGCAGTGTGGAGGTGCCGAAGTTGCTGCTCACCTTCGCACCCGGGCCCGGCACGATGATGCACCAGGACATGATCGACTGGTGTGCGGCCAACATGGCCGGCCTCGAGATCCGGCAGTACGACGAGATCGCGGGGCACCATACTCCCGAAGACCATCCCGAGCTGATCGCCACGGCCATCGCGACCTGGGCGGATGAGCACGCACTCCGGTGAGACCCGCCGTGGTCGACGAGGCCGGGTATGGAGAAACCCCAGCTGAGCGAATCGGACTGGGGTTTCTGCCTGCGTCGCGCAAGGACGTCACCACCGGCTGTTCCACCTCGGGCGCATCGCCGGCGAGATCGCGCCGTCAGCCGACGTTGGTGATCGGCAGAAGCCCACGCTCGCTGAAGACCTTTTTGGCCACCAGAGTGGCGTTGATCGCGCGGGGCACGCCGCAGTAGACGGCCGAGTGCAGCAGCGCCTCGGAGATCTCCGCAGGTGCGAGCCCGACGTTCAGCGCGGCGTTGACGTGCACCTCCAGTTCGATCTCGCAGCCGCCCAGCGCGGTGAGCACGCCGAGGGTGACCAGTTGCCGCTCACGCGGTGGCAGTTCGGGACGGGAGTACATGTCGCCGAAGGCCCACGCCACCACCTGGTGGCCCAGCTCCGGTGAGACGTCGGCGAGGGAGTCCACGACGCGCTGCCCGGCCTCGCCGTCGATCTGCTCCAGCACCTTCATGCCGTATTCGTAACGCTCCTGACGGTTCATCGCTTCTCCTCGATTTGGTGCAAGTTGTCCGGTTCAGCGACTCCATCCTGTCCCCTCCCGCGCCGAGGTCTGCCTGACCTGCCGACTTACCTATACTTTCCATGCCTGGGAGGTATGGGATGGAGCTGCGCCTGCTCACCTACGTGGTCACGATCGCGGAGGAGGGGAGCATCAGCGGCGCGGCCAGGCGGCTGCACCTGACACAGCCGACGCTGAGCCGCCAGCTGCGCGAACTGGAACGACAGGTGGGCGCCGAGCTCTTCGCCCGCAACGGCCGCGGGCTGACACCGACCCCGGCCGGGCAGGTTCTCGTACGACGGGCGCGTGGCGTCCTCGCCGAGGCGCAGGCCGCGCTGGACGACGCACGACTGGCCGGCCAAGGGCTGTCAGGACAGCTCACGATCACGTTCGCGGGCTCGGGCATCAACGGACCGCTCGGCGGAGCGCTGGGACGGCTGCGCCGCGAACTGCCCCGGGTGGATCTACGGCTGGTGGAGAGCTTCAACGACAGCGAGATGTCATCCGCCGTGCTGAGCGGCACGTGCGACCTCGCGGTTCAGCGGCTGCCGATCCGAGATGCCCGCCTGGCCACCCAGGTCTGGTGGCGCGAGCCGCTCACGCTGTTCCTGCCCGCGGGGCATCCGCTGGCATACGGGACAGAGCCTGCTCCGCTGTCCGCACTCGGCCAGATCCCCCTGGTCCTGTGGCCGCGCGACGTCTCTCCCCGTTCCTACGACGAGATCATCGCCCTGTGCCACCACGCCGGCGTCGTGCCGCGCGTCGGCGCGGAAGGCCACAGCGTCCAGACACTGCTGGCACTGGTCGCGGCCGGATTCGGCGCAGCCGTGCTGGCCGACTCACATCGCGCGCTGCGCCGCGTCGGCGTGACACCCCGGGCTCTGGCCGGCACCTCAACTGTGCTGCACCTGGTCTGGCGAGCCGATGACACCAGCCCGCTGCTCGAACGGGTTCGCCACGTCGTCGCCGAACTGCAGCACATCGGCGCCGCAGAGCAGGCCCATCCTTGAATGGCAGCCGGGGCTGCCGACGCATCGCCCGTGGTGTGGCCTACGCCGCTCCGGTCAGTGCGGCGATCCGCCGTACCCAGCCGCACCGCTGTGCGCGGCTGTCAACGCAGCTACCGAGCCGACCCGGGTTGGTGTCGACTCCCTCCACCAAGGGCGGCTGGATGCACTTCCGCTCGGATACGAAGCAGCCGCGCAGCGTGGCGGCGGCATCCGAATCGTCTGACTACATCTCGCGGCGAGCACGCAACGTGGCTCGGACGTTCCTCAAGGCAGACACGTAGTGCCGCTCGTCAGGTCGCATGGCCACCGCGATCGCGAGCGGCTCCTGCGCCCCCTCCACGTCTCCGGTCCGCCACAACGACAGACCGAGGCCGAAATGGGCATAGTCCTCGGCTGGATTCGCATCGACGATCCGCCGGAAACTGGCCGCGGCCTCCTCATACTGTCGCGAGTTGAACTGGGCCCTGGCCAGCGCCTCCCTGATACTCCGGGAATCAGGCTCCGCCGCCGCGGCCCGTTCCAGCAACGCCGCCGCAGCCGCAGGACTGCCCTCTTTCAGCAGTTTCACCCCTCGCTGATACCAGTCATAGACGTCGCCTCGAGGGGTTCCGGGGGAATCATCGTGGGCGTTCCTACCTTGGACCATGCGTGAGGGCTCCTTCATCGACAGGCAACGGTTCCGCACGACCCGTCACGGGCTCGGGCACCGCCGGGACGTTGGGGCGACTTCCGGGAGACTCGGCCACTTATGGGAGCATGCCCGGTATGGGGACTCCTGAACTGCCGGTACCCGAAGGACTGGTGCTGCGGCCCTTCCGTGGCGTCCGTTTCGCTGTGGACGACCCCGCCAAGGTGACCTCTCCGCCCTACGACCTGATCAGCAACAGCGACATCCGCGACCTCTTGGACACCCACCCCAACAACGTCGTCCGCCTCATCCTTCCCTGCGCGCCGTCACCCTCACCTTCGATCGAGCCCACCGAGCCCGACGCATCCACCGAACCCACCGAGCCCGCCGGGCTCACCACGCCTGCCGAGCTCACCAAGCCCGCAGCGCCAACCGAGCCCCCCGCACCCAGCGACTCGCCAGGCGAAGTCCACATCGCGTCACCCGTTGCTCAGGGCCGCCCCGACACGAACGCCGACGAGCCTTATGGCAACGCCCACGAGACCCCAGAGACCGCGGACATCCACGGAACGTCCGCAGAACGGGCGAACGATCTCCTGGAATCCCCCGAAGCCCCAGGCGTCGACGGCCCTGCAGCGACTCCAGCGCAGGGAGGCGAACCCCCACAGGCGTCCAGCGAACACGTCGCCGAACCTTCGAAGCAGCCGAAGGCGACGATCGGTCACTTGCCGGCAGCGCCCGGGAAGCCGATCGGCGACACCCCCTGGACCTTCGAGATTCAGGCCGATGAGCGGTACGCCGACGCCCGGGAGACCCTGCGTTCCTGGCTGGAGACGGGTGTCCTGGTACCCGACGACCTCCCGGCGCTGTACGTGTACGAGCAGAGCGGGCCAAACGTCCTACAGCGTGGTCTCATCGGCGACATCGGGCTCGCCGACCCGGCCCAACGGATCATCCTTCCCCACGAGGACGTCCTCCCTGGCCCCATCGCTGACCGTCTGGCCCTCATGAGCACGACGCAAGCCAACCTCGAGCCCATCTTCCTCCTCTACGACGGCGGCAACGGCAGTACCAGCCGCCTGGTGGACGACGTCGCGTCCACATGGCCACCGCTGGTGAACGCCCGCACGGCGGACGGCATCACCCACCGCCTGTGGGCCGTCACGGAGCAGGCCGCGATCGAGGCCGTCAACGCCGACCTTCACGACCGCCAGGCCCTGATCGCCGACGGCCACCATCGCTACGCGACGTACCGTGTGCTCCAACGCCTGGAACACGCCGCCCGCGACGCCAGTACGCCCCAGCAGACTCCAGGGCAACCACCAACACCGGTCACGCCCCCAAGACCGACTCCATCGGACGCCACCGCCTTCGAACCAGGCGCACCCAGGCCAACTTCTCCAGCCGCCACCTTCAGCCCGACTTCACCAGAGACGGCGACAGAGCCGACAGCAGGCGCGCAGCAACCCACGCCTCCGAGGGAGGTCGCGGAACCGACTGGGCCGAAGATCGTCGAAGGATCATCGACCCCGGGCACCCCTCAAGAACCAGCAGCACCAAGCATCTCCTCAAGGCTGACAGAGCCCACCGCGCCTCCGGTCGGGCCGTGGGACTTCGGGCTCGCCCTGCTCGTCGACTCGACCGCGTACCCACCCGACCTCAAAGCCATCCACCGGGTCATCCCGGGCCTGCCCCTCACCGAGGCGACCGCCCGGGCCAAGGGGTCTTGGCGTGTGCACGACTACGCCAACCTCGCCGAAGGGCTGGCCGCGCTCCACGACGCCGCAGAGCCGGCCTTCCTGCTCGCCGGTGAGAGCAGCAGTCACCTGCTCACCGACCCCGACCCGGTGCAGCTGGCCCACGCCATGCCCGCCGACCACTCCGACCAATGGAACTCCCTGAACACCTCGATTCTGAGTGAGTTCGTCCTGCCGAAGGTCTGGGGGATGCACGACGACGAGCAGACCGTACGAATCGTGCACCACGACCCGGAAGCCGCCGTACAGCTGGCCGTTCGGACAGGCGGCACCGCCGTGATCCTCAAGCCGCTGGCCATTGACGACGTGCTGGCAGTCGCGGCGGGCGGGGAACGGGTACCGCGCAAGTCCACTTCGTTCGGCCCCAAGCCCCGAACAGGCCTGGTCCTGCGCACCTTCGCAATCGACTGAGCCCCTCCCCACGGCTGAGCCGTTCACCCGCGACCGGACCCCTCACCCCGGTTCCACCACGAACGCCCTTCACACCTCCCCGTCTCCCTCCCGAGCACAGCGAACGCCCCGCCCTTCACCTCTCCAGAGGCCGTAAACGGCCTATGACTCCACTGGCCCATGACAACGCCCACACATCCACGAACGGCGCCGTCCCACCGACGGCACCCGTAGCGCCAGCGTCCGTAGCAGCCCTACGGACGTCACAGCAGGCGCAGCCGACTGAGTGAAGACCCTCCGGCCGCCCGACTATCCGCCGATGCTCACTCACAAGAGAGTTCTCGCAGGTTGCCGACCCCTTACCGCCACGTCCGCCAGCACTTTCAACGTTCGACGGACACTCGCGCCGACCACCAGCGTCATCGGGAGTGACCGTGACTGGACCGCCGCTCGCCCAGAAACCCGGTTCTCGCAGAGGGCCAACGACATTTCCCGTTCGCAGGCCACTTTCCGCGTCAACCAGCGGACACTCTGGTTGTCCCCTTGCACACGGGCACCATCCGTACGGGCGAAATGATCGCGAATCGGTCACCCCAAGCTGGCGCCGGCGGGGCAGCTAGTGCTGTGACCGGGATGGTTCACCGTGATCGGGAGACGGCTCACGGGCCGACCGCGTTTCGCGAAGCGGCTGGTATTACTGGCATATGCAGGAAGAGACCGCGCGGTCCGCGATCGACACGTTCATCTCCGCGTTCAACGCCTCGGACGACAGCTATGTGACTGCGCTGCTCTCCCAGGCCCTGACCTCGGACGTGGTCTTCTGGGGGCCGTTGGGCCGCTGCGAAGGGATCGAGGCTGTCGAGCGGTTCGTGCTGGACATCCGGCGCCACCCGGCGGGGACCGGCACGATGGTGCGCTGCTCGGCGGTAGACATGCCTGACGAGTGGGCCCG
>NZ_JBEPDC010000020.1:0-213473 GCF_040300065.1 Nonomuraea sp. NPDC000554 | reverse complement strand
TGCCGGTTCTTTCCGGTGGTCTTCTCTGGTTGTTCTTTCTGGTGGTGGAAGCCCTCTTGTCTTTGTGTGGTTTCCGCTTGCTGTAGGTGTTGATCGGGGGTTCGTCTTCTGCGGGTGTGGAGAGGGCGGGGCCCGCTTGCGGGTGGCCTCAGCGTTGAAACGGATTCCTTTTCTCTTTGGTGTTCAGGGTGGCTCTGCTTGTGGGCCCTCCTCTCTTTGACACGCGTGGGGAGGGATCGGCTCGTCGGCTTCGGCGGCTCCTTCGGGGTGCCTGAGGCCGGGAGTCACTTGCCGGCTCTCTGGCTGGCTCTTTGGCGTGGCGGATTGGGGGGCCGTTCGATGGTTTCTGGGATCTTTTGGGTGGGTTTGAGGGTCGTATACGGGGACTGGAGTCCTTCTCTCGCCTTCTTTGTCGCTGGTGTGGGGGTGCGGAGGCTGTCGGTGGGACGCGGAGGTTGCGTCCTGGTGTGAAATCGGTTCGCCCGGCGCGGTGGAGCGGTCCGTGCGGTCAGTAGGGTTAAGGGGTGGACTATCGTGCGGTTGAACGCGCGATCATGGATCGTGGCGTCGAGTGGGATTTCGAACCGACGCTCGACAGGATCGCGGCCCTCATGGACGTGCTCGGCTCGCCGCAGCAGGCGTACCCGGTCATTCACATCGCGGGCACGAACGGCAAGACGAGTACGGCGCGGCTGACCGAGGCCCTGCTCAAGGAGCGGAACCTGCGTGTGGGGCGCTTCACCAGCCCTCACCTGGTGTCGGTTCGTGAGCGCATCACGGTCGACGGCGAGCCGTTGAGCGAGGAGCGCTTCGCCCAGGCGTACGAGGAGATCGCGCCCTACGTCGATCTGGTCGACACGCAGGGGCGGCGTATCCAGTTCTTCGAGCTGCTCACGGCCATGGCGTTCGCGGTGTTCGCCGACACTCCGGTGGACGTCGCGGTCATCGAGGCGGGCATGGGCGGCTCGTGGGACGCCACCAACGTGGCCGACGGTGCCGTCGCGGTCGTCACTCCGATCTCTCTGGATCACACCGACCGCCTCGGGCCCGACATCCCGAGCATCGCCGGTGAGAAGGCGGGCATCATCAAGCCCGGCGCCACCGCCATCCTCTCCCAGCAGGAGCTGGAGGCGGCGGAGGTGCTGATGCGGCGGGCCGCCGACGTCGGGGCGGTCGTCGCCCGCGAGGGCCTGGAGTTCGGCGTGCTCAACCGCGAGGTCGCGATGGGCGGTCAGCTGCTCAGCCTGCGCGGGCTCAAGGGCGTCTACGAGGACGTCTACCTCCCGCTCTACGGCGCCCACCAGGCGAGCAACGCGGTGACCGCGCTGGCCGCCGTCGAGGCGCTGACGGGCGGTGACGACCCGCTCGACGTGGAGCTGGTGCGGCAGGCGTTCGCGCAGGCGTCCTCGCCGGGGCGGCTGGAGGTCGTCCGGCGGACCCCGACGGTCGTGATCGACGCCGCGCACAATCCCGGGGGGATGCAGGCCACGCTGGAGGGCATGCACGAGGCGTTCGACTTCGCCAAGGTCGTCGGCGTGGTCGCGGTGATGCGCGACAAGGACGTCGACGCGCTGCTGGAGCTGCTCGAACCGATCGTGGACGAGATCGTCGTCACCCGGAACTCCTCACCCCGGTCGATGTCGCCGGAGGACCTGGCGGCGCTGGCCGTTCCCCTCTTCGGAGAGGACCGTGTGCACGTCGTCGAGAGGCTGGACGAGGCGCTCGACAGGGGCATCGGGATCGCCGACGCGGAGGGTGAGTTCAGCGGCACGGGCGTGCTGATCACGGGCTCGGTGGTGACGGCGGGAGACGCGCGTCATCTGCTCAGGGCGGAGGGGACATGATGAGCTTCGAGGTCACTCCGGGGATGCGGCGGCTCGGCGCGAGCGTGCTGGGCATGGAGGCGATCGTCGCGGGGCTCATCACACCGGTGGCCATCATGGTCGACGGTGTCCGGCCGGCGCTGGCGGTGACCGCGGGCATCGGGCTGGCCGTGCTGTGCGTGATCTCCGCAGGGCTGCTGAAGTGGCCTTTCGGATACATCGCAGGCAGTGTGGTGCAGGTTCTTGCGGTCTGCACCGGATTTCTGGTTCCGACCATGTTCTTCCTCGGAGGGATCTTCACGGCGCTGTGGATCACGGCGATATTCGTCGCTCGCCGTGTCGAGGGCGTGACTTCCCGCTAAAGTCGGGCACCATGGCCGTCCCCCTAATCCAGCCAGTCCAGCGGCTCCAGCGCGCGAGGTTCCCGGGGCTGCTCGATGTCGTGCTCGGGCTGCTCGTCGTCGTCGCGCTCCCGCTGGCGATCGTCGCCATCCCCAACACCGTCTCCGTCGTCGCCGAGCTGCTGCCGGGCGACATCGACCGGGTCGGGCTGATGCGGGCGCACGGGCTCGCGCTCCCGGCGATGATGCTGACCGTGCCGCTCGCGGCAGTGGCTCTGCGGCGGCTGAGGCCGGCGCACGTGCTGGTGGGCGGGCTCGTGGTGCTCGCGCTGGCCGACGCCGCCGGGGGCTATGCGGGTTCGGCGTCGCTGGTCGGGGTGCTGCGGGTGCTGCACGGCATCGGGGCGGGCCTGCTCGTCCCGGCCACGCTGGTGGCGGTCTGGGAACGGTCCGCGGTGCTGCGTGGCCTGTGGGTCGGGATGCTCGCGCTGAGCCTGCTGAGCGCGCAGGCGCTGGCGTTGTGGCCGCTCGACGGGATACGCAGGTGGCAGGTCACGCTGCAGCCGTACCCGTTGGTGACCGGCATCGCGCTGGCGCTGGCGGCCGTCTACCTGCTGGTCTGGATGCTGGAGGGGCAGCCGTCGACGCCGAGCGGCACGGCCAGGGAACGTGGTCGCCTGCTGCTCGCGACGGTTCCCGCGGCGGGCATCGCGGTGGTGGCCCTCAGCACGGCCAGCGAGGACTGGACCGCCAGCCTGGTGATCCTGCTGGCGGTGCTGGCGATCGTGGCGCTGCTCGCGCTCGCCTCCATCGGCAGCCGCGAAGGGCGCACGCTGTCCTACGCGATGATCGCGGTGGGCGTCGTGCTGCTGCCCAGCGTCGCCCAGGTGACGTATGTGGAACTGGGCGGTCTCGGCGGGCCGGGGCTGAAGGGGCTGTGGGTGCCGTTCGTCGTGGCAGGCGTGCTCGCGCTGGTCGCGGCCGTGCTGGTGCGGGTGTTCGCGGCCGACTCGTCCAGGTGGCTCACGCCGTTGGGGTTGCTGGCGATGGTGGTCGGGCTGTGCTCGGTCCGGGTCGTGGTGCCGGCCGCGGAAGGGCTGGTGCTGATGGTGCCGTTCACGCTGCTGGCCGTGGGCGCGGCGGTGGCGCTCACCGCGGCGCTGAGCCACGTGGGCGTCGGCGCGACGCTGTTCGGCCTGGCGCTGTGCTTCCCTGGTGTGCTCGCGGGCTACCTACTCGGAACCGGGGTGCAGGTGATGATGTTGCGCGGCGTCGGTTCCGCGCAGCAACTGGTCGACAAGTTCGTCGGGGCGTTGCACCTGTGGTCGCTGATCGGCGGGTTCCTGGTGGTGGCGGTGATCGTCCTGTCCGCGTTGCTGGCCAGGCGGTCCTCGGCGGCCTCCGTCGAGGTGCAGGAGCCAGACCGGCCGGAACCCGCCCACGCCTACGCGCACGCGCCTGCGGCGGTCGCCGGGGCGGAGCCGTCCCCGCTGCCGGAGGGCGAGCCCGCGGAGATTCCCGAGCAGGGAAAGCCCGCAAAAGAGGAGGAAGGGGACGACGCCGATCTGATCCCTCCCGTCCCGCCTCCAGCGCAGTCCCCTGAAGGCTCGTAGCAAACGGTCCCATGGCGGCGGGACGGTAGGCTAAGCCCAGCCGCGACCATGCGCGGCGCGATCCCACAGCCACCAGACCTGTTCGAAGGAGAACCTCTCGTGTCCGAGCGCACTCTTGTCCTGATCAAGCCCGACGGGGTGAAGCGTGGCCTCATCGGTGACGTGATCGCCCGCGTGGAGCGCAAAGGCCTCAAGGTCGTGGCGATGGATCTGCGCACCCTCGACGTCGACACCGCGAAGGCGCACTACGCCGAGCACGCCGAGCGTCCGTTCTTCGGCGAGCTGGTCGAGTTCATCACCTCCGGGCCGCTGGTCGCCCTCGTGCTCGAGGGCCCGCGCGCGGTGGAGGCGTTCCGCGCCCTCGCCGGCCTCACCGACCCGGTCAAGTCCGCTCCGGGGACGATTCGCGGTGACCACGCGCTGGAGATCGGTGAGAACGTCGTCCACGGTTCCGACTCGCCCGAGTCGGCGGCTCGGGAGATCAAGATCTTCTTCCCCGACCGTTTCTGACCTCTTCTGAGCTGGGCTCGATCGGCCCAGCCCGCTCCCGGTGCCCGCCAGCCGCTGCTGGTGGGCACCGGTCGTTTCTGGGGACGACCTTCTTTCTGGGGGCGCCGGCGGCCAGGCAGGGGCACCGGCGCGGAGCGTCCGGGAGGCATGGGGGCCAACCGTGGGGCTGGGAGCGTCTGTGGGGGCCTCAGCACGCGAGCAGCGGTGTTGGTGAGCCCGATGGCGCCGGTGCGGTGTTCGGAGGCGTTGTGTGTCGCTGAGCGGTTCTGTATGAGTCTGCGGGACGACCCGCCGGCACGTCGGCGCCGGTGGTTCTGAGGGGTTTGTGGCGGCTGGAGAGATGGGTGGAGTATCCAGCGGCGGTGGGGACGGTATGCAGGTATGGGTGGTAAAGGGTGACTTTGAGGAGGGGGTGAAGAATTTTGGGGGGCGCAGGGGCTCATTGCGGGCACCGGTGGGTACGTCACGTTACGATTCGAATTCGATCCGTAGTCATCGCGAACGACGTTACGGAAGGCTCCGTTCCCCATGGGCAGCAAGCTCGCGTTTCTCGGCCGTGACATGGCGGTCGATCTCGGCACCGCCAACACGCTCGTGTACGTGCGGGGCCGCGGCATCGTGCTGAACGAGCCGTCAGTCGTTGCCATCAACACCACCACGGGGAAGATCGTGGCGGTCGGCATCGAGGCGAAGCGGATGATCGGCCGGACGCCCGGCAACATCGTCGCCGTGCGGCCGCTCAAGGATGGTGTGATCGCCGATTTCGACGTAACCGAGCGGATGCTGCGATATTTCATCCAAAGGGTGCACAAAAGACGGCATTTTGCTAAGCCGCGCATCATCATCGCCGTGCCCAGCGGCATCACCGGGGTCGAGCAGCGGGCGGTGAAGGAGGCCGGTTACCAGGCCGGCGCGCGCAAGGTCTACATCGTCGAGGAGCCCATGGCGGCCGCCATCGGCGCCGGGCTGCCCGTGCACGAGCCGACCGGGAACATGGTGGTCGACATCGGCGGTGGCACCACCGAGGTGGCCATCATCTCGATGGGCGGCGTGGTCACCAGCCAGTCGATCAGGGTCGGCGGCGACGAGCTCGACCAGGCGGTGATCACCTTCGCGAAGAAGGAGTTCTCGCTGATGCTGGGCGAGCGCACCGCGGAGGAGATCAAGATCTCGATCGGCTCCGCCTGCCCGGGAACCGAGGAGTCGCACGCCGAGGTGCGCGGACGCGACCTCGTCAGCGGGTTGCCGAAGACGATCGTGGTGTCGGGCGAGGAGATCCGCAAGGCCATCGAGGAGCCGGTCAACTCGATCGTCGACGCGGTCAAGACCACGCTCGACAAGTGCCCGCCGGAGCTGTCCGGCGACCTGATGGACCGTGGCATCGCCCTGACCGGCGGTGGCGCGCTGCTCAAGGGCATGGACGAGCGGGTCAAGGCGGAGACGGGCATGCCCGTCCATCTGGTGGAGAACGCCCTTGACTCGGTCGCGCTCGGCTCTGGCAGGTGCGTCGAGGAGTTCGAGGCGTTGCAGCAGGTTCTGGTGCCGGAGTCGCGACGCTGATGCGAGACTCGCGCCGCGCCCGGCTGATCCTCGGAACGCTGCTGACGGCGGCGCTGGTCACTTTGACCGTTGATCACCGTTCCGGTGCGGGCTCCCCGCTCGCCTCGCTGCGCGGGGCGGGTTCATGGCTCTTCGGCGGGGTGGAGCAGTTCGCCGGTGCCACGTTGCGCCCGATCGGCAGCTTCGTCCACGCGGTGGTCGCGGCCCCCAGCGCCCAGGGCGAGATCGACCGGCTCAAGGCGGACAACACCAGGCTGCGCGCGAGCCTGGCGGCGAACCGGCTCGACCAGGTCAGGTCCGTGGAGCTGCGGCGGATGCTGGGCCTGGCGGGGCTCGGCGGCTACCGGGTCGTGCCCGCCAACGTGGTCGCCAGGCGCGGCCAGCCGGGCTTCGAGGACGCCGTCGAGCTCGACGTCGGCACCGCTGACGGCGTCCACCCGGAGATGACGGTGCTGAACGGCGAGGGGCTGATCGGACGGGTCGTCCAGGCGACGGCGAGCAGTTCCACCGTGGTGCTGCTGAGCGACCCCGGCTCGGCCGCCGGCGCCAGGCTGGAGGGCGGCCAGGAGATCGGGGTCGTGCACGGGGTGGGGGAGAACGGGCGAGTCATCCAGTTCAAGCTGCTCGACTCGACCGCGCCGCTCGCCCGCGGCGGGCGCATCGTCAGCTTCGGCTCGCAGAACGGCAGGCCGTACGTGCCGGGGGTGCCGATCGGGGTGATCGAACGGGTGGAGGCGACGCCGGGCGAGCTGACCCGCATCGCCTACGCCAGGCCCTACGCGGATCTGATGGCACTCGACGTGGTGGGGGTGGTGGTGGAGGGGCCCAAGCGCGACCCGCGCGACTCGGTGCTGCCGGCGAAGGAGGGAGCGCGCTGATGCCCGCCTTGTTCGTGGTGGCGGCGGTGCTGGTGCAGGTGATGCTGGTGAACCGGGTGCCGCTGCCCGCGGGCGGCGCGCCCGATCTGGTGCTGCTCGCCGTGGTGGGAATCGCGCAGGCGCGCGGGGCCGCCGCCGGGGCGCTGATCGGGTTCTGCGCCGGGTTGCTGGTGGACGTCGTACCGCCGACCGCGCACCTCGTGGGGCAGTACGCGTTCGTGCTGGCCCTGGTGGGTTACGTGGCGGGGCGGGGGTTGGGCGGCCCGGTCACCACCGTCGTGCTCTGCGTGCTGGCCGCGCCGCTGGTGGCCGCGGCGATGGGCGGGCTGATCTCAGATCCGCGGGTGACGGCGTCCACGCTGACCGCGCAGGTGCCGCTCACGATCGTCTACACGCTGGTGGTGGCCCCGTTCGTGATCTGGCTGGTCACCCGTCGATGGCTGGCGAGGTACGGGACGTGAACAGGATGCATGCCCGGTTGCTCGTGCTGCACGTGCTGGTGCTGACCCTGCTCGCCGTGCTGGCCGTGCGGCTCTACCAGGTGCAGGTCGTACGCGGCCAGGAGTTCGTCACCAGGGCGGCCGAGACCAGGACCAGGACCGTGATGGTGCCAGCCGTGCGAGGGCAGATCCTCGACGCCGCGGGCCGCCCGCTGGTGCGCAACCACACCGCGCTGGTCGTCTCGGTCGACAGGATCGGGCTGATCAGGATGCCCGACGGCGGGTTGAGCGTGCTGAAGAAGCTGGGCGCCGTCCTCGACAAGCCGGTCAAGCTGCTGCAGAAGCGGATCACGCCGTGCGGCCCCGGCGTGGGCAAGCCGTGCTGGACCGGCTCGCCGTACCAGCCGATCCCGATCGACGACAAGGTCAACACCCGCGAGGCGCTGCAGATCCTGGAGCGGCAGGAGGAGTTCCCCGGCATCACGGCCGAGGTGCACTCCGTCAGGCAGTACCCGGGGGGCGAGGCCGGCGCGCAGATGCTCGGCTACCTACAGCCGGTCACCCAGGCCGAGCTGGAGAAGCGTGAGGGGCTCAAGGCCGTCTTCTCCGGCGTGGACCTGGTCGGACGCGACGGCCTCGAGTACGTCTACGACGACGTCCTGCGCGGCAAGCCGGGGTTGCGCCGCGTGCAGGTCGACCGGATGGGCAAGGCCCTCGGGGTGGAGCAGGAGGTGCCGCCCGTCAGCGGCGACACGCTGGTCACCAGCATCGACTCGCGCGTGCAGGCCGTGGTCGAGGAGGCGTTGCAGCACGCGATGAAGAACGCGCCGAAGGCCGACGGCGCCGCCGGAGTGGTGCTCGACCCGCGAACGGGCCGGGTGATCGCGCTGGCCAGCGCCCCCGGCTACGACCCGGCGGTCTGGGCGGGCGGCATCTCGGCGAGCGGGTACCAGCGGCTGCTGTCGGACGCCACCGGCAAGCCGCTGGTGTCACGGGCGCTCAACGGGCAGTTCGCCCCCGGCTCGACCTTCAAGGTGTCGTCGGTGACGGCCATGCTGCGGGCCGGGTACCCGCTGAAAGGCACCTACGACTGCCCCGGCTCGTTCATGGTGGGTGACCGGCCGTTCAACAACTTCCACGGCATCGGCCTGGGCCCGATGAACCTGCACACCGCGCTGGTCAAGTCCTGCGACACGATCTTCTACAGGTCCGGTTACGAGCAGTGGCTCAAGGACGGCGGGCTGCATCCCAGCAAGCCGCCGAAGGAGGTCTTCGCGAACACGGCCAGGGCGTTCGGGTTCGGCAAGCGCACCGGGATCGACCTGCCGGGCGAGTCCTCCGGCCGCATCCCCGACCGGGCCTGGAAGAAGGCGATGTGGACGCAGACCAGCGGCACCGCCTGCAAGCGCGCGAAGACCGGCTACCCGGAGGTGGCCGACAAGGCGCGCGCCGACTTCCTCAAGCGGCTGGCCAACGAGAACTGCCTGGAGGGCTTCCTGCTGCGGGCCGGTGACTCGGCCAACTTCTCCATTGGGCAGGGCGACGTCCTGGTGACGCCGCTCCAGCTGGCCCGCGCGTACGCGGCGCTGGTCAGCGACGGCAAGCTGCGCAGCCCGCGCATCGGCTGGGCGACTGTGCGGCCCGACGGCAAGCTGGTCAAGCGCATCCCGGTTCCGGTGGTCGGCAAGCTGCCGCTCAGCGAGAAGGAGCGCCTCTACATCAAGGACGCGCTCAGCCAGGTCCCCTCCGACGGCACCGCGGCCGGTGCGTTCACCGGCTGGCCGATGGACAAGATCCGCATCGGCGGCAAGACCGGTACCGCGGAGGTATGGGGCAAGGAGGACACGTCCTGGTTCGCCTCGTTCGCGCCCACGCAGCACCCTCGCTTCGTCGTGGTCGTCATGGTCTCGCAGGGTGGCATGGGCGCCTCGACCGCCGCGCCCGCCGCCCGCGAGATCTACGAGGGCATCTTCGGCATCAAACGCCCGCCCGCGCTGCCGCACGGCCGCACGGCCAGCGTGCTGCCGCGCTTCGCGCCCGACGGGACGGTGGAAGGGGAATGACCGACCGTTCCGTGGTGGTGAGGCGGCGCTCGTTCGCCCGGAGGGCCGTGGGCGCGGAGTCGGCGGTGTGGCGGCTCGACGGGGTGATGCTGGTCGCGGTCGCCGCCCTCTGCGTGATCGGCACGTTGCTGGTGTGGTCCTCCACCAGGACGTGGGCGCCCGGGTCCACCGGGCTGGTCAAGAAGCACGTGCTCAACGAGGTCATCGGGGTGGTGCTGTTCGCCGTGGTGGCGATGGTGGACCATCGGGCGATGCGGGCGTATGCGGCGCTGGTGTTCCTGGTCTCGCTGGTCGGTCTGGGTCTGGTGATCACGCCGTTGGGCGCGACGATCAACGGGTCGCACTCGTGGATCCTGCTCGGCGGCGGCTTCGCCGTGCAGCCGTCGGAGTTCGCCAAGGTCGGGCTGCTGCTGATCATCGCGATGCTGCTCGCGCAGCCCGCCGAGGGCAGTGACAGGCCGCGCGGGCTGGACGTCTGGCTGGCGCTGTTCGCCGCGCTGGTGACGATGGGGCTGGTGATGCTCCAGCCCGACCTCGGCACCACGCTGGTGCTGGCCGTGATCACGGCGTCCGGGCTGGTGATCGCCGGGGTGCGCAAGCGGTGGATCATGCTGCTGACGCTGATGGCCGCCGCCGGGGTGTTCTGCGTGTTCTTCTTCCAGATGCTGGAGCCGTACCAGGTGGCGCGGTTCACCGCGTTCGTCGATCCGGGCGTGGATCCGCGCGGGGTGGGCTACAACAGCACGCAGGCGCTGATCGCGATCGGCTCCGGGCAACTGTTCGGCAAGGGGCTGCTCGACGGCGGGCAGACGACCGGAAGGTTCGTGCCCGAGCAGCACACCGACTTCATCTTCACGGTGGCGGGGGAGGAGTTCGGCTTTCTCGGCTCCGTGACCGTCGTGCTGCTGCTCGGCGTGGTGCTGCTGCGCGGGCTGAAGATCGGCAGGCTCTGCGACGACAGGTTCGGGACGCTGGTCGCGGGCATGATCGTGTGCTGGCTGGCGTTCCAGACGTTCGTCAACATCGGGATGACGATCGGGATCATGCCGATCACCGGGCTGCCGCTGCCGTTCGTGTCCTACGGAGGAACCGCCACGTTCGCGAATCTGATGGCGATCGGCCTGCTCCAGGCGATAAGGATCAGGCAACAGACGTTTAATTAGGGGTATGTTCCTGGTTTACTGCGACGAGTGCGAGGAGCGCTTCCTGCTGCCCGCCAGTCACGTCACCGCCGTCCACAACCTCGCCAGCGGCGTCATCGCCGTCGAGCTGATCTGCTACGAGGGCCATCACATCGTCGTGCTCAGCGGCAACGACATCGACATCCCCGGACCAGCCACGGTCTGAGCGCCGCTACGCTGGGTGCCATGCCTGTCGAGTCGATTTTTCCTCGCCTGGAAGCGCTGCTGCCCAAGGTGCAGAAGCCGATCCAGTACGTCGGGGGTGAGCTCAACTCGACCGTCAAGGACTGGGACTCCGCCGACGTGCGCTGGGCGCTGATGTACCCCGACGCGTACGAGGTCGGGCTGCCCAACCAGGGCGTCGCGATCCTGTACGAGATCCTCAACGAGCTGCCCGCGACGCTGGCCGAGCGCACCTACGCGGTCTGGCCCGACCTCGAGGCGCTGATGCGCGCCGAGGGTGTGCCGCAGTTCACCGTCGACGGGCACCGCCCCGTGCGGGCCTTCGACGTCCTCGGCGTGTCCTTCTCCACGGAACTGGGCTACACGAACCTGCTGACCGCGCTCGATCTGGCGGGCATTCCGCTGATGGCCGCCGAGCGGGGCGACGACGACCCGATCGTGCTGGCCGGCGGCCATGCGGCGTTCAACCCGGAGCCGATCGCCGACTTCCTCGACGCGGCCGTCCTGGGCGACGGCGAGCAGATCTCGATCGCCATCTCCGAGGTCGTCCGTGAGTGGAAGGCCGAGGGCAGGCCGGGCGGGCGCGACGAGCTGCTGATGCGGCTGGCCGAGTCCGGCGGCGTCTACGTGCCGAAGTTCTACGACGTGGAGTACCACCCCGACGGGCGCATCAAGCGGGTCGCGCCCAACACGCCCGGCGTGCCGTGGCGGGTGCACAAGCACACGGTGATGGATCTCGATGAGTGGCCGTACCCGAAGAAGCCGCTGGTGCCGCTGGCCGAGACGGTCCATGAGCGGTTCAGCGTGGAGATCTTCCGCGGCTGCACGCGTGGCTGCCGGTTCTGCCAGGCGGGCATGATCACCCGTCCGGTGCGCGAGCGGTCGATCACCACGATCGGCGCGATGGTCGAGAACGGCATCAAGGAGTCGGGCTTCAACGAGGTCGGGCTGCTGTCGCTGTCGTCCGCCGACCACTCCGAGATCGGCGAGGTCGCCAAGGGCCTGGCCGACCGGTACGAGGGTACGAACACCTCGCTGTCGCTGCCCTCCACCAGGGTCGACGCGTTCAACATCGACCTGGCCAACGAGTTCTCCAGGAACGGCCGTCGCTCCGGCCTGACCTTCGCTCCTGAAGGCGGCTCTGAGCGGATGCGCAAGGTGATCAACAAGATGGTCACCGAAGAGGACCTCATCCGCACCGTCAGCACCGCCTACTCGCAGGGCTGGCGGCAGGTCAAGCTGTACTTCATGTGCGGGCTGCCCACCGAGACCGACGAGGACGTCCTGGGCATCGCCGACCTGGCCAGGAAGGTCATCAAGGCGGGCCGCGAGAGCACCGGCTCGCGCGACATCCGCTGCACGGTCTCCATCGGCGGTTTCGTACCAAAGCCGCACACCCCGTTCCAGTGGGCCGGCCAGGCCGACCACGAGACCGTCGACCGGCGGCTCAAGGCGCTGCGCGACTCGCTCAGGGGCGACAAGGTGTACGGCAGGGCTGTCGGATTCCGCTATCACGACGGCAAGCCGTCCATCGTGGAGGGGCTGCTCTCGCGCGGCGACCGCCGGGTCGGCGCCGTCATCCGCGCGGTCTGGGAAGACGGCGGGCGCTTCGACGGCTGGAGCGAGCATTTCTCCTACGAGCGGTGGATGGCCTCGGCCGAGAAGGCAGGCGTCGACGTCGACTGGTACACCGTGCGTGAGCGGGCCGAGAACGAGGTCCTGCCGTGGGACCATCTCGACGCCGGGCTCGACCGGGAGTGGCTCTGGCAGGACTGGCAGGAGGCCGTCTCCGGCGGCGAGGTCGAGGACTGCCGCTGGACCCCCTGCTACGACTGCGGCGTTTGCCCCACTATGGGAACGGAAATCCAGATCGGCCCGACGGGCAGGAAACTCCTTCCCCTTACGGTGGTTTAGCGGCGCTCAGTGGCCGGGCGGTACCTCGCCGTACATGATCGTGAGCGGTTCACGCGTCAGGGCGGCTTATCCTGGGGTAAGGAACTCTGACACGGGAAGGACGACAAGCTCTGAAACCTGTTCCGGAAGGGCCTCCGCCAGCGCCAACGGTGCAGCGCCTGCGCGTGCGCTACACCAAGCGTGGCCGTCTGCGCTTCACCAGCCACCGCGACATCTCGCGGGCCGTCGAGAGGGCGGTTCGCCGTGCCGGTATTCCGGTGGCGTACAGCGCGGGCTTCTCGCCCCACCCGAAGATCTCCTACGCGGGAGCGGCGCCGACCGGTGTCGCCAGCGAGGCCGAATACCTTGAGATCGGCGTCACCACGCCATGCGACCCCGAGCGCATCCGCGATGACCTCGACGGCTCTCTGCCGCCGGGCCTCGATGTGATCGACGTCGTCGAGGCGGGCGCCGGAGGGCTGGCCGACCGCTTGGAGGCCTCCGAATGGGAGGTGCGGCTGCCCGGCGCCGACCGTGAGCCGGCCGAGGTGGCGGTGGAGAAGTTCCTCGCCGCCGGTGCGGTGGAGGTCGAGCGTCTCACCAAGAAGGGGCCCCGGCGCTTCGACGCCCGGGAGGCCGTGCTGGTGCTCACGGTGCCCGAGGGAACAGGCAGAACCGCAGCTCAGGTGCCCGGAGAGTCGTGTGTCATACTGCGCATGGTTGTTCGGCACGTGACTCCGGCCGTTCGACCCGACGATGTGCTCACAGGGCTGCGCCTTGTGGCCGACTTCGCGCCGCCGGTTCCCCCCGAGGTGACCAGGCTGGCGCAGGGGCCGCTCGACGCAAGCACCGGTGCGCTTGCCGACCCGTTCGACCTTGACCGCGAGACCACGCGCGGCGGCGAAGCGGGACCGGCGGGTGAGTACGTCGCCGGTTAAGGGAGCGCCTTGCGCGAGCGAGGCTCGACCGCTGACAGGACTTGGCGCCTGCGTCCTTTCACGAGGGCGCGGGCGGACAACGAGACACGAGAGCTCCTGCGCGGCGCGGCGACGCGCCCGGGAGCTGACGGGAGAACGCCCGCATGCTCGAGAACGAGCCCAACGGCGGGGCCAACGGCCCTGACGAGGAAACAACAGAACAGCTCAAGGTGACCAGGCGCCGCCGATCGGCGAGCCGCCCGGCCGGCCCGCCGCCGGATGTGACCGACGAGTCGGCCGCCGCGCCGGTCACCCAGCCCGCGCCCGCCGTCACGGCGGAGAGCCCGGTTGAGACCGCGGCCGCACAGGCCGTGGGCGAGGCCGTCGCCGAAGCCGCCGAGGCGGTCGAGGAGAAGCCCAAGCGGGCCACCAGAACCAGATCTACGGCCACCACGACGCGCCGCCGCACCACCAAGAAGGCCGCCGAATCCGACGGCGAGCAGCCCTCGGCGGAGCCGGCCGCGTTGCCGGCGTCCGACACGCCCGAAACCGCGCACGCGGTCCGCCCTGCCGGAGCGCCCACCGAGGTGGACGAGCCCGTCCAGGGCTCCGCGACTCGTGTGGTGCGTCGTCCTGCGGGTGCGCCTGTTGAGGTGGAGGAGCCTGTTGAGGCTGCTGTGACGCGGGCGGCGGGGGCTCCGTCGGTCGTGGAGGAGCCGGTTCAGAGTTCCGCGACTCGTGTGGTGCGTCGTCCTGCGGGTGCGCCTGCTGAGGTGGAGGAGCCTGTTGAGGCTGCCGTGACGCGGGCGGCCGGGGCTCCGTCGGTCGTGGACGAGCCCGTCCAGGGCGCCGTGACCCGGGCGGTCCGGCGTCCTGCGGGTGCGCCTGCTGAGGTCGAGGAGCCTGTTGAGGCTGCCGTGACGCGGGCGGCCGGGGCTCCGTCGGTCGTGGACGAGCCCGTCCAGGGCACCGCGACCCGGGCGGTCCGGCGTCCCGCTGGCGCGCCCGCCGAGGAGGCCGCGGAAGAGGCCGCGCCGAAGCGTCGCCGTACCAGGAAGAAGGCGGAGCCGGAGGCTGAGGCGCCGGTCGAGGCGGCCGGCCCGGTCGCCGAGGCCGAGGAAGACGAGATCCTGGAGGGTCTGCCCGCGGACGAGCCGCTCGACGACGAGCCCGCCGGGGAGGACCTCGACGAGGAGGTCGACCGGCCGAGCCTGCTGTCCGACCCGTTCGGCTTCACCGGCCGCAGGGACGAGCAGCCGGGCACCGCGTTCCAGCGGCCCGCCGCGATCTTCGCGCCGCTGTTCCAGGCGCCCGACCCCACCCAGGCCAAGCCCGCGCGTCCGGAGTCGCCGCAGCCCGTCGCCGAGCCCGAGGACGAGCCGCTCGACGAGAGCGTCGAGGACGAGGACATCGAGGGCGAGAGCGCCGAGGAGCAGGAGGACGAGGGCGGCGGCCGCCGCCGTCGCCGCCGCCGCGGCGGCAGGGGGCGCGGCAAGGCGCGCGAGCGTGACGAGGCCGACGAGTCCGACGAGTCCGAGGACGAAGGCGACGAGGAGCGGGGCGAGGAGGCCCAGGAAGAGGAGGCGTCCAGCTCGCGCCGCCGTCGCCGGCGTCGCCGCCGCGGTTCCGACGAGGGCGCCGAGCCGTCCAGCGACGACCCGCCGAACACGGTCGTGCGCATCCGCGCGCCCCGCTCCGGCCGCGCGTCCGCGCTCGACACGGCCACCGACGGCGTCCAGAGCGTGCGCGGCTCCACCAGGCTCGAGGCCAAGAAGCAGCGCCGCCGAGAGGGCCGTGAGCTGGGCCGCAGGCGTCCGCCGATCATCACCGAGTCGGAGTTCCTGGCCAGGCGCGAGTCGGTCGACCGGATGATGGTGGTGCGCCGCCAGGGCGACCGCACGCAGATCGCGGTGCTGGAGGACGGCGTCCTCGTCGAGCACTACGTCAACCGCGAGGCCAGCCAGTCCTACGTGGGCAACGTCTACCTCGGCAAGGTGCAGAACGTCCTGCCGTCGATGGAGGCGGCGTTCGTCGACATCGGCAAGGGGCGCAACGCCGTCCTGTACGCCGGTGAGGTGAACTTCGACACGGCGGGGCTGGAAGGGCAGCCGAAGCGCATCGAGTCGGCGCTGAAGTCCGGCCAGTCGGTGCTCGTGCAGGTCACCAAGGACCCGATCGGCCACAAGGGAGCCCGGCTGACCTCGCAGATCAGCCTTCCCGGCCGCTACCTGGTCTACGTGCCCGACGGGTCGATGACCGGCATCAGCCGCAAGCTCCCCGACAAGGAGCGCACCCGGCTCAAGAGCATCCTGAAGAAGGTCATGCCGGAGAACGCCGGCGTGATCGTCCGCACGGCCGCCGAGGGCGCGTCCGAGGACGAGCTGGCCCGCGACGTGGCCCGCCTGTCGGCGCAGTGGGAGAACATCCAGAAGAAGGCCAAGTCGGCCAGCCCGCCCGAGCTGCTCTCGGCCGAGCCCGACCTGACCATCCGCGTGGTGCGCGACGTCTTCAACGAGGACTTCACCTCGCTGGTCGTGCAGGGCGAGGAGGCCTGGGACACGGTCGACGAGTACGTCAAGTACGTCGCGCCGCACCTGGCCGAGCGCCTGTCGCGGTGGGACGGCGACCAGGGCGACGTGTTCGAGCAGTACCGCATCGACGAGCAGCTCGGCAAGGCGATGGAGCGCAAGGTCTGGCTGCCCAGCGGCGGTTCGCTGGTCATCGACCGCACCGAGGCGATGACCGTCGTGGACGTCAACACCGGCAAGTTCACCGGCCAGGGCGGCAACCTCGAGGAGACCGTCACCCGGAACAACCTGGAGGCGGCCGAGGAGATCGTCAGGCAGCTCAGGCTCCGCGACATCGGCGGCATCATCGTCATCGACTTCATCGACATGGTGCTCGAGTCCAACCGCGACCTGGTGCTGCGGCGGCTGCTGGAGTGCCTGGCGCGCGACAGGACCAAGCACCAGGTGGCCGAGGTCACCTCGCTCGGCCTGGTCCAGATGACGCGTAAGCGGGTCGGTCAGGGGCTGCTGGAGGCGTTCTCGACGCCGTGCGAGTGCTGCAACGGGCGCGGCCTGATCGTGCACACCGAGCCGGTCGAGGCCAAGCCGGAGCCGCGCGGCACGCAGGGGAAGATGGCGGTGGAGAAGGCGGTCTCGGAGAAGGTTTCCGCGGCCAAGGACTCCTCAAGCCGTGATACCGTGACCGGTGCGCTTGAAGACGTCCCTGCTGAGGACGACCAGGCCGGCCAGACTTCCGGCAGGGGGCGGCGACGTTCCCGCCGAGCCAGGTCAGCTGAGTAACGGAACGCTGCTCGGCTGACTGTCCGACGATCCGTCCGGTTCGCCTAGGGTGCTGTCAATCCGGTACCCTAGAGAGCCGGTGCGTCAGGTGACGTGCCCTGTTGGCGCGCCCCACTAGGTTCGTTGGTTCCAGACAGGATGCCAGTGCGGGCGCAGCACTCGGCAGTCAGTGGCCGCTCCTCCGGGGCGGCCGGTGATCGCAACAGTAGACAGTAGAAGGGTTCCGCGGTGTACGCGATCGTTCGTTGCGGCGGCAGGCAGCAGAAGGTCTCCGTCGGTGACGTCCTCGAGGTGGACAAGGTCGCCGGCGAGGTCGGTTCTTCGGTTTCGCTGCCGACGGTGCTCGTCGTCAACGACGGCGATGTGACCACGGAGGCGGGCAGGTTCACGGTCAGCGCCGAGATCCTCGGCGAGACCAAGGGCCCGAAGATCCGCATTCTCAAGTACAAGAACAAGACCGGTTACAAGAAGCGCCAGGGTCACCGCCAGCGGTACACCCAGGTGAAGATCACCGGTATCGACCAGGCCTGATCGGGAGTTTGAGAGATGGCACACAAGAAGGGCGCGTCGTCCACCCGGAACGGCCGTGACTCGAACGCCCAGCGCCTGGGCGTCAAGCGCTTCGGCGGCCAGCTGGTCAACGCGGGCGAGATCATCGTCCGTCAGCGTGGCACGCACTTCCACCCCGGCGACAACGTCGGCCGCGGTGGCGATGACACGCTGTTCGCGCTGGCCGCGGGCCACGTGCAGTTCGGCGTCAAGCGCGGCCGTCGCGCCGTGAGCATCGTCCCGGTCGCGGAGTAATCTGCCGCCACAGGGCGTTACACGAGGGGTGGATCTATGTTGATCCACCCCTTTGTCATGTTTTTGGGGTTTTGTGCGGCTCGCCGGGCCGGGAGGTGGCGCGCCGCGTCCTCGTCCGTACGGCTGTAGCAGGAATGTGGCCCTCGGGCGAGGGTGGAGAGAGGGGCGGAAATGCCGGACTTCGTGGACCAGGTGGTCCTGCATGTCAGGGCCGGTGACGGGGGGAACGGCTGCGCCTCCATCCATCGGGAGAAGTTCAAGCCGCTCGGCGGGCCCGACGGCGGCAACGGCGGGCGCGGGGGTGACGTGATCCTGGAGGTCGATCCCAACACCGCCACGCTGCTCGACTACCACCGGCGGCCGCACCGCAAGGCCGACAACGGCAAGCAGGGCCAGGGGTCCAACCGCGACGGCGCCAACGGCGGCGACGTCATCCTGCCCGTCCCCAACGGGACCGTGGTCAAGGACGCCGACACCGGGGAGGTGCTGGTCGACCTCATGGGAGCCGGCACCCGGTACGTGATCGCCCAGGGCGGGCACGGCGGGCTCGGGAACGCGGCGCTGGCCACCACCAAGCGCAAGGCCCCCGGCTTCGCGCTGCTGGGCGAGCCGGGCGACGGGCTCGACATCATGCTGGAGTTGAAGAGCGTCGCCGACGTGGCGCTGGTCGGGTTCCCGAGCGCGGGCAAATCCTCGCTGATCGCCGCGCTCAGCGCCGCCCGTCCGAAGATCGCCGACTATCCGTTCACCACGCTGATCCCCAACCTGGGCGTGGTGACGGCGGGCGAGACCGTGTTCACCGTCGCCGACGTGCCCGGTCTGATCCCGGGGGCCTCGCAGGGCAAGGGGCTGGGGCACGAGTTCCTGCGCCACGTGGAGCGGTGCGACATGCTGGTCCACGTCATCGACTGCGCCACCATGGAGCCCGGACGCGACCCGATCACCGACTTCGAGGTGATCGAGGCGGAGCTGGAGGCGTACGGGAAGCTCGACGGGCGTCCCCGCATGGTGGTGCTGAACAAGGCCGACGTCCCCGACGCGCGTGAGCTGGCCGACCTGGTCAGGTCCGAGTTCGAGGAGCGGGGGCTGCGCGTCTTCACGATCTCCGCCGCCACCCATGACGGGCTGCGGGAGCTGACCTTCGCCATGGGCGAGTGGGTGGCCGCCGCAAGGGCCAACAGGCCGGTGGAGGAGCCGACGCGGCTGGTCATCAGGCCGAAGCAGCTCGGCGAGGCCGGGTTCACCGTCCGCAAGGTCAACGAGAACCTGTTCCAGGTCACCGGTGAGAAGCCGGAGCGGTGGATCAGGCAGACCGACTTCACCAATGACGAGGCCGTGGGGTTCCTGGCCGACAGGCTGGAGCGGCTCGGCGTGGAGGAGCAGCTGGCCAAGGCCGGCGCCACCGCCGGGGCCGAGGTCGTCATCGGGCCGATGGAGGGCGGGTACATCTTCGACTGGCAGCCCACGCTGAACGCCGAGTCCGTCCGTTCCGGGCCGCGCGGCACCGACAACAGGCTCGGCTAGGCGCAGGACCGCCGTCCGGGTCTGAGAGGGTCGCCTCGGGAAAAGCGGTCGATATCGTGCGGCCGACCTCGGATAGGCTTCCCATGTGCGGGAACGGATCAGCTCTGCGTCGAAGGTCGTCGTCAAGGTCGGCTCGTCGTCGCTCACGACCCCCCAGGGAACGATCGACGTCGACCGGGTCGACGCGCTCGTGGACGTGCTCGCGGCACGCCGGCGCGCCGGGTCGCAGATCATCCTGGTGTCGTCGGGGGCGATCGCGGCGGGCCTCGGCCCGCTCGGGCTGCCGGCGCGACCGCGCGACCTCGCCACCCAGCAGGCGGCGGCGTCCGTCGGCCAGGGCGTGCTGGTGGCCCGCTACACGTCCTCTTTCGCCCGGTACGGCGTGCGCGTCGGGCAGGTGCTGCTGACCGCCGACGACATGATGCGCCGCGCCCACCACGCCAACGCCCAGCGCACCCTCAACCGGCTGCTCGAGCTGGGCATCACGCCGATCGTCAACGAGAACGACACCGTCGCCACCGACGAGATCCGCTTCGGCGACAACGACCGGCTGGCGGCGCTGGTGGCCCACCTCGTCCACGCCGACGCGCTGGTGCTGCTGTCGGACGTGGACGCGCTCTACGACGGGCCGCCGAGCCGCGCCGGGTCCAAGCGGCTGGGCGAGATCCGGGGGCCGGAAGACCTGGTCGGGGTCGAGCTGGGCAGGAACGGGGCCGCCGTCGGCACCGGCGGGATGGTCACCAAGGTGCAGGCCGCCCGGATCGCCACCGGGGCGGGAGTGCCGGTGGTGCTGACCGCCGCCGCGCACGCCGCTCAGGCCCTGGCGGGAGCCGACGTCGGCACCTACTTCCATCCGGGTGGGCGGCATCCCGGCACCCGGCTGCTGTGGCTGGCCCACGCGACCACCGGGCGCGGCCGCCTGCACCTCGACGACGGCGCGGTCGAGGCGATCGTGACCCGCCGCAAGTCGCTGCTGCCGGCCGGGGTGACCTCGGTCGAGGGAGACTTCGCGGCGGGCGATCCGGTGGACCTGTGCGAGCCGCGCGGCCTGGTGGTGGCCCGGGGGCTGGTCAACTTCGACGCGGGGGAGATTCCCGAGCTGCTCGGACGGTCCACGCGGGAACTGGGCAGCACACTGGGCCCGGAATACGAGCGCGAGCTGATTCACCGCGACGACATCGTCATACTGGAAGCCCACAACTGAGACCGCCTCGCCTTGCGAGGCGTTGACGAGGAGCGTGTGATGTCCGAGGAGTTCCTGAAAGTGGCCGGGGCGGCACGGGAGGCTGCCGCTGAGCTGGCTCCGCTGCCTCGGGCGCCGAAGGACCGGGCATTGCGCGCGGTCGCCGACGCTCTGGTGGCCCGCGCGGGCGAGATCGTCGCGGCCAACGCCGAGGATGTCGAGCGGGCCAGGGAGCAGGGCACGTCCGAGGCGATGATCGACCGGCTGCGGCTGGACGAGGCGCGGATCGCCGCCATCGCGGAGGCCGTGCGGCAGGTGGCCGACCTGCCCGACCCTGTCGGGGAGGTGGTGCGCGGCAGCACCTTGCCCAACGGGCTGGAGCTGCGGCAGCTGCGGGTGCCGCTCGGCGTGATCGGGATCATCTACGAGGGGCGGCCGAACGTGACCGTCGACGCGGCGGCGCTCTGCCTCAAGAGCGGCAACGCGGTGCTGCTCAGGGGGTCCTCCAGCGCGTACGCGTCCAACACGGCGCTGGTGCGGATCATGCAGGAGGCGCTCGACGGCACCGAGGTGCCGTCCGGGGCCGTGCAGCTGGTGCCGGGCCTGACCCGCGACTCCGTCAAGGAGCTCATGCGCGCCCGCGGGCTGGTGGACGTGCTGATCCCGCGCGGCGGCGCGTCCCTGATCAACTCGGTGGTCGAGGAGTCGACCGTGCCGGTGATCGAGACGGGCGTCGGCAACTGCCACGTGTACGTCGACGCCGACGCCGACGTGGATCTGGCGGTGGAGATCCTGGTCAACGCCAAGGCGCAGCGGCCGTCGGTGTGCAACGCGGCCGAGACGTTCCTGGTCCACGCCGGCATCGCGGCCGAGTTCGTGCCCAAGGCCCTCGCCGCGCTCGGGGAGGCCGGGGTGACCGTTCACGGTGATGCCGAGATCGCCCGGTTCGGCGAGGTCGTGCCCGTCACCGAGGACGACTTCTACGCCGAATACCTGTCGCTCGACATCGCCGCCGCGGTGGTCGGCTCGCTGGAGGAGGCGGTGGCGCACATCAGGCGGTACGGCTCAGGCCACACCGACGCCATCGTCACCCGCTCCCAGGGGGCGGCCCGCAGGTTCGTGTCGCTGGTCGACTCGGCGGCGGTGGCGGTGAACGCGTCCACCAGGTTCACCGACGGCGGTGAGTTCGGGTTCGGCGCGGAGATCGGCATCTCCACCCAGAAGCTCCACGCGCGCGGCCCGATGGGCCTGCCCGAGCTGACGTCCACCAAATGGGTGTACACAGGGGAGGGGCACCTGCGCACGCCGGAGGGCACGGTCATCGCTCGGTCAGGGAGCTGACCGGATCGGGCGCGGGTCGGCGTGTCGGGTGTCTGGTGACGCGGTCGCTGGTTTGACTGGGAGGCATGGAGATCGTCCTCGCTCTCGCCTCCTCGGTCGCCGTGCTGTTCGGGGCCGACCGGCTGATGCTCTGGCTGGAGAGTCGTGGCCACGTCAACTGGCGCAGGAAGGGCCGCAAGGACCTGTCGGAGGAGCCGACGACCGGGATCGACGGCATGCTGCAGGGGTAAAGCTTCGGCGCGTCGCAGGCGTTCTCCCCTGTCCCGGCGCTAGGGTTGTTTCCCCTATGGGCGCGCCGGGCGGGGAGGGTTGGTGAGCAAGCTCGGCAAGGTCGGGCCTTACACCCTGGTCGAGCGGCTCGGCCGGGGCGGCATGGGCGAGGTCTACCTCGCCAGTGCCCGCCGAGGCGAGAGAGTCGCGCTCAAGGTCCTGCACAACCTGTCGGAGGACGATTCCTCCCGGATAAGGCTCGAACGCGAAGTTCGCGCGCTGCGCCGGGTCGAGAGCCCGTACGTGGCCAAGGTGCTCGACGCCGACCTCGACTGTGCCCGTCCCTACCTGGTCATGGACCACATCGACGGCGCCAACCTGCTCGACCGCGTCCGGCAGGACGGCCCGCTGAACGTCGCCCAGCTGGTCGAGCTGGCGCAGGGCCTGGCGACCGCGCTGGCGATCATTCACGCGGCCGGGGTGGTCCACCGCGACCTCAAGCCCGCCAACGTCATCATGGGAGCCGAGGGGCCCGTCCTCATCGACTTCGGCATCGCGCAGGTGCTCGACGCCACCCGGCTCACCATGACCGGCACCTTCCTCGGCACCCCCGGCTACACCGCTCCCGAGATCTTCGCCGACGAGGAGGTCAACTCGCCCGCCGACGTGCACGCCTGGGGGGCGACGGTGGCGTTCGCCGCGACCGGGCGTCCCACGTTCGGGCGGGGCACGGCCGAGGCGCAGATGTACGCGGTGCTGAACGGGCAGGCCGACCTGAAGGGCGTGCCGGTGGCGCTGCTGCCGCTGGTGCGGGCCGCGCTCAACCGGGAGCCGGGCAAGCGGCCGACCGCGGCGCTGCTCGCCGACCGGCTGTCGCGGCTGGCCAAGGCCACCAGCCCGCCCGATGCCGACGCCCCGGCCAAGAGCGCCCGAGCCGGCGACGAACGCGGCCGCGCCGCCACCGCCGACGACGCGTCGCGTCCAGGTGCGGGGGAGGAGGCCAAGCGGACGGGCGAGGAGGCGAAACCCGCCGCGCCACGGGCGCGCACGAGCACGGACGGATCGGCCGCCACGCCGCGATCCAGGACGAGCGCGGACGGATCGGCTGCCACGCCCCGAGCCCGGACAGGCACGGACGGATCGGCCGCCACGCCGCGCAGCAGGACGGGCACGGACGGAGGGGCCGCCGCCGCACGGGCCCGCACGAACGCGGACGGCAAGGTCCCCGCGCCCCGGAGCCGGACGAGCCCGGACGGGAAGGTCACCGGGCCTCGCAAGATCGCATCCACGCGGAGCCGCGCGGAAGGTAAGACCCCCACGCCGCGGGCCCGCGGCAGCGCCGAGGTGGCGGGGTCCCGGAGCCGGACCACGGGCAAGGCGCGGACAGCCGCGAACCGGTCGGACGCGAGCACCACCACGCTGCCGGCGGGCAACGCGGCCCTGCTGATGCTCGCCGTGCTGGCGGTGCCGTGCGTGGTGGCGTCGGTGATCTGGCCGATCGCGACGATCGGCATCACCGCCGCGTTCGTGGTGCTCACCAGGACGGTCTGGATGAGCCACTGGATGGTCAAGAACCGCACGTCGCGCCGGATGCGGGTGTTCCTGCGGGTGCTGCTGTTCCCGGGCGCGCTGTCGGGCGCGGCCCTGACCGGTGTGGTCTGGCCGGGCGTGCCCGTCGCGGTGGCGGCGGCCGGGGCGCTCTGGCTCACCGGCGGCGGCCAGATCAGTTCCGACTGGTGGCAGCAGCCCGCGCCGGTCACGGCCGCGGGCGTGGTGTTCGGCATGCTGTGCGGCGGCATCACCGGCCGCGAGATCGAGCGGATCGGCGCCCGGCTGCCTGAGCTGCGCCGTGAAGGGCTGCGCGCGCTGGCCGTGCTGGGCGGGTTCGTCGCCCTGTGCGCGGCGGCCGTGCGCGCGATCGCCCTGCTGCTGTGAGGCTCCTGTCTAGCCGTCGCGGCGGGAGAAGCGGTTGAAGATGCGCTCGCCCGCGTTGACCGCGCCCTCCGCGACGTCGCGCAGCACGCCGATGAACGGGTCCTGCGACTGCGACCACGACGTGCGGTACGACTCGGCCGCCGCCTTGATCTCCTCGGTCACCCTGGCGCTGGCGTCGTCCTCGCGGCGCGGGTAGTCGCCGCCCAGGATGCGGTCGTACTCACCGCTGCGCTGCCACTTGTCGAGCTCGGCCACGCGCACCACGGCGAACGGGTGGGTGGTGCCGAGCAGGTTGAGCACCTTGAGGAAGCCGTCGCGCAGGTCGCCCGCGGTGTCGTACTCCTGGTACTGCTCCAGGAACGCCTCGATGTTCATCTCATGCGTGTAGTCGCCGCCGGCGAGCTTCATCAGCGCGCGCTTGGCCGCCTCAGGGTCCTGGCTGGTGAGCAGGCCGCCGCGGTCGGAGGAGAGCTCGGACTTGCGGTACCACTCCTCCAGGCCGGCGACGATCGCGCGCAGGCCGATGTAGCCGAGCGGGATCCAGGCAACGCGGGAGGCGAGGCGGGTGAGGATGTCGAGCATCGTGCGGTAGACCGCGTGGCCCGACAGGATGTGCGACGTCTCGTGGCCGATGACGAAGCGCTGCTCCTCCTCGTTCATGAGGTTGAGCAGGCCGGTGGTCACCACGATGAACGGGTCGTCGAAGCCGATCGCCTTGGCGTTGACCTGCGGGTCCTGCTGGACGTAGATCTCGGGAACCCGGTGCAGGTCGAGCGTGTAGGCGGCGTCGCGGCCCATGTCGTAGAGAGAGCGGAACTGGGTCTCGCTCACGCGCACGGCCGAGGCCAGGTACATCAGGCGCAGGCGGCGCTCGCTGATGAGACCGGACATCTGCTTGAGAACCGTGTCGAACCCACTCAACTTACGCAGAGCGACCAGGGCGGACCGGTCTGCGGGGTGTTCGTAGGCACGGGACGAGATGCCGGGCAGTTGGACGCGGTTGCGGTCCGGGGTGGTCGTCATGCCCGGCATGCTACGTCCGCAACGGGAGTGATGCGCGGTCATCACCCAGGGGGGTGCCGTCATGTTGTGAGATGGCATCCGCGTAAGGTCCGTTTCATGATGAATGCGCCCAGTGTCCGGGGAAAGCGGCGTGTGGGCGTGATGGGCGGGACGTTTGATCCCATCCACCACGGTCACCTGGTCGCCGCCAGCGAGGTGGCACACCACTTCGACCTCGACGAGGTCGTCTTCGTGCCGACCGGACGCCCGTACCAGAAGGCCGAGCGCGAGGTGTCGGCCGCCGAGGACCGCTACCTGATGACGGTGATCGCCACCGCGTCGAACCCGCGCTTCTCCGTCAGCCGCGTGGACGTCGACCGCCCGGGGCCGACCTTCACCATCGACACGTTGCGGGACATCGCGGAGATCTACGGGCCGGACGCCGACCTCTACTTCATCACCGGAGCCGACGCCCTGGGGGCCATTCTCACCTGGCAGGACGTCGACGAGCTGTTCGAGCTGGCCCACTTCGTCGGCTGCACCCGCCCCGGGCACACCCTGCACGACCCCGGTCTGCCCGAGGGAAAGGTGACCCTGTTGGAGATCCCGGCGCTGGCGATCTCGTCCTCGGAGTGCAGGCAGCGCGTGGCGAAGGGCGAGCCCATCTGGTACCTCGTACCGGACGGAATCGTGCAATACATCAACAAAAGGGGTCTTTACCACGCCGAGGGCTGAATGCGTCGTCGTGCCGGACGTGGGGCGTCGGACCCCCAACGGGTACCCTCAACATAAGGCATGTTGCCGACACAGGAGGACCGACCCGCATCGTGACCGCATCCGACAGAGCCGTCCAGCTCGTCCAGATCGCCGCCGAGGCCGCGGCCGACAAGCTGGCCGACGACATCCTCGCCTACGACGTCAGCGAGCAGCTCGTCATCACCGACGCCTTCCTGCTCTGCTCCGCCACGAACGACCGCCAGGTCCGCGCCATCGTCGATGAGATCGAAGACCGGCTGCGCACCGAGGCCGACGCCAAGCCCGTGCGACGCGAGGGCGAGCGCGAAGGCCGCTGGGTGCTGCTCGACTACATCGACATCGTCGTGCACGTCCAGCACGAGGAGGACCGCACCTTCTACGCCCTGGAGCGGCTGTGGAAGGACTGCCCGGCCATCACGCTGCCCGAAAGCGTGGTGCAGGCGAACATCCAGCGGGCCCGCGCGTGAGCAAGCGGATCGTCTGCCTGCGTCACGGGCAGACGCTGTGGAATGTAGAACACCGCTTCCAGGGGCACTCCGACATCCCCCTCGACGAGACCGGGCACGCCCAAGCCGCCAGGGCGGCCTCGCTGCTCGCGTCGCTGCGCCCCACCCTCATCGTCTCCTCGGACCTGCAACGGGCCAACGACACCGCGCTCGCGCTCGGCCGCATCGTCGGCCTCGACGTCGCCGTCGACAAACAGTTCCGCGAACGCGGCGGCGGCCAGTGGGAAGGCCTGACGCGCGACGAGATCGCCGCGCGCTGGCCCGACGAGTACATGGCCTGGGAAGCCCCCGACGGCGAGCCGGTGACCGACGTCGCCGGACGCGTCGCCGCCGCCCTGCGGCGCTGGGCCGCCAAACTCGGCGACGACGGCCTGCTGGTCGTCGCCTCCCACGGGGCCGCGCTGCGGCTCGGCATCTGCGAGCTGCTCGGGCTGCCCGAACAGCTGTGGTCCGCCCTCGGCGGGCTCGGCAACTGCTCGTGGTCGGTGCTGGAGGAAGGACGCAAGGGCTGGCGCCTGCTCGAACACAACGCCGGCACGCTGCCGGAACCGATCAGCAGCGACGACAGCCCCGACGCGGAAGGCCTCACAGCCTGAGCGGCTCCCACCGCACAGGCTGTGGCCCGGCTGCTCCCGCAGGCCCGCCAGCGGTTCTGGTGGCGCAGGCGGGACGGACGAGACGCGATTAGGCGAATCGTGCGGATGGCTATATGCTCTCCGAGCGCCGCAAGGAGTGTGCTTCAAGCGGTGACCAGGGGCTATGGCGCAGTTGGTAGCGCGCCTCCATGGCATGGAGGAGGTCTGGGGTTCGAATCCCCATAGCTCCACTCGGTTGACTGGGGACCCATGGTCGCAAGCCCTGGCGGGCTTGCTCCCTCGGGTCCCCTCGTCGTTTAAACGGGGGGATAACCCCCCGAGCCCCCCAGCGTCGGGCCGATGGGCCTCGCTGCGCTCGGGCTGATTCCTTTTTTTGGCGCCTTTGGCGCAGTGCGTGGGCTTCGCCGGGGGCGCTTCGCGCGTTGTCGGCTCAGGCTGATTCTTCCAGTCGGGCCGGGGCCCGACTCCTGTAGGGCCTCGCTTCGCTCGGGCGTTTTTCTTTTGCCTGCGGGTTGTTGGGGTTCGTATGTCAGGTGACTGCTGCCTCGCATGGGCCCGAGCGGTGTGCCGCCTGATGGCGTCTTGTCAGGCCAACTACGCGCGGGACGCCGCGATCACGGTGGCGCTGGGGCGTGGCTGTTGGGACGCGTGCTCGCCGCCGGCTCCGATGCTCGGCAGGTCGTCGGGGCCGGGCGCTGGAACGAGATCACCCGGCCGCTCGGACAGCAGGCGCTCTTGTTTTATCGTTTTTCGATGCTACGCTGATCCTTAGGGTTCATCGAAAAACGATATGGGGTGATCGTGGTGGATGCCGCGTCGAGTCAGCCGGGTGCGGAGGTTCTGCGGAGTAGCCGGTGGTTCGGGAGGCTGGATGCGCTGCTTCAGGCCGCCCTGGCCGTCGGTGTGCTGGGGCTTGTGGCGGGGGTGGTCACGAGCATCCTGATGGTGCTGCCGGGCAGTCGCGACTTCGGGATCGAGGGGTTGTGGCCGGAGGGGGCCAAGGTGTCGCTCGACGGGGTGCTCACCCGCGGAACAGAGGTCGTCCAGACGAAGGTCCACGTCAGCCTGTACAACGCCGGGCAGGCGCCCGCGATCGCGGTGCTCTTCCTGCTCACCTGGGTGCCTGGCGCGCTCACCGCGCTGCTGGTCTGCTTCTCGCTGCGCCGGATCACCGGGCACTGCCGGTTCAGCGACCGCGCGCTGTTCTCTCTGGTCACGATCTCCCAGCTGCGCAGGATCGGCGCGGTTCTCGTCATCGGGTCGCTGGTGTCCTTCGTGCTGGACGCCGGCGCCAAGGGCGTGGCGACCCGGATGATGATGAATGATGGGTACGTGTTGCCCAGCCTGGGTGACCTGCCGGTGCTCGCCGTGTGCGCAGGGGTGGGGGTGTTCGCCGTGGCCGAGGTGATCCGGCGGGGGATGGTCATGTTCGACGAGCTCGAAGGCACGATCTGAATGCCGCCGGGCGAGTCGGGCGGCCGCATCGAGATCCGCCTCGACCAGTTGCTCGCCGAACGGGGTATGACCCTGACCGAGCTCTCGTACCGGGTTGAGGTGACGATCGCCAACCTTTCCATTTTGAAGACCGGCAAGGGCAAGGCCATCAGGTTCTCCACGTTGATCAGGCTGTGCGAGGTCCTCGACTGCCAGCCTGGAGACCTGCTCCGCTACGTGCCCGAGAGGTCCGGGTAGCGGTCGATACCGGGGAGCGGCGGTGCGGGGTTCGCGGGTACGGCGCGGTCATGGGCCGAGGCCGTGGTCGGCGGCGTAACGGGTGGCCTCCACCCGATTGCGGACGTGGATCTTGGCGAACGCGTTGTTGATGTGCGTCTTGACCGTGGCCGCGCCGATGAACAGGACGCCGGCGATCTCCTGGTTGCTCAGCCCGCGGGCGATCAGGCCGAGCACCTCGGCCTCGCGGGCGGTCAGGCCGTCCGGCAGGGTGATCGGCGGGCGCGGGGGAAGGTGGTCGAGGGCCGCCACCAGACGGTCGGAGACCTTGGGGTCGAAGGTGGACTGGCCGGCGGCGGCCGAACGGAGTGCCGCCGCCATCTCGGCGCGTCCGGCGTCCTTGGTGAGGTAGCCGCGGGCGCCCGCGCGCAGGGCTTGGACGATCGACTCGTCGTCGGTGTAGGTGGTCAGGACCACGACGGCGGTGCCCGGATGGTCGCGGACGATCCGGCGGGTGGCCTCGACGCCGTCCATCACGGGCATGCGCAGGTCCATCAGGACGACGTCCGCCGGGCGGGCGGCGAGCAGGTCGAGCGCCTGCCGGCCGTCGCCGGCGGTGCCCAGGACCTCCACATCGCCGAGCATGCCGAGCAGCGCCGCCAGCCCTTCGCGCATCAGTTGCTGGTCGTCCACCACGACCACCGTGATCACTCAGGCACCTCCGCCGTCACCTGCCACTGCCCGCCGTCCTGTTCGGAGGTCAGTGTCCCACCGGCCAGCGCGAGGCGTTCCCGCATTCCGGCCAGGCCGAATCCGGGAGACTCCGTGGGGACGCCGCCGCCGGTGAGCGGGTTGGCCACGCGCAGCCGCACCCGGTCGCCGGTGAAGTCCAGCGTCATGGAGACGGGCTCGCCCGGCGCGTGCTTGGCCGCGTTCGTGAGCGCCTCCCGCGCGGTCCCGAGCAGCGAGACGGCCGCCGCCGACGACAGCGGGCGCGGCGTGCCGGACGGGTCGAAGCGCACGGCGGAGCGGTGGTCGCGCCGGTGGGCCTCGGCCAGCGCGGCGAGGGCGTCGGTCAGGGCGGGGATGTCCTGGCGCAGCGCCGCGACCGCGTTGCGGGCCTCGGCCAGGCCCTCGGTGGCCAGCCTGCGCGCACGCCTGACAGTGACCAGCGCGGTGGGCACGTCGGCGCGCTCCTCCAGCACCGCCTCCGCCAGCTCCAGCTGGACGCCCAGCGCGCCGAGCGAGTGCGCCAGCACGTCGTGGATCTCGCGGGCGATCCTGGTGCGCTCGTCGAGCGCCGCCGCGCGGGCGTGCTCGGCCTGCGCGCGGCGGGTCTGTTCGAGCAGCAGTTCCGCGTGCCGCCGCTGGACGACGTGCTGGCGGTGGTTGATCCCGATGAGCGTGAGCGCCAGCAGCAGCGCCGCCTGCCCGAGCGCGTCGGCGGCCGAAGCGCCGTAGAGGGGCCAGGTCAGGACGGACAGCGCCATCGCCGCCACGCCCGTCGCCATGATCGCGGCCACGGATGGCACCGCGAGCGCCGCGAACCGGCCCAGGACGACCGAGGTCAGGATGATCGCGGAGCCGTCCCCGGCGAGTCCGAGCGCCGCCGCCGACAGCAGCGCGCCCATGGCCAGGCAGGCGGCCGCCGGACCCGGACGGCGCCTGTCGAGGGCCACGAACGCCAGCCAGCACCCGGCGGCGGCGCTGTACAGGGCCCAGACCGGCGCGGCGTCCTCCCGCGCGGTGAGCAGGGTGACGGCGATGAACACCGTGCCGAACACCTGCACGACGAGCCAGCCGGGCGCGATGGTGTCAGGCAGCGCCCGTCTGGTCAGCGGCCGTCCTGTCGGCATCCGTCTTCTCACAGGTCGATTCCACCAGGCGCCGCAGCCGTCAGTGGATGCGGGTGATGAGCTCGATGAGGATCAGCCGGTACGCGATGAACCCCACCACCACGACGGCGCCGATCGCCGCCACCGCGATCCAGGTCTTGCCGCTCATCTTTCCTCCCCGGTTCGATTCCATGATCTTGTCTGCTGCGTGCCTGATCAGATCGTGTCTGTTCACGCAGGCAACGCTAGGAACCGGGACGGGTGGAGCGGCACCGCCAGATGGTGGAGACGGGGGTGGAGACGCCGGCGCGGGGGTCCACCGGCCGGAGTCCATGTCTAGCGCACGCGAAGGAAAGTTTCTAGAGGGAGTCCACCAGAGAAACTTTCTTCCCCGAACTTATTGACCTGACCGTAAACAGGAGGGAAAGCTGTGCCAGGAGAGACCTGCGAAAGGACCCCGATGGTCACAGTCCGCGCGTTCGTCTCAGGTGATGAGAGCTCCCTGGTTGACGCATGGAATCGGAGCATGCCAGGCGATCCCACGACCTCCGGATGGCTACGCGACTGCGTGCTGCTCGACCCGAACTTCGACCCCGAGGGTCTCCGCGTCGCCGTGGTGGACCAGCGGGTGGTGGGCTGCGCCTACGCCGTGCGCAGGCTGACGCCGCTCGCCCCCGGAACCGATCTGGAGCCGGAGACGGGCTGGATCCCGTTCTTCTTCGTGGCGCCGGAACACCGGGGCGGCGGGCTGGGGCGGCGGCTGGTCGGCGAGGCGCTGGCCTTCCTGGAGGAGCAGGGCAGGACGCGGATCGACTTCGCCTCCTACACGCCCAACTACGTGCTGCCGGGCGCCGACCAGGAGCTGTATCCCGACGCGTTCCGGCTGCTCGGCGCGCTGGGGTTCGGCACGCTCTACTCGCCGGTCGCGATGGACCGCACGCTGGTCGGCTACGCGACTCCGGACGACGTCCACGACCTGCGCGCCAAGCGCGAGAGCGAGGGCTACGTCTTCCGCAGCCCCGAGGACGGCGAGCTGCCCGAGCTCATCCGCTACGCCGCGGACGTCTTCAACCCCGACTGGGGTGAGGCGATCAGGCACCACCGCGACCCCAAGCGCATGATCATCGCGAAGAAGGAGCGGATAGCCGGATTCGCCCTGTACGGCGCCTACCGCGGGATCCCCGAGCGGTTCGGGCCGTTCGGCGTCGATCCGGAGCTGCGCGGCACCGGGCTCGGCAAGATCCTGCTGCATCTGACCATGACCAGGATGCGGGCGGAGGGCCTGCACTCGTCCTGGTTCCTCTGGACCGGCGAGACCAGCCCGGCGGGCCACCTCTACACCCGGGCGGGCTACGAGATCACCAGGCGGTTCCACGTGATGAGGCGGTCCAGTGAGCGAGTCTGACCAGAGCACGACGCATGTCCTGGCCATCGGCGCCCACGCGGGCGACCTCGACCTGACGGCGGGCGCGGTGCTCGCCCAGCACGTCCTGCGCGGCGACCGCGCCACGCTCCTGCACCTGACGCTCGGCGAACGCGGTCACCCCCGCATGTCGGTCGCCGACTACGCGAAGCAGAAACGCGACGAGGCGGAGACGTTCGCCGACAGGATCGGCGCGGGCGTCCGCTTCCTCGACTACGAGGACGGCCTGCTGCCCGAGGACGAGGACGTCAAGATGCGCGTCGGCGACCTGATCAGGGAGCTGCGGCCGGACGTCATCCTGACCCACTGGAGCGCCTCCATCCACAAGGACCACGCCCGCACCCACCGGATCGTGGAGGACGCCCGCTTCTACGGCGGGCTGAAGACGCTCGAACGCGACCTGCCCGCCTACTGGGCGGGCGAGCTGTACTACGCGGACAACTGGGAGGACGCCGAGGGCTACACGCCCGACGTCTTCGTCGACCTGAGCGAGGAGGCCTACGAGGTCTGGTCGCAGGCGATCACGGGGTACGCGTACGCCAGAGGAGAGACCTACGGCTTCCCGTACGTCGACTACTACCGCGCACTCACGATCGTGCGCGGCGCTCCCGCCGGATTCCGCCGAGCGCAGGCCTTCGCCGCCCCGAAGGGCTCGCGGAACCTCCGGACGAGCTACTTCGGAAAGGCAACCCCCCAATGAGACGAACTCTGGTGGCCGTCACGGCCCTGACCCTCGCGATCGCGGGCTGCTCCAGCTCCGGTTCCGCCGGCAAGACCGGCTCGAACGCGCCGCCGCTGGTCATCCACGCCGTGGACGCGGGCACGTTCCAGGAGGACTTCAACCCGTTCCACCTCGAAGGCGTGAACTTCGGGACGAGCGGGATGATCTACGAGACGCTCGAGTTCTTCAACAAGCTCAAGCCGGGCGAGATCACGCCGTGGCTGGCGCTCAAGCATGAGTGGTCCAACGACGGCAAGTCCCTCACCTTCACCCTGCGCCAGGGCGTGAAGTGGACCGACGGCCAGCCGTTCACCGCCGACGACGTGGCCTTCACCTTCGACCTGCTGCTGAAGCACCCGGAGCTGAACAAGAGCGCGCTGGAGATCGCCGGCACCAAGGTCCTCGCGCCCGACAAGGTGCAGATCGACTTCAAGAGCACGTCCTACGCCAAGCTGTTCAACATCGCGGGCAGCTCGCCGATCGTGGCCAAGCACATCTGGGAGAAGGAGCAGGACCCGGTCACCTTCACCAACCCCAAGCCGGTCGGCACCGGGCCGTACAAGCTGTCGAAGTTCAGCGCGCAGCTCTACGAGATGGAGAAGAACCCGAACTACTGGCAGCCGGGCAAGCCCGAGGTGCCGAAGCTGAAGTTCCCCGCCTACACCGCCAACGCGGTGCAGACGGCGCTTCAGCAGGGCGAGCTCGACTGGGCCGGCGCCTTCGTGCCCGACATGCAGAAGATCTACGTCCAGGGCAAGCCGGACCAGAACAAGTTCTTCTTCCCGCCTGAGGGCGTGGTCAACCTGCTGCCCAACCTGACCAACCCCATCCTGGCCAAGCCCGAGGTACGGCAGGCGATCAGCCTGGCCATCGACCGGGACAAGATCGTGCAGGTGGCCGAGCGCGGCTACACCAAGGTGGCGCACCCGACGACGGTGCCGATGCCCGGCGGCGAGTCCTACCTGCCGCCCGAGTACAAGGACGCCGCCTTCAAGGTGGACGTGGAGAAGGCCAAGGAGCTGCTCAAGGGCGTCGACCCGGCCAAGCTGAGCTTCACCCTGCTGGTGCCCTCGCCGTTCACCGACTGGGTCAACGTCGCCCAGCTCATCAGGGAGGACCTGGCCAAGGTCGGCATCAAGATCGAGACTCGCGGTGTGGCGTTCGCCGACTGGGTGTCCAAGGTCGGCAAGGGCGACTACGACCTGTCGATCAGGTCGACCCAGGCCGGGCCCACGCCGTACTTCCAGATGCGCTCGTTGCTCTACAGCGGGCTGGCCACGCCGGTCGGCAAGTCCGCGACCGGCAACTACGAGCGGTGGAAGGACGCCGAGACCGACAAGCTCATCGACGCGTACGCGGCCACCGACGACCTCGCCAAGCAGCAGGAGGCCACCCAGGGGCTCGGCAAGATCATGGTGGAGAAGCTGCCGGCGGTGCCGCTGTTCTACAGCCCCTCGTGGGCGCAGTTCCGCACCACCAAGTACGTCGGCTGGCCGTCGGAGCAGGACCCGTACGCGATGCCGTCGCCGTACACCTCGCCTGACGCGGCCGTGGTCCTGCTGCACCTGAAGCCGGCGGCCAAGTGAGGTTTCTGGCCAGGCGGCTCGGCTTCTACATCCTGACAGCCTGGGCCGCCGTCACGCTCAACTTCCTGGTCCCCCGGCTCATGCCGGGGGACCCGGTGGACCTGCTGGTCGCCCGGATGAAGGGCAACGTGGACCCCGCCGCCATCGACGCGATGAAGCGGGCGTTCGGGATCAGCGACGCGAACCTGTGGCAGCAGTATCTCGACTACCTGTCCAACCTGGCGCACGGGGAGCTGGGCAGGTCGATCACGTTCTTCCCGACCGAGGTGTCCACGGTCATCGCCGGCAGCCTGCCATGGACGGTCGGCCTGGTCGGGGTCGCGACGCTGATCAGCTACCTGGTGGGCACCTCGCTCGGCGTGCTCATGGCGTGGAAGCGCGGCACCTGGCTCGACGGGGTGCTGCCCGCCGCCACGTTCCTGCACGCGGTGCCGTACTTCTGGGTGGCGCTGGCGCTGACGTTCGTCTTCGGCGTGACGCTGAAGTGGTTCCCGGCCAGCAGTGCCTACAGCCTGGAGGTCGAGCCGGGCCTCACCGGCGAGTTCGCCGGGAGCGTGGCCTACCACGCGGTGCTGCCCGCGGTCACGATCGTGCTCGCCTCGATGGCGGACCGGATCCTCGGCATGCGCAACGTCATGGTGACCACGCTCGGCGAGGACTACGTGGTGATGGCCGAGGCCAAGGGCCTGACCAGCCGCCGGGTCATGTGGGCGTACGCGGCGCGGAACGCGATCCTGCCGAACATCACCAGCTTCGCGCTGTCGCTCGGCTTCGTCGTGGGCGGCTCGGTGCTGACGGAGATCGTCTTCTCCTATCCGGGAATCGGCTCGATGCTCCTCAAAGGGGTGGAGAACGAGGACTTCCCGCTCATGCAGGGCATCTTCCTCGTCATCTCGCTGGCCGTGCTCGTCGCGAACTTCCTGGCCGACCTCGCGTACGTGGTGCTCGACCCCAGAACCAGGCAGGAGGGCCAATGAAGATCAAGATCGGGGCGGGCATCCTCGTCTTCTTCATCCTGATGGCCCTGCTCGGGCCGCTGCTCATCGGCACCGACCCGGCGGCCACCAGCAACGACGGCCTCCAGGGGCCGTCGGCCGAGCACTGGCTCGGCACCACCCAGACGGGCCAGGACATCCTCGTCCAGGTCGTCTACGGCGCCCGGATCTCGATGGGCGTCGGCCTGCTGTCGGCGATGATCGCCACCGTCCTCGCCGTCGCCGTCGGCCTGGTCGGCGGCTACTTCGGCGGCGCGATCGACGAGACGCTGTCGGTGCTCACCAACATCTTCCTGGTGTTGCCCGCGCTGCCGCTCATCATCGTGCTGGCGGGCTACCTGCCCCAGCGCGGCGTCGCCTCGGTGGCGGTGGTGATCGCCGTCACCGGCTGGGCGTGGGGCGCGCGCGTGCTGCGCGCCCAGACCCTGTCGGTACGGCGGCGCGACTTCGTCGAAGCCGCCAAGGCCAGCGGCGAGCGGCCGTTCAGGATCGTCTTCTTCGAGATCCTTCCCGTGCTGCTGCCCGTCATCGCCACCAGCTTCCTGGCCACCGTGGTCGGCGCGATCCTGGCCGAGGCCGGGCTGTCGTTCCTCGGCCTGGCCGACCTGTCGACCGTGAGCTGGGGGACCATGCTCTACTTCGCGCAGACCGGCCAGGCGCTGCTGATCGGCGCGTGGTGGTGGTTCATCCCGCCCGGTCTGTGCATCGCGCTGGTCGGCACCGGGCTCGCGCTGGTCAACTTCGGCATCGACGAGCTGGCCAACCCGCGGCTGCGCACGATCAGGGCACCGCGCAAGCGCAAGGCGGAGGGGACGGCGTGAACATCCTCGAGATCCACGGCCTCAGCGTGGACTACCAGTCGAACTCGGGCGCCGTCCACGCGGTCTCCGATGTCTCGCTCGACCTGCGCCGCGGCGAGATCCTCGGCCTGGCGGGCGAGAGCGGCAGCGGCAAGTCGACGCTGGCCAACGCCGTGGCCCGGCTGCTGCGCCCGCCCGCCGCGATCACGTCCGGCTCGGTCGTCTACCACCGCAGGGACGGCACGGAGGTCGACGTCCTCGGGCTGAAGCGCGAGGAGCTGCGCGCCTTCCGCTGGAAGGAGCTGGCCGTCGTCTTCCAGAGCGCCATGAACGCGCTCAACCCGGTCAGCACGGTCGGCGCGCAGATCGACGACGTGCTGCGCGTCCACGCGCCGGACCTGCCGCGCAACGCGCGCACCGAGCGGGCGGTGGAGCTGCTCCAGCGCGTCGGCATCAGCGCCGACCGGCGGCGCAGCTACCCGCACGAGCTGTCAGGCGGCATGCGGCAGCGCGCCGCGATCGCCATCGCGCTCGCGCTCAACCCCGAGATCATCATCATGGACGAGCCGACCACCGCCCTCGACGTGGTGGTCCAGCGCGACATCCTCCAGGAGATCAGGACGTTGCGGGAGGAGTACGGCTTCGCGGTCGTGTTCATCACGCACGACCTGTCGCTGCTCATGGAGATCTCGGACCGGATCGCGATCATGTACGCCGGGCGGGTGGTGGAGACCGGCTCGGCCAAGGCCCTGCACCGGGCGCCGCGGCACCCGTACACGCTGGGGCTGCTGCGGTCGTTCCCGCGGCTGCGCGGGCCGCGCGAGGAGCTGCTCGGCATCCCCGGCACCCCGCCCGACCTGCGGTCGCTTCCCCCAGGGTGCGCGTTCCACCCGCGCTGCCGGTACGCGATGGACGAGTGCGCCGTCACCCGTCCCGCGCTGCTGGAGGGGCCCGAGGGCGCGGCGGCGTGCCTGCTCAACGACGGGGCCGGTGTGGACCCCGTCCCGGCTGGAGGGCAGGAAGGGCTGTGAGCGGACAGATCGTGCTGGAGGGACGGAACCTCACCAAGCACTTCACGGCGGCGCGCGGGCCGCGCGGCAGGTTCGGCAAGCGCCCGCCGGTGCGGGCGGTCGAGGACGTGTCGCTGGCGCTGCGGGCCGGGTCGGTGACCGCGCTCGTGGGCGAGAGCGGCTGCGGCAAGAGCACGGTCGCCCGGCTGCTCGCCCAGGTGTACCCGGCCACCTCGGGAGAGGTGCTGCTGCGCGGCGAGCCCGTGCGGGCGCACCGCGGCCCGGCCTTCCGCGACTTCCGGCGGCAGGTGCAGCTGATCTTCCAGGACCCGTTCGCGTCCCTGAACCCGTTCCATCGGGTCCGCTATCACCTGGCCAGGCCGCTGCGCGTGCACGGGCACGCGCGCTCCGCGGCGCACGAGCGCGAGCTGGTCGCCGAGCTGCTCGAACGGGTCAGCCTGACCCCGGTGGACCAGTTCATGGACAAGCTGCCGCACGAGCTGTCGGGCGGGCAGCGCCAGCGCGTCGCCATCGCCCGCGCGCTCGCCGTGCAGCCGGTCGCGCTGATCGCCGACGAGCCGGTGTCCATGCTGGACGTGTCCATCCGGCTGGGCGTGCTGCGGCTGCTGGAGAAGCTGGCGGACGAGAGCGGCCTGGCGCTGCTCTACATCACGCACGACATCGCCAGCGCCCGGTACTTCGCCGAGGAGATCACGGTCATGTACGCCGGGCGGCTCATCGAGAGCGGGCCGAGCGAGCAGCTCACCCAGTCGCCGCGGCACCCGTACACGCAGCTCCTGCTGGAGTCGGCCCCCGACCCGGACCGGGTGACGCCGCCCGAGGGCAAGCGGCACGGCGAGCCGCCGAGCCTGATCGACCCGCCGGGCGGCTGCCGTTTCCACCCACGCTGCCCGGTGGCGCTGCCGGTCTGCTCCACCGAGGTGCCCGCACGCACCGAGCTGGGCGAGGGCCGCTGGACGCACTGCTGGCAGGCGGCCGAGGACGACGCGCTATCGCCCGTAGCGCCCGGCTAGCTCGGCGACGGTGGCGGCCAGGCCGTCGCGCAGCTCGGCGGGGGAGAGCACCTCCACGTCGGTGCCGAGCCGGAGGAACTCGCCCAGCGCGTGCTCGATCGACTCGATCGGGACCGTGACCCGGGTCCAGCCCTCCCCGTCGGTCGTGGCGGTGGCCCGTGCCGCCGCCACCACGCCCGGCGTCATCAGCAGCTCCAGGCGCTCCACGCCGCGCGGCGACAGCCGGACCACCGCCTCGCCCCACCGCAGCCGCTCCTCGAACTCCGCCAGGTACGCCTGCCAGTACGCCGTCAGGTCGAAGTCGCCGGGCCTGGCGAAGCGGCCGGGAAGCGGGTGCAGGTCGAGGATCTGCGACACCCGGTACGTCCGCACGTCCGTGCCGGAGCACGCCACCAGGTACCACCGTCCGGCCTTGATGACCAGCCCGTACGGCTCCAGCCGCCGCTGCACCTCCTGCGGCGCCTTCCACCGCCGGTACCTGACCTGGATCGGCCGCTCGTTCCACACGGCGTCGGCCACGGCGGGCAGATGGGTGACGGGCTCGGGGTCGCGGTACCAGGTGGGGGCGTCGAGGTGGAAGCGCTCCTGGATGCGCCCGGCCCGGTCACGCAGCTCGATCGGGAGCGCGGCCATCAGCTTGAGCTGCGCCGCCGTCACCACGGCGCCCAGCCCCAGCTCGGCCGCCGGCCCCGGCAGCCCGGCGAGGAACAGCGACTCGGCCTCGTCGGTGGTGAGCCCGGTGAGCCTGGTGCGGTAGCCGTCGAGCAGCTGGTAGCCGCCCCTCGGCCCGGCGTCGCCGTACAGCGGGATGCCGGCGGAGTGCAGCGACTCGACGTCGCGGTAGATCGTGCGCACCGAGACCTCCAGCCGCTCGGCGAGGTCCTGGGCGGTCATCCGGCCGCGGGTCTGCAGGAGCAGCAGGATCGAGACGAGACGGGAAGCGCGCATTCACTGACATTACATGTCAGTGACCACGGCCTAGGGTCCTCGCATGAACGACTTCGACTTCTACGCGGGCTCCTGGAACGTGCTCAACCGCAGGCTCGTCAAGCCGCTGTCGGGCAGCGACGCATGGGACGAGTTCCCCGCCACCAGCGTCGCCACCCGGCACTTCGACGGAGCCGCCAACTTCGACGAGATCACCTTCCACACCAAGGGGTTCTCCGGCCTGACCCTGCGCCTCTACAACCCGGCCACCGAGCAGTGGGCGATCTACTGGTCGAGCAGCGCCAGGGGAGTGCTCGACGTGCCGCCCATGATCGGCTCCTTCGACGGCGACAGGGGCGAGTTCTACGGCGAAGACCAGCACGAGGGCAGGCCGGTGCGCTGCCGATTCATCTGGACCGTCCTCGGCGAGGACGCCGCCCGCTGGGAGCAGGCGTACGCGGAGGACGGCGAGACCTGGGAGACCAACTGGACGATGGACTTCACGCGGGCGTGACGCTGTCGAGGACCTGGTCGAGGGCCTGCCGGGCGGCCTCGCTGTCGGGCGCGGCGCTGCCGTAGACGTAGGACACCGTGCCGTCGGGCGTGTGCACCGCCACGATGCGGACGTAGGCCGGGTCCTTGGTGGCGCTCCTGAACAGGACCCGGAACGAGGCCGTCGCGGCGGGCTGGCCGCCGAGCTGGAGCGCCCGGGTGCGCAGGTCGTCCCGGCTGCTCACGTCCGGCATGAGGGTGCGCGCGGTCTGCAGCGCGACGTCGTTCGCCTGGCTCTGCAGCAGCACGGAGCTCTGCGCGCCGCCGACCTCGCCCTGCTGCTGCGGGAAGGCGAGCACGACCGATCCGCCCGCGGAGATGCCGGAGGTGAACGGCTGCCTCGCGGCCTGCTTCCAGCCCCCGGGGAGGAGATAGGACACGCGGGCCGTGGTGTCGGTGATCCGCGGCGGGCCCGCGCTCGGTTTGCCGGGCGCGGCGGCGTTGCCGCGCAGCCACAGGATGGCGGCGATGGCGATCGCCGCCATCAGTAACGCCAGCCCGCCGATCGCGATCACCCACCACCAGCCGGACCTCGCCGGCCTGGCCTCGTACTGGCGCACATCGGGGAACATGTCCGGCGTGTACGGCAGGCGCCGGGTGCTCGAGGGCTGCTGCGGTTGCCGCTGCCCGGGAGGCGCGGGCCAGCGGTGCCTGATCGTCCGGTTGAGGTCCTGGTGCCCCGGCTGCTCTGGTGTCATGGTCCCCTCGGACGCGCATCAGATTGCTTTACCGAACATTGTCACACCCGGAGCGTCTGCCCCGTCCCGTTCGCATGATGTGTGTTCTGGTAACAGGCGGAAGCGGGCGGCTCGGCCGGGTCCTCCTGGACGGGCTGGTGGAGTCCGGCTTCGACGTGCGCGCGGTGAGCCGCGTCGCCCGGCCCGGCTCGGGCGGCGTGCGCTGGTTCGTCGCCGACCTCACCACCGGTGAGGGCGTCGCCGAGGCCGTCAGGGGAGCGGACGTGGTCGTCCACCTGGCGTCGGCGCCGTACAAGGGGCGCTACACCGGCAGGGTCGAGCTGGGAGGGACGTCCGCGCTGCTCGCGGCGGCGCGCGACGCCGGGGTGCGGCACCTCGTCTACACCTCGATCGTGGGCGTGGACCGGGTGCCGTGGGGATACTTCCAGACCAAGGTGCGGGCCGAGCGGCTCGTCGCGGCGGGTGGCGTCCCGTGGACGATCGTCCGGGTGACGCAGTTCCACCAGTTCGTCGACCAGGCGTTCACCGGGCTTGCCCGGCTCGGGTTCATGGTCGCCGACCCGGGTGTCCCCGCCCAGCCGGTGGACGTGCGCGACGTCGCGTCCCGCCTGCTGAGCGTGGTCCGGCGAGGCCCGGCCGAGACGGTCGAGGAGTACGGCGGGCCGGAGGTGCTGTCCATGGCGGAGGCGGCCGAGCAGTGGTTGCGGGCGCGCGGGCTGCGGCGCCGCGTGCTGCGGGTGCGGCTGCCCGGCAGGTTGGGACGGGCCTTCAGGGCAGGGCACCTGACCACGGCGGCGCAGCCCGCCGGGAAGATCACCTGGGGTGGATATCTCGCTCAGCGGCCCTGAGGCGGCTGCCAGCCGGGCGTGGGCGGCTCCCCCTGCTGGGGTGGCTGCCAACCGGGCGCGGACGGCTGGCCCTGCTCTGCCTGCTGGGGATACTGCTGCCAGGCGGGCTGCTGCTGCCAGCCGGGAGCCGCCGGCTGCTGGAGCGGCGGGCGGCGGGCGACCACGGCCATGATCAGGAGGCCGATGCCGACGGCGCTGAGCAGGCTGGAGACGGCCGTCTCCACCAGGATGATCGTGTTCGCCGAGCTGATGCCCATGGAGTCGACGAGGGAGGAGAACGTGAGACTGCGGACGACGCCGAACACGACCTCGAGCAGGAGCACGAGGCACCCGGCCAGGCCCAGCATCGCCCCCCTGCCCTGTTGGCGTCTCTTCGCGACCGTCAGCACGATCCCGGTGACCAGCACGCTGCCCTGTACCAGGACGATGATCCCGGTGGTCAGCACAATGACCATGTCCACGCCTGCTTTCACCTTGGCTTCGTCTCCATAGACCGCCCCGACGTTACGGGGATCTGATCAGTTCCGCCACTGCCTTGCTGATCGACTCCAGGTCCAGCCCGCCCTGGTAGCGCCGGCCGTTCAGGAAGAGCGTGGGCGTGCCCCGTACGCCGCTCGCCATGCCCGACTCCTCGTCGCGCGCCACCCGCCGCCTGTGCTCGCGCACCTCCGTCCACGGCTCCACGTCCAGCTCGGCGGAGTAGTGGGCCAGGTCGGCGTCGGTCAGGAAGCGCTGGTTGTCGAAGAGGATGTCGTGCATCTCCCAGAACCTGCCCTGGTCGGACGCCGCCTCGGCCACCAGCGCGGCGGGCACCGCCCTCGGGTGCAGGGTGCGCAGCGGGTAGTGCCTGAACACGGTTCGCAGCTCGGGATGGCGTTCGCGGAGCTCGTCCAGGATGGGGTGCAGCCGTCCGCAGAACGGGCACTCGAAGTCGCCGTACTCGACGAGCGTCACCTTGGCGTCGGCGGGCCCGCGCACGTGGTCGTCGGAGCCGACCGGCACCGACAGCAGCTCGGGCAGCTCCTCCTCGGGCTCCGCCTCGGGCGGCGCGCACACCCCGCCCCGGTCCCACGCCATCCGGAAGATCACCCAGCCGAACAGCGCCGACAGCAGCGATCCGGCCAGGATGCCGATCTTCGCCTGGCTCTGCACCGCCGGGTCGTCGAAGGCGAGGTCCACGATGAACAGCGCCACCGTGAACCCGATGCCGGACACCGCCGCGCCGCCCAGCAGCTGGCCCCACACCAGGTTCCCCGGCAGCACGCCCCAGCCGAACCTGAGCGGCAGCCAGGTGCCGAGCGAGATGCCCGCGAACTTGCCGAGCAGCAGCCCGGCCACGATCCCGAGGGAGATGGGCGAGGTGACGGCGGTGCGCAGCGATTCGGCGTCGAGCCGGACGCCCGCGTTGGCCAGCGCGAAGATCGGCACGATCACGTAGCTGCTCCACGGGTGCAGCCGGAGCTGGAGCCGCTCGTTCACGGACACGGCCAGCCGCACCCGCCGGGTCGCCTCCCGCGCGGCCCGCGCCGACGGGTCGCTGGTGAACTCCTGGACGGCCTCGCCCGCCAGCAACAGCTTCTGATCGCTGGGCGCGTACACGAACACCAGGACGCCCAGCGCGATGCCGACCAGTGTCGGGTGCACCCCGCTCTCCAGCGTCGCCACCCACAGCGCGAACCCGAGCACGATGTAGGCGGGCGCCCGCCAGATCCGCAGCCACCGCAACGTCATGATCGCCGCCAGCAGCACGGCCGCCGTGACCAGCGCGGGGATGGACAGGCTGGCGGTGTAGAAGAGCGCGATGATGATGATCGCCAGCACGTCGTCCACGATGGCCAGCGTCAGCAGGAACGCGCGTAGCGGGTCCGGGCACCTCGCCCCCACGATGGCGAGCAGGCCCAGGACGAACGCGGTGTCGGTCGCGATGGGGACACCCCAGCCGCCCGCGCCCGGCCCGCCCGCGTTCAGTGCCAGGTAGACGGCGGCGGGAACCAGCATCCCGCCCAGCGCGGCGACGGACGGCACGGCGATCAGCCGTCGGTCCCGCAGCTGCCCGAGGCGCATCTCGTAGGAGATCTCCAGCCCGATGACGAAGAAGAAGACCGTCATCAGCCCGTCGTTCACCCAGTGGCGCAGGTCGAGTGAGAACTCCGCGCTGCCGAACGACAGCCCCATGGGCGTGTGCCAGAACGTCTCGTAGGTGTCACCCCACGGCGAATTGGCCCACAGCAGCGCCAGCGCCGTCGCGACGAGCAGCACGCTGGTGCTGCCCGCCTCGGTCTTGAAGAACGTCCGCAACATGCCCAAACCCCCCGGATGATCCTAGAGCTACCCGTTTCGGGTAGTTCAGTCGGTGGGGCGGGCGACGTGCCGGGGCGGGCCTTGCGCGCCGCTCGGCGGCGAGGGCGGGCCCGCGGGCCGCCGAGCAGGAACTCGACGGCCCGCGTCCTCCTACAGCGCGCGCAGGTACGCCAGGGACGGCATGAAGAAGTACTCGCCGCCCTTCATCGTGATCGTCTGGGCCACCTGGGCCTGCGGCGCGGACTGCTCCGGCCTGCCCCACACCTTCGGGAAGGTGACCTTGACGTTCCGGTCTCCCTGCCCGATGACGGGGTCGTGGCCGGTGCCCGGCTGCTGGAAGTCCGGGTTGTCGGCCCAGCTGTGCTGGGTGAACTCGAACTGGCTGACCAGGCTGGAGTTGAACGCCATGAACAGCAGCCCCACCTCGCCGCTCGGGCGGGTCTCCGGCGGGGAGTCGTCCCACGGGTCGTCGGTGCGCACGCCGTAGGTCTGGCCCCGCCGGACCATGAGCACCTCACGGCCGAACGAGCGCGGGTTGGTCTTGCGGATGTGACCGCTGAACGGGCACTTGCTGCCGTCGTCGGCGTCGAAGGTGAAGTCGTTGCTCACCGGGCCGCCCGCGGGCCTGGCCTTGGCGGTGATCGGGGTGCCGTCCTTGAAGCGTCCGATGAGCATGGCGCCCGCCCTGTCGCAGTCGGCGCCGGCCAGGCCCAGGTTGTCGGCGAGCTCCTGCTCGATCACCTTGAACGCGCGGACGTCCTGCTCCAGCTTCCTGAAGACGAAGTAGCTGCCGAAGTGCCTGCCAGGGTTCGGGGCCAGCGGGTCGGCCACCAGGATGTTCCCGAGCGGGAACGCCGGGTTCCAGTGCTCCTTGGGCTCCTTGTCCACCTCGTCCTTGACGAACAGCGGCTGGCTGCGGCCGTCCACGTACCCGAAGTGCTCGATGCCGTCACCCGCCGGATTGCGCATGCCCTGGCCCGTCTCCTCGCCCAGCAGCCTGGCGCTGGCGGGCAACTCGCCCAGGATCTCCTCGCGCAGCGCGGCCACCGGCTCGGGGGTCGCGTCGCCGATCAGGATCACGGCGTGGATCTCCCGCTGGTAGCAGTTCTCCCACTGGTCCACGGCCGGATCGTCGATCTCGGCGCCCCTGCGCTTCATGCCGTCGCGGAACGCCTTGTCGCCGAATCTGCGCATGTCCTCGACCGAGTGGCCGAGGTCGCGGTATCCGGCCTTGCTGATGCCGACGCCCACGTAGGGGGTGCCGCTGGTGCGGTTTCCGGCGAAGTCGCGAATCTCTTCCAGGTGCTTGCGGGCCGACTTCATCCGGGTTTCGGCGAGGTGCCGGAGAAAGCGCCGACCCTCCGGAATGTCGTTGAAGCGGACGAACAGGACGGACAGGTGCTCGCGCACGTGCGCGCGCAGGATGTTGGGCTGGAGATTGTCCAGCATCACCTTGGTGTCCGTGTCGAGCGTGGCCGAGTCCCAGGCCAGGGGTTGTGCGTTGGTCAGATCGACAGGCATTGCCGAGTCCTCTCCCCGTTGTGGTGATTCGAGCCCCCTGGTCGCGTCATCGGGAATCGGGCACAGCGCGGCTAGCTGTTAATGAGCCAAATATCCCCGTAATTCCAACGCGCCCCATTGATATGACTCCTGGGGGTGCGGCAAAGTTTCCGGTAATTCCGGTTGTTTCGATTTCCTGTTTCTTGCCGGGGAGCCGCTACTGCTGACGGTGTAGCTGAAGGATCAGCCCACAGTCTGATTCGCCGGACCTCCCCATGGTGGGAACCTCGTCGGCATGGACGCACTGCGGAAAGCCCTGGGAGCCCTCTCGGTGGTGTATGCGCTGGTCTTCTGCGTCGGTGCGGTGCTGCACACCGGCGTCGCGATCGGCCCGCTGAGCGAACCGGTGATCCCCCCGGCCACGATCGCCGAGACGCTCTGCGCGGTGGCCGTGGCCGTCGGCGCGTACGGAGCGCTGTCGGGGCGCCCCTGGGCCTGGAACGGGCTGATCTACACGCACGCCGGCGCGCTGTCGGGAGTGCTGCTCGGCATCCTGGCCCTGGCGTTCGGCGCGGGGGAGGCCACCACCCTCAACACCTGGTACCACCGCATCATGGCGACCTTACTCACGGCCGGCCTCGGCGGCGCCCTCTACGTCTCGAGGGTGCGCAGGTAGTCGGCCGCCTCGGTGACGTGCTCCTCGTTGAACACGCGGATCCCGTTCAGCTCCAGGAGCGCGGTGGTGACGCCCTTGCCGGGCGTGCGGTGGCCCCTGAACGTCCCGTCGTAGATCGACAACGCGCCGCACGACGGGCTTCCCTCCTTCAGCACCGCCAGCCTGACACCGAACGAGCGGGCCACGGCGAGCGCCGCCTGGGCTCCGGCCAGGAACTCGGCCGTCACGTCCGACCCGTCGGTGGCCAGCACCCGGGCCGCGCCCGAGAGCACGGCGGCTCCGCCGACGCCGCCCTCGATCTCGGCGGCGGGCCGGGGGATCGGCAGCCCGCCCTCCACCTCAGGGCAGAACGGCACCAGGCGGCCCTCGTCCCGCCAGGCGGCCAGCAGCGCGTCGTGGCTCGTCTTCGCGTGGCCGTCGTAGCGCACCTTCCGGCCCATCAGGCAGGCACTGACCAGGATCCGTTCCACGCAGTCGATCCTATGCGCGCATAACGGGTGGGAGACGGACGAGAGCCGCAGGAGGGAGTGTTTCCGGGGGAAATGTCGGCTGATGCGGGCGGCGAGGGTTCCTATGCGCGGCGGATCAGGGCGAGTGGGGCGAGCGAGACGGCCGCCAGGGCGATCGCGCACCAGAACGTGTACGTGAACGGTTGCGCCGCTCCTGACCTGGTGAACACCTGCAGCAGCACGGCCAGGAGCGCCACGCCGAACGACGACGCCAGGCGTACCGCGATGTTGCTCAGCGTCGATCCAGCGGGGATGGCCGCCCTGTCGAGGGTCTTGAACGCCGCTGCCGCGACCGACGGCGCCACCAGGCCGTGCCCGAGACCCAGCACGAACATCGGGACGTACCCGGGAAACGCGACGAAGGCCAGCATGCCGGCCACGGCCACCGCGATGCCCGCCGCGCCGACCCCGCGCGGGCCGCCGCGGTCGGTGAGCCTGCCCGCGATCGGCATGGTCAGCGCGGCGCCGACGCCCATCGGGGCCATCAGCAGACCCGCGTCGAGCGCACTGCCGCCCGAGGAGAGCTGGCTGTACAGCGGCACGAGCACGGTGACGCCGAACAGCGCCGCCGAGTAGCAGACCAGCGTGCCGACGGCGGCGGCGAACGTCCGGTCGCCGAACAGCCGCAGGTCGAGCAGGGTCTCCGACGTGCGCAGGGCGCGGATCACGAAGGCCGCCACCAGGGCCAGCCCGATCCACAGGGCCGGATGCGCGAGCGAGGCGCCGTTGCCCACCTCCGACAGGCCGAAGACCAGCCCGGCCAGCCCGGGGGAGAGCAGCACGAGACCCACCACGTCGAGCCTCCCGCCCCGCCGCTGCTCGCCGCCCGTCCGCGCGTTGCCCGCCGGCTCGCCGGCCCTCGAGGCGACGGCGGTCTGCCTTCGGTCCGCCCGCTCGCCGGCCGCGGGGTCGCTGCCGGTCGGCCCGCCGGGCTGCTGCTCGGCGTCCGTCTGCTTGCTGTGCGTGGGTTCGGTGTTCGCCGGGGCGGCGTTCGGGAGGAGGATGATCGCGGCCAGGAGGGCGACGGCGCAGACCGGGACGTTGACCAGGAACAGCCAGCGCCAGTCGAGGCTCTCCACGATCACGCCGCCGAGCACCGGGCCGAGGACCGGGGCCAGCATGGCGGGCACCGAGATCATGGCCATCCCCCGGCCCATCCGCTCCTGGCCGGCGGCCTGGGCGATCATTGCCTGGCCGACCGGCATGAGCAGGCCGCCGCCCAGCCCCTGCACCGCGCGGAACGCCACCAGGCTGCCGACGGACCAGGCCGCCGCGCTGAGCACCGACCCCCCGGTGAACAGCACGAGCGAGGCCAGCCAGACCGCCTTGGCGCCGAACCGTCCGACGGCCCAGCCGGTGATGGGGATCGTCATCGACAAGGCCAGCAGGTAGCCGGTGATCACCCACTGCATGGTGGCGAGGGTCGTCTGGAAGTCGCGGGCGAGGGCGTTCACGGCGACGTTCATGATCGTTGTGTCGAGGATCGTCATGATCACGCCGAGCAGGACGACGAGACCGGTGGTTCGAAGCGAGGGCGCTACGGTGTATCGCATGTCGTACAGCGTAACACCGAGCCGCTACGGTGTAGCGGCCAGACCGAGGTGTAGCGATATCCGTACGCTGTATCGTGAGGTGCATGAGTTCCGTCTGGTCGCGTCCTGCGCCGCAGCGGCGTCCCGCGCTGACCCGTGAAGCGATCGTGGCCGCGGCCATCGCCATCGCCGACGCGGAGGGCCTGGCCGCCGTCTCCATCCGGCGCGTCGCCGCCGAACTGGGCGCGCGGGCCATGAGCCTGTACACGCACATCGAGCGCAAGGAGGACCTCCTCGACCTGATGGCTGACGAGGTGGCCGCCGAGGTGCTGGTCGAGGAGCCGCTGCCCGCCGACTGGCGCGAGGCGATCCTGGTGATCGCCCGCCGCGAGCGCGAGGCCGTCCGACGCCACCCGTGGCGGGTGGACCTGGTGTCGCAGCGCGTCTCGGTGGGGCCGAACGGGCTGCGTCACGTGGAGCAGTCGCTGGCCGCCCTCGACGGGCTCGGCGTGGACGAGCTGACCAAGTGGCGCATCCTCGCTGCGATCGACGACTACTCGCTGGGCTTCACCATCCGGGAGTCGCTCGAACGCGCCGCACCGCGCACCGACGGCGTCAACGACGCCGAGCGCGCCGCGGTCGCCGAGCCGTACATGCGGGAGTTGATCGCCAGCGGCGAGTTCCCCCGGCTCGCGCCGATGATCGAGCGAGGGGTCGCGGGCGCCGACGACAACTACGAGCGCGGGCTCAACTGGCTGCTGGACGGAGTCGAAGGCGACCTGCGCCGCCGATAGCGCAACATCCTGCTCCGCGCCGATCCGTACGCGGGACAACCGTCGGAGAACGAGCACGCGCGTCTGCGTCATGACAGCTGTCATGCAGAGCCGATGACACAGCGGACTAACCTCGCCGCACGCGAGCGATCAGGGTGATGCCCATGCGTACTCGCCAATCCAGACATGCGTTAGAGACCGCCGGCAAGCGGATGATCGTCCGGGCCGCGGTGGGCGCCCTGCTCGCGGTGGGCGTCCTGACCGCACCCGGGACGGCCGCGGCGGCCCAAGCTCCTGGGCTTGACCAGCGGGCGCTCCAGCAGTCCCTCGACGCCGTCCACCAGGCCGGGATGTTCGGCATCTACTCCGGCGTGCGCGACGCGCGCCAGACGTGGCAGGGCGCGGCCGGCGTCGCCGACGTGGCGACCGGCCGCCCGGTGCAGCCGCTGATGCTGCGCCGGATCGGCAGCATCAGCAAGACCTTCACCTCGGTGGCGATCCTGCAGCAGGTGGCGCGCGGCACCGTCGAACTGGACGCGCCGGTGAGCCGCTACCTGCCCGGCCTGATCCCCGGCGATCGCGGCCACAAGGTCACCGTGCGGACGCTGCTCAACCACACCAGCGGCATCGGCGACTACGTGGGAGGGGCGTTCCCCTCGCTCCTGGAGGGCTCGCCCGCCAGCCTGGACGACAACCGATTCCGCGCGTTCGAACCGGCAGAGCTGGTGAAGTTCGGCCTGGCCGCGCCGCCGACCGGGGAGCCGGGGGCGACACCCGGGTCGTACTCCAACACCAACTACGTGATCGCGGGCCTGCTGCTGGAGAAGGTGACAGGCGTCGGCGCCGAGCGGTACATCACCCGCAACGTGATCGAGAAGGCCGGCTTGCGGCACACGTCCTTCCCCCGCACGCCGCACATCCCTGGACCGCATTCCAAGGCGTACGAGTCCCTGTTCGGGCTGATCGACCCGCCGCGCGACTACAGCGTCTACAACATGTCCTGGGCGAGCACGGCGGGCGCGGTCGTGTCGACCATGGACGACCTCAACCGCTTCTACCGGGCGCTGCTGCGCGGTGAGCTGATCGGCGGCGCGCAGCTCGCCGAGATGCAGAAGACGGTGCCCATCCTGGCCGGCGGCGCGGAGCTGCCCTACGGTCTCGGCATCTACGCCCTCGACCTGCCCTGCGGGCGGTTCTGGGGGCACGACGGCGCCGTGTTCGGCATGGCCACGCAGTCGCTGTCCAGCCCGGACGGCGACCGCCAGCTCTCCTTCGGCGTCAACTGGACGAAGTACCAGCGCGTCCATGACGACGGCACCATCGAGCCCAGCCCGATCGACTTCGCGCTCGTCGACCATGTCTCCCTGGCGCTGTGCGGTCAGCGCGAAGCCAGGACGTCGCGGGCGCCCTTCCTGCCGTTCCCCACGGGAGGGCTGCCCTTGAAGCGCTGACCCCGCTTCCGTCGGAACGCGGACGGAATCGAGGGCGACCTGCGCGGGCGATAGCCTTTCCCCCGATGAACACCACCGTTTCCACGATCGTGATCGTCTGGTCGCTGCTGCTCGCGGTGGCGAGCCTGGTCGTCGCGATCCGCAACCGGCCGATGGGCATGGTCCTGCTCGTCGGGTTCGCCGTGCTGGAGGTCGCGGTGCTGGTCCAGGCGGGCTTCGTGATCGCGGCGGTGGCCGGCGGGCAGGGCCCGGCCGACAAGGTCACGCTCTTCGGGTACGTGGGCGGCCAGATCGTGATCCCGCCCGCCGGTGTCGTCCTGGCGCTGGCCGAGCGGAGCCGGTGGGGGCCCGCGATCCTGGTGGTGGCCGGGTTCGCGATCGCGGTGATGACGGGCCGGCTGTTGCAGATCTGGCAGGGCGGCGCATGACGTCCCCCATCAGTACGGGGCCGGGCCGGGCGCTGCTCGCCGTCTACGGGCTGTTCGCGCTGGCCGCCGGGGCGCGCGCCGCCGTCCAGATCGTGCTCCGTTTCGACGAGGCGCCGCTGGCCTACTCGCTGTCGGCGTTCGCCGCGCTCGTCTACATCCTGCTCACCGTGGCCCTGGCGCGCGGCGCGCGCCGAGTCGCGCTGGCGGCGCTGGGCGTCGAGCTGGCCGGCGTCCTGGTCGTCGGCACCGCCAGCGTCGTCGACGCGGCCGCCTTCCCGCACGACACGGTCTGGTCGGTGTACGGCAAGGGGTATCTGTTCATCCCCCTCGTGCTGCCGCTGGTGGGCCTGTACTGGCTGCTGCGCAGGCGTTGACGCCCTTCCGCGGGACCCAGACCTTCGGTGTGAACTGGGAGGTTTGTCATAGGGGGCCCCGATGGTCAGGAATAAATGTTGATTTTGCTACTGTTGGGGAGGTTATTCGTCCCATGATTTGATGAGTGGAGGACCGGTCCCCCATGAGCGTGCTGGCCCAAGAGTCCCGAGGCAGAACCAGCTCCCTTGCCTGGCTCCTCGTGCTGGGGATCGTGCTCGCCGCGCTGAACCTGCGCACCGCCGTCACCTCCGTCGGCCCGCTGCTCGACCAGCTCGCCGCCGCGCTCGGCATGTCGAGCGTCGGCACCGGACTGCTCACCACGCTGCCCGTCCTGGCCTTCGCCACGGTGGGCGCGGTGACCCCCACGATGGCCAGGCGGGTCGGCGAGCACCGGCTGCTGCTGCTCGCGCTCGTGACGCTCGGCGTCGGCCTGCTGGTCCGGTCACTCGTCGACTCGGCGCCGGTGTTCCTGCTGAGCAGCGCGGTCGCGCTGTCGGGCGGGGCCGTCGGCAACGTGCTCATCCCGACGCTGATCAAGCGTCACTTCCCGGCCCGTACCGGGATCATGACCACCGTCTACACCACGGCCCTGGCGGTCGGCACCATGCTCGCCGCCGCCGCGACCGTGCCGATCGAGCGCGCGTCAGGCAACTGGCACATCGCGCTCGGCGTGTGGGCGGCGCTGGCCGTCGTCGCCGCCATTCCGTGGCTTGCGCTGCTGCGCAGTGAGCCGGAGCGCGACACCGGCCAGAGAGACGCGGGCATCCGCCAGCTCGCCAGGAGCAAGCTGGCCTGGATGGTCGCGATCTACTTCGGCACCCAGTCGATGATCGCGTACATCATGTTCGGCTGGCTCGCCACCATCCTCCTCGACAGCGGCTTCAGCACCGGCCAGGCCGGGGTGATCCTCGGGGTGTTCACCGCGCTGAACATCCCGGTGTCGATCCTGGTGCCGATGGTCGCCTCGCGCTTCCGCGACCAGCGTCCGGTCGTGGTGGGCCTGGTCGTCTCGTACACGGTCGGCTTCCTCGGGCTCTGGTTCGCGCCCGGCTCCACCGCGCTGGTCTGGGTGGTGCTCGTGGCGCTCGGCATGGGCTCGTTCCCGCTGGCGCTGATGATGCTGGCGCTGCGCACCCGCACGCCGGAGGCGACCGCCGCCCTGTCCGCCTTCGGGCAGAGCGCCGGATATCTGATGGCGGGCGCCGGCCCGCTGCTCGTGGGCGTGCTGCACCAGCTGACCGGCGGCTGGGCGCTGACGTACACGCTGATCTTCGGTGTGCTCGTCGCGCAGCTGTTCACCGGCCTGTACGCGGGACGCGACCGCTACCTGGAGGACGAACGGCTGCCGAAGGCGATCGAGCTGCCTGAAACAATAAAGAGGTGAACCAGACAGTAGTCACCTTCCCAGACGGCCAGGTTAGCGGGCGTTCGGAGATCGTCGGAACCGTGCAGGCGGGGGGTCTGCACGGCCTGATCGTCGCCGAGACGCCGTTCCATCCGCTCGACCACACCTGGCCCGACCAGCCCGCCGACCGCGGCACCATCGGCGGGCTGCCGGTCGTCGACTGCGTCTCGGGGGCACAGTCGAACGACGGCGAGGTCGTCCTCGGGGCCGACATCCCCGTCCGGCGCGGCGCCGACGGCTGGCAGTGGCTGGTCGTCCACCTGACCGAGAGCCCGCTCGACGTGGGCGCGAAAGTCGAGCTCTCGGTCGACGCCGCGTACCGGGCGGGATTGTCGGCCGGTCACACCGCCTGCCATCTGGCGGCGCTCGCGCTCAACGCGTCCCTGGCGGGCCGCTGGCGCAAGGAGGTCGCGGTCGACGGGCTCGGGAACCCCGACTTCGACCAGAGCGCGATCACGTCCTCGCGGATCTCACCGTACGGCAGCGTGGACGTCTACCGGCTGGGCAAGTCGTTGCGCAAGAAGGGGTTCTCGGCCGAAGGGCTGGACCTCGACGAGGTCGCGCACGACGCCAACGTCCGGCTCAAGGCGTGGGTGGCCGCCGGCGTGCCCGTCTGGCTCGACGTGCCCGACCGCGGGCTCACCGCCCGCCGCACCTGGCACTGCGCGCTGCCCGAGGGGGAGGCCGTGATCCCGTGCGGCGGCACGCACGTGTCGCGGACCTCCGAGCTCGGCGAGGTCACGGTCGGCCTGACGCTGGACGACGCCGCGCTGACCATGCGCACCACCGTGCGACCCTCCGGTACCTAGCGGGCGGCCAGAAAGCCAGGCTCCTCACCTCGGGGCCGAGGTCAGGAACGCGTCCTCCGGTACCTAGCGGGCGGCCAGAAAGGCCAGTACCCGCTGCCACGCGTCCTGGCAGGCCGCGGCGTGGTCGGTGGCGTGGGCGTCGAAGAAGCCGTGCGGGGCGTCCGGATAGGTGACCAGCTCGTGTTCGACCCCTGCCGCCGTCAGGGCCTGGTCGAACTCCGACACCGCCTCGGCCGGGATGCCCTGGTCCGCGCCGCCGAACAGGCCGAGGATCGGCGCGTCCAGCTCTGATGCGTGCTGGGTCGGCCCCGGCCCGTACGGGCCCGCGATGCCGGGAGCGCCGTAGAAGCCGATCACGCCCGCGAAGCCGAACCTCGGGGCCGAGGTGAGGAACGCGTTGCGTCCGCCCATGCAGAACCCGAGCGCGACGGCGGGCCTGCCCAGGTGCTCGGCGGCGGCCATGATGTCGTCCTGGATGGTGTCCCTGCCGAGTTTGGTGACGTGCTCCATGATCGGGAAGTCGGCGTCGCGGCTGTCGTCGGTCGCCGTGCGGCCGTAGTAGTCGATGGCGATGGCCGGATGCCCCTGCTCGGCCAGTCGCACGGCGAGCTGTTTGTAGAAGCCGTGCAGCCCGCGCACGTCGGGCAGGATGACCACGCCCGGCCCCCGCTGGTCGCCGGGGCGGGCCTCGTAGGCGGCGAACGCGGTGCCGTCGGCCGAGGTGAGGCGGACGGGCCCGGCGGACGTCGAGGTGAGGGGCGTGCTGTGAGCGGGTGGTGTCGCATCGTCGTCGTAACACATAGTGCGGTGAAATTACCAAAGCCAGATTGATAAAGCTAGACTTGCTTTCGTGCTCTCAGAAGATGTGCGGATCGCCGTCGGACGCCTCGCCCGGCGCATCCGCCAGCTCTACACGAACGCCTCGAACGACGAGCTCTCGTTCACCGAGCTCGCGGTGCTGTCGCGGCTGGACCGCGACGGGCCGCACACCTCGGCCCAGCTGGCGGCCCTGGAGAAGGTGACGGCGCAGGCCGTCGGCACCGTCCTGGGCGGCCTGGACAGGCGGGGGCTGGTGTCCAGGGAGCCCGACCCCGCCGACGGCCGCCGGGTCATCACCGCGATCTCGGGTGCGGGCAAGGCGGCGCTGAACAACCGCGAACGGGTCATCACGGAACGGCTGGAGGCGGCGGTGGGCACGCTCACGCCCGAGGAGCGCGCCCGGCTGGCGGACGCCCTCCCGATCCTCGCCCTGATGGCGGAACGGCTCTAGTGTCAGCACATGTTGACAAGCGGGTGCTTGTCAGCACATGCTGACACCATGAGAGTCACCGAACTGGCCGAGGCGGCCGGTGATCGCGACCCCGGCGTCGGCCTGGCGGCGGTCGCCGCCCTCAGAGCCCTGCTGGAAGAGCTGGAGGCCACGCACGTGTCCAACGCGCGCGCCCAGGGCTGGTCCTGGGAGCAGATCGCGGACGCGCTCGGAGTCAAACGGCAGTCCGCCCATCGCAAGCACGCCCGCCGGGTCAGGAGGTAGTCCTTGTTCGCCAGGTTCACCGAGGCCGCCCGCCGCGCCGTCATCAAGGCCGGCACCCACGCCCTCGACGCCGGACGTCCCGCGCTCCCCGCCGAGCTGCTGCTGCTCGGGCTGGCCGAGGTGCGTCCCTTCGCGCTCGACACGTTCACCGCGACCCCCGAGGACGTACGGGAACACGTCGACACCGGCGACGCGCGCACGCTGCTCGCCACGCTCGGCATCGACCTCGACGCCGTCCACCGCCGCACCCGGGCCGGAACCGACGACCCGGCGCTGTGGCGGCTGGGCCGCTCCCGCATCAGGCCGCTGCGCGTCACCCTGTACGGGCCGCTCGGGGCGATCCCGCTCGCCGCGCACGCGCGGAAGGCGGTCGAGGTGGCCATGTCGCGGCCCGGACCCGTCACGGGCGAGCGCCTGCTGTGGGGGCTGCTCGCCGACGGCTCCAACGGCACCGGACGGATCCTGCGCGCCACCGGCGTCGACCTCTGCGCGCTCGTCCGCGAAGCGGGCATCCCGACGGTCCGGCGCGCCGCCTGACCCTCTACCCGCCTGGCCGTGTGGCGGTTCCGCTCCACGGCAGGTGGGCGATCTTGTCGGGATTGGCGAGGAGGTAGATCGTGTCGATCCTGCCGTCCGAGACCAGCAGGGAGATGACCGTCACCACCCGGCCCCCGGCGAACAGCACCATCGCTGGGCCGCCGTTCACCTCCTGCACGCCGAACGAGAAGTCCGCATAGTCCTGGACGCCGATCGACGCCATGAACTTCGCGATGCCCTCAGGCGTCGTGGTCGACATGAGGAACCGGGTGACGTTGTCGGCACCCGTGAGAGCGCGCAGCGGTGACCTCGCCTTACCGCCGCCGTCGCTGACCAGCGTGACGTCGCTGGAGAGCAGCTCGATCAACCCGTCCAGATCGCCGTTGACGGACGCGTTGACGAACCGCTCCGTGATCCTCCTGCGCTCGCCCGGATCCACGTCGAACCGCGGCCGCTTCTCCTGTACGTGATCACGGGCCCGCTTCGCCAACTGCCGGGTCGCCGGCTCCGCCCGCCCGATCACCTGCGCGATCTCCGAGAACGGCAGGTCGAACGCCTCTCGCAGCACGAACACCGCCCGCTCCAACGGCGACAACGTCTCCAGCACCACCAACAGCGCCAACTCCACCGAAGCGGCCAGCTCGGCGTGCTCCGCCGCATCAGGCGCCGTACTGATCGGCTCCGGCAGCCACGGGCCGACGTACGACTCCCGCCGCGACTTCGCCCACCGCAGCCGATCGAGCGCCGACCTCGACGTCACCCGCACCAGGTACGCCTTCGGATCGGCCACGGCCGCCTCGTCCACCCCGGACCAGCGCAGCCACGTCTCCTGCACGACGTCCTCGGCGTCGGCGACGCTGCCCAGAATCCGGTAGGCGACACCCGTCAGCAGGCTCCGGTGCTCATCGAAAGTCGACACGAAACCTATGACGTATCACGGACGGCTCGGCGTGACACGAGGCCGCCCGTATTCCGATACACTTGGCGACGCATCGCAAGGGGCTATGGCGCAGTTGGTAGCGCGCCTCCATGGCATGGAGGAGGTCTGGGGTTCGAATCCCCATAGCTCCACTCGGAGTACGGCGAGGTGTGGTCGCGCCTTTGGCGCTTCCCCACGGTCTCCTCGTCATTTTGCCCGGGGGATGACCCCCGGACCCCCAGCGTCGGGCCAATGGGCCTCGCTTCGCTCGGGCGTATTCAATTTCACGCTTGCGCCGAGCGTTCGTAGCGGCGGTGTCAGGTGACACCGCCGCCCTTGCGCCTTCCGTGGGCCGTGTCGCCGACGAGGGGCACCCTCTCAGTGCTCGGCGAAGCTCTCGATGGCAACGCCTTGATCGCTCATAATGGAGACGAAGGGAGTGGTGTAGCTCTCGGGGCGTCCAGTCTGTCCCGAGTCGCGCCCGCTTGGTGATCCGGCGGAATGAGCACCGGACGTTGTGTGCGTCGAGAGGGGTACCGACGCTCGTGCAGAACACCAGGTTGAGATCGTGCCATGCCTCGCCTGCGGACGGCACGCCACACGTAGATGGCGATCCTGTTGTGCCTGAAGCCGACTTCGGCCACTGGTCGCCAGGACTTGGTCTTGGGTATCCAGGTGACGACGTGATCTCATTGCAACGCACGGCTTCCTCGGTGCGTACGCCTGTGCTGAGGCTCAACACCACGTAGGCGTTCAGGGCGGATGATGCAGCGGCTTTCAGCAGCGCATCGGCTTGTTCCCGGCTTGCTCGGACGTCCATCCGTGCCTTCCGGCGTGGTGACCAACTCGGCCACGTTCCTGAGGACCCTGTCGCGGGCCTGAGCTTGCCGGACGGACCGCTTCATGATGCTGTGAACCTCTCGCAGAGTCCTGGTGGCTAGCTTGGTCGCGAGTCCATCAAGCCAGTCGTCCACGTCATCCGCGGTCAGTCGTTGGAGCTTGCCGCCCCTAACGCTGGAACCACGTGAGTCTCGGCGAGCCCTGTTAGCTTGACGATGGTCGCTTTGGATCGTCCCTTGAGGCCCTTGGCGAGCCAGCCTTTGACCGCCTCACCCACGGTGTAGTTCTCCGATGTTGTGATGCCTGCTTCAAGGTCTTCGACCAGCTTCTTGAGCTTGTCCTTGACGACGGCGTTGGTCTTGCCCTTGCGCTTGGGGCGGTTGCGTCTGCCGTCGGGGGGGAACCCGAGGGAGATGGCTCCGGTGTTACCGCCTCACTTGGGGTAGATGGTCGCTTCGTATTTGCCGATCAGGATCTTGGCCAAGGGATCACCCCTTGTCGTGACGGTTGAGGTACTCCTCGATCGCCTTCCTGATCAGCCACGACACACCACGTTCCTGCGACTCGGCGTACCTGCGGAGACGGTCCTTCAGCTCCGCATCCACCCGCACGGGTGGCAGCGCCGTTCGGTCGCTCGTCATTGACGGCTTCCTTTCGTGTCATGCAGTTATCAAGAGGCGCTTGCCGGGCAGTGCGGTCGTGCCGCACATCCGGCTATTAGGCGTTGGTAGACCCATGTTCGACGCATGGCTGTCGCGCGTATGAGATCGGCGAGGCTGATCCCGTCGTTGAGGGCGCGCCTCAGTGCCGCAGTCAGCGCCTCCTCAGGTTCTCATACGGCTTCGTATCGAATGAGTTTGATAGATGACGTCGCCTGCACCTCGGCAGCCTGCCCCAGGGCTTGGACGGATATCTGATCGAGAGGTGAGCGGTGTCCCGCGCGCTGTTTCGCCGTGGCCTGTACTCCGTCGTCGTTGAGGAGGTAGGTCCGGGCGCGGCGTGGGGTGTCGTGTTCGGGGGGAGATGAGGAACTTGCCGGGGCGTCGAGGCGGTGTGCATCCCAGCCGTTCTTGAGCAGGCCCTGTCCGAGGATCAGGTCTACATCACGTTGTTCGCGGACGCGACGGGAGATGCAGACGTCCATCTAGGAGCGGACGGCTCCCTTGCCCATGGCCTTCTGCGAGGGCCGTTGGGTAACGGCCACGAGCTGCACGGCGAAGGCGCGACCGCGTCGGGCGATGGAGTCGGCGTGCACAAAAGCCTCGGGAGCTTCAGCATCGGGAGCTTCGTCGACCAGTTCGGCATACTCGTCTACCAGGATGATCAGCGCAGGCGCGTCCGGAGATGGCTCCCAGGTGCGGTGCCCGTGCCGGGCCAGGTGATCAGCCCGTCCGTCGAGCAAAGTGACCGCGTCGGCGAACAGGGCGTCGGCTTCCCGCGGGCTGGTGGCCAGCCGATCAAGGCAGGATGCCCACGGTTGCAGCTCCATCCCGCGCTTGAGATCCACACCCCAAACGAGGACGTCCGGGCAGGCGGTCAGATCGCCCAACAGGACGTTGTCGGTCCCGGACTTGCCGCGGGGCTTAGCTCGGGCGCCGCTCGCTGATGTTGCCGAGCGGCGCTCGCCCCATCACCAGGGTGGCGGCTATTTGACGACCGTCAGCACCCGCACTTCGTGGTTCGCCGTCGCGGGAGGAAAGAGACCGTTGCCGAGCCACTCGACGGTGTAGGTGTACATACCGGCCTCACGCGGCCGGTCAGTGAAGCGGTATGTCCCGTTGCTGCTGGGGTGCGCCGACGGCAGAGTCGTGGTGATGGTGCCGTTGCCGTTGCTCACAGTCCGGCGCACCTGGAGCGTGAAGCCATCGGTGGAGTTCAGGCCGTCGAATCGCAGCACCCCGTTGAAGGTCAGCGTCGTGCCGACCGGTCCGCCGGCTGGGCCTGTCAGCGTGAGGGATGGCGCGTACTTGACCGTCGCCGTCACTGAAGCCATACTCCCGCGGAAGCCGCCGTTTCCACCCCAGAACACGGTGTAGACGTGCTCTCCGCCGACCGTCGGGGTGTCGGTGACGGTGAAGCTGCCATCCGCAGCGGTTGTCACGTTGTCGAGCGGCTGGCTGGTTCCATCAGGCAGGCGATGTGTCACCGTGAGGATCTGCGCACCGGGAGCCGGCTCGCCGGGGAGTTCAAGCCGCCCGGTCAGAGCGAGCTGCCGGTTCACGAACGGGTCGGCGGGAGCCGTCAACGTCAGCGTCGAGTCCGGGCGGGTGAAGCCCTCGAGTCGCCACAGGTGGAGGCTGTCGTCGTTGGAGGACCTCAGGACAGCGAAGACGTCCGCGCCCAAGAACGCGACGCTGCCGGCGACCAAGTCGCCGATTTCGTTGTCCACCTCGTGGATCTTCGCCCCTGTCGTCGCGTCGTACATGGTGATATCGGTGCCGTAGGTGCGCCCACCTACGACCTGCTTTCCGTCCGGGCTGAGCGCCAAGCCCATCGGAAAGCCGGGGGAGCCTGGCTCCTCGCCGTAGGAACGGACCCTGGCCAGGGTGGTGGTGTCCCATCTTTCGAAGCGGTAGGGGACAGCCGATGCCGAGAGTAGGTTCGACCCGTCGGGGGTGACGACGAGTTCGATGGGGCCCGATGTCTCGTTGGTGAGGCCGTCGATCGTGCCCCGCAGCGTGGGCGTTGCGCTCACGTCGTAAACGAACATGTCGGAAGGGCTCAGTTGCCTCTCACCGACCGCCAGCGTGTTCCCGCCTGCGGCGAGCACCGGAGCGCCGAAGAGGCCGGTCGCTACGGCGACCGGCTGCGGCGCGGTCGTCGACAGATCCAGCCCGATGACGCCGCCGCCCCAGGCACTCTGGCAACCGTAGCCTACCCATAGCCAGTCACCGGAGCGCGCCAGGTTCGTCGGGCACGGATAGGCGGCAAGGTCGATGCGCCGGGTGATCTCCAAGCTGGCGGTGTCGATCTCGATGACCTGCCTGGGGCCGATCAGCGCCGCGTACAGGTGAGCGCCGTCCGGAGCCATGGCCAGCCCGTAGGCGTCGGACAGGCTGGTGATCGCGCCCACGAGCTGGCCCTTTGCGTCCGTGACAGCGATGCGGTCTCCATTGGAGACGAAGACCTTTCCGTTGCCGACGGCGATATCACCGGGCCGGTCCGACCAGCTCATACCGAGGTCTGTCGTGGAGTCGGCGGCCGAGGCGGTCGGAGTCAGGGCGAGCAGAAGCCCGGTTGCCATGGCGAAAACCGACAGGAGGCCTACCGACCGGCGTGCGAGCCGAGTGAGCAGGGGGCCGACGGGGTGAGGGCGTGCCACAGGTAACAGGCGCATCAGGGATCTCCGCTCTTGAGGATGAGGAAGTAAGGACACCTTGATCAACCCAGAGGGAGGCACTTGAGGTCAAGATCGACGTTCAGTGATGATCACAACTTGTAGAACACGTATTCGGCTAACCGGTGGTCGTCCCTACGTGGACGAACGACGCAACACGAGATACGGTCAAGCCGTCCACGGGTGTCACTCTTCGTGACACAACCAGGTCAGCGACGCGTGATCGACACCAAACCGTGATGACGCCTGTCGGCATTGCTGGGTTATCCGAAGAAGGATCCTCGGCCGCCACTGATCGCCCCAGGATCGGCGCCGCCCGCCTGGGCCGTCGGCTTATGGCAGGCAGGCGTGCTGGGGATCGTCAGGAGTTTGAGCTCAGCCGGATCACGATTAAGAAGGCTCTCGACGTTCTCAAGTCTGAGAACTTGATCGAGACGGCGCCCGGTAGGGGACTCTTCGTTAAGGACCACAGGGCGAACTAGCGAGCGTTGTTCGCCTCTGCGGTCAGGGGACTAATGGTGTCCTGGACGCTGCGCAGTTGCTCCACCTGCGGCGCGGTGTTCGAGTAAGCACGCATTAGGTCCACGGTGGACTGGGGGCCTATGGTCGCTAGCCCTTCGGGCTGGCTCCCTCGGTCCCCTCGTCGTTTAGACGGGGGGATAACCCCCCGAGCCCCCCAGCGTCGGGCTGATTGGCCTCGCTGCGCGAGGGCTGTTTTTCTTTTGGCGCCTTTGGCGCAGTGCTTGGGCTTCGCCGGGGGCGCTTCGCGTGTTGTCGGCTCAGGCTGTTTCTTCCAGTCGGGCCGGGGGCCCGACTCCTGTAGGGCCTCGCTGCGCTCGGGCGCTTTGATCTCACGCTTCGCCGTGTCGGTGTGGTGTTGTGTTTTCGGTTTGGCGGGTCGTCGGGGCTGACTGTGGGGTTCGTCGGCGTTGCTGTGAGCGCGTGTGAAGAATGCTTGGTTGGACGGGTTCGTTGGCGATGCCGTACAGCACGTCCGGCGCTGTCGTGAGTGATGCGTGCCATCGGGGTCGGGATGTTCGGCGCAGGAGAGCTGGGATAGCGCGAGAACCGCCGTGCTACGTGCCTTGTCGTATCTCATACGCCTACACGGTCAAACTATGACCTGCGCCGGCCGACGTCGCCGTCCCAGGATTCGAGAACTCCATCAGTTCGGGGTCGGCTCCGTGGCCAAGCGGTCGCCTCGTTCGACACGCGGTCGCATGGTAGATGCCACACTCCCGATCAACGCGCGTCCACACTGTTCACATGGACGAACTGCCGGAAGCGCATCATCAAGACCCCGAGCTGATGGAGTCGATCGACGAAATCCAAGAAGTTATCCGTGCGCGCATAAGGCGCCTTGATCCCAAGACCGTGCTCGAGTTTCGCGCCGGCCCGAAAGGAACCGACGAAACCGGCGTCTGGTGGTGGAACGCTTTTCAAAAGTCGTGGCAGGATAACAATCATTGGACGAACATCTTCGCCAAATCGAGTAATCGATGAAGATCCGGCTTGTCGTTCTCCAGCCCACTTCGCTGTGCAACCTCAACTGCCTGTATTGCTACGTCCCGGGACGCCGCGACGCCCGCATCATGTCGGAGGAGACTCTTGAGGTGGTCATTCGCGCGATCTTGGAAAGCGACCTGGTCGACGACCAGGTGGAGTTTCTTTGGCACGCCGGTGAACCTCTCACGGCTGGTCTGCCGTTCTATGAGCGCGCAGTCGAACTCATTGCGGCGCACAACTCTCACGCCAGAACCGTGTGGAACGCCATCCAGACGAACGGGACGCTGCTTGATGACACTTGGGCACGATTCCTGGCCGGTCACAGGTTCTCCGTCGGGCTCAGCATGGACGGGCCGTCGTTCCTGCACGACCGGCAACGACCGACATGGGGAGGGCGCGGTAGCCTCGCACGCACTCTTCGCGGCCTGCATCATCTCCGCACGCACGGTATCGAGCCCGGAGCCCTGTGCGTGCTGACGCGTAAGGCGCTGCTTCATCCCGACGCGCTGTTTGAATTCTTCCACGAAAACAGCATCAGGTGGCTGGGGTTCAACGTCGAGGAGATCGAGAACGAGCATCGCACCACATCGCTCAAAGAGGCCGACACCTCGATGATGGTAAAAGAATATCGCGCGTTCATGGAGCGGATCTGGCAGCTGTGGAGATCCTGCGCGCCCGACATGGTCATCCGTGAGTTCGAGGACATCGTGGGCCTGATCGCAGACAAGCTGGAGAATCCTTCGTACATGCGTGCTCCATACGAGACGGAGCCGTTTCGGATCATCACGGTGAGCCGAGACGGTGATGTCTCAACGTTCTCGCCCGAATTCGCTGGGGCGGCAAGCGTGCAATATGGCGGTTTCCGTCTGGGAAACCTGCATCGGGAAAGTCTTGCCGCCATGACCGCCAGCCCGCTGTCTGGCCGGCTTTCACGAGACGTCGCAGAAGGGGTCCGCCGCTGCAGGCAAACCTGCGCATACTTCGATTTCTGCGGAGGGGATTCGTGTCCAACAAATACTTCGAAAACGGGTCCCTGGCCACAACCGAGACTCTCACCTGCCGCTTGCATCGCCAAACCCTTACGGACGTGGTCGTGGAGGCCCTTGAACGCGCCGACCGGGAACGGATCGCAGCCAGTTCTGTGCGAGAGGTGTGACCCCCGCCAAGGCGCCGGGCGGTACCGATGCCGCGACATCCGCTGAACATGGACCCGGCGGGGAGGACGGGCGTTTTCAGCGGGTCCGGGACCAAGCTTTGGAAGTCTGCCGTATCCAGCATTCGATGCACGCACTGCACAGGGCGGTGTCGAGGCCTGACCTCCACCCATTGCCTGCTGAGGTGTGGTCGGTCCGCGAAGATATCTTCAATGCCGTTCCTGGGAGAGCGTGAGCTCATGGTGCATTGCTTCTAGCTGCTGTGCGGTTGGCTCATGGCGCAGTATCACCACGCCGACGCCGATCAGCAGCACGCTCAGCCCGAGCGCGGCAGTGCTGAACCGCCGGCCGCGCAGGAGTATCCCGGCCGCCAGAGAGTACGGGACCCTGCCGAGAAGGAACGTCAACAGCGTATTGCTGTTCACCCCGAGACCGGCGACGTCGGTCACTGCCCGTCCCAGCGCCCACCCGGCGGTTCCCCCGCCCATGACCAGCGGTGCCCACAGCGCTCGACGACCACCGGTCGCCCCGAGGGCCGACACCCTACGGGTGACCGTGATCACCACGATCAGGTAGGGCAGGACGGTCAACGCGCCCAGCACGGCAAAGACGCCTACGAGGCCCATCCCACCGGCAAACGCCGCCATCGCCAGGGCCTGCATCGCCATGGGCAGTGCGACCGCTCCCACCGCCCAGGCTGCGCACAGCTGGGCCGCGACCAGCGCCGGCTTCGACGTCCTCGATTCGGCGCGGCGGTGATCCTGCCGCGCAGGTGAATCGGCGGCACTGGCCCCCGAGGAGTCGATGCTCACCTCTGCCAAAAGCAACGGGGGACACCCCGTTTTGCGTGTTCGGGCCCCTGTGGACGTGCGGCAGTGGTGTGCGGGCTCGGTGTCACGAGCCGGGTAAACCGGGCGCCTGACAGGCGGTTAGTAGATCTTTTTACCCGTTTTGTCATGTTAAGGCTACGGGCGGCTACACTTCCCGAATGCGTTTTGTCCCTTTTGTCATGATTCTTTTCGCAATAGTCATGACTGTCGCCACCCCCGCATCGGCCATCACCAACGGCACCGCTGACGGAGACGGTCACCCCGAAGTGGGGGCCCTCATCTCCGACAGTCCGAACCCCGACGGCACGTGGACGTACTGCACCGGCACCCTCGTCTCGCCCACCGTCTTCCTCACCGCTGCCCACTGCGGAGAGGGAAAGATGAAGACGGCCCGGGTCTCCTTCGCCAGTCACTACCGGCCCGGAAGCAAGGTCTATACGGGTCGCTACGTGCCGGACCCGCGCTTCAGCGAGAAGGACGGGCACCATGACATGGCCGTGGTCGTCTTCGACACCGCCATCCCCGACATCAAGCCCGCCCAATTGCCTACGTTGGGCATGCTCGACCGTCTCAAGGCCGACAATCAACTGCAGTCGGCGCGATTCACTCCCGTCGGGTACGGCTCTCTGGCCCCGAAAAAGAAGAAGCCGCACGGACGGCGGTTCGTCTACACCGACACCCGCAACCAGACCTCCATCTCCTTCAAGAACCTCTCCCGCAGGTGGCTTGACCTGAGGCTGGACCTGTCCAAGGGCGACGGCAGCACCTGCTTCGGCGACTCGGGCGGCCCGAACTTCCTGGGAGGTCCCACCTCGCACCTGGTCGTCGCCACCACCATCACCGGAGCCGACAACGCGTGCAAGGCGGCCAACTACGACTACCGCCTGGACACCGCCACGGCCCGGAAGTTCCTCGGCAAGTACGTCACGCTTCCCTGACCTGCTCGCGGTGGGTGGTCAAGGCTCCGGGATGCTCTGGCGGGCTCGGCGCGTGGTCGGCCGGACGAGAGGGCGGGGTGTCGCCGTCCCTTTCGTGGTGGCATGATCATAGCTAGCCCAGCCAAGCAATCGTTTGTGTAACAGTGCTCCTGGAGGAGACCTGATGCGACGATCCAGGCGTTGGTCCCTGAGCGCGCTGGCCGGCATGTTGCTGGCAGCCGGTGCCGTCGTGGCTCCGGCGACCGCGGCGCGGGCCGAGACGTGCTCGACGAGCCTGCCCCACCCCGACGGCTTCGGCATCACCTGCTTACGGGTGGACCGGCACCCGCAGGCGGACGGGTCGGAGCTGCGCGACATCACCATGACGTCCACCGCGATCTTCCAGGCGTCCGGGGGGACCCCGGCGATCGACCCGCTCGCCCGGCAGATCACCGTCCGGATCTATCTGCCCGGCGGCTACGACCCCGCCAGGAGCGCCCGCTACCGCTCGCTCTACCTGCTCAACGGCGGCGGGGACAGCTACGACGAGTGGACGACCAAGGCCGACCTCGTCTCCCTGATCGCGTCGGTGCCCGGCCATCCGTACGACGGCATCGTCGTGATGCCGACCGGCGGGCTGAGCGGCTGGTACGCCGACTGGGCCGGACGCACCGACGGGTACTTCGCGCCCAAGTGGGAGACCTACCACATCGCCCAGCTCATCCCCTGGGTGGACGCCAACTTCAACACCGTCGCCGACCGCTCGGGACGCGGGCTCGCCGGCCTGTCGATGGGCGGCTACGGCACACTCAGGTACGCGGCCGCGCACCCCGACGTGTTCTCCGTCATCGGCGCCTTCTCCCCGGGCATCGACGTGCGGGCCAAACCCGCGCAGGGCACGCTGTCGGACTCCATGTGGCAGGCCGGCGCCTCCATCGCGCCGCTCGACCTGCTCAACGGCAAGTTCCGGGTCAACAAGTACGACGCCAACGGCCTGCCGGTGCTCGACCAGGACCAGCAGCGGCTGTACCGGCTCGACACCCTGTTCGGGGCGCACACCACCAGCGTGGTCGACGGCAGGACGGTCTACGACTGGCCGTCCGCCAACCCGGCCACCCTGGTGACGCAGGGCAGGTACGCCCCGTTCAGCGGCCGGCTCGGCCTGTACGCCGGCGGCTGCGCCGCGCTGCCCCCCGACCCCGACCATCCCGGCCAGGTTCTGTACGGCGACGGAGACGACCCCGCGCCGCCCGAGTGCGCCTACAGCACGACCTCTCCCGCCAACACCGAGGCTACGGGCGTCAACGAGGCCATCCTCGGCTCGTACGCGAGCGCCTTCGACGCCACGCTGACCGGTCTGGGGGTGGCCCACCGGTACTGCTACGGCACCGGCGGCCACGACTGGGGGTCCTGGCCCGCCGACCTGGTCGACTTCCTCCAGTACGCCTACGGCACGGCCCCGCCCCGCTGCCCCAACGCCTGACCTGACCTCGGGAGATCCGCCGGCCAGGAGGGCGGTTCCCGCGACCGGCGTCGGCGCGCATGAGGGGCGGTCTTGTGCGCCGTGCCGCGCTGAGGTCGGGGTGTCCGGCGGGAAATCCCGTCGCGTGACCGTGGAGGGCGCAGTAAGGTCCGAACCAGGCTGGCCGCGGGACTTCGGTGCGACTTCCGGAACCCGCCTGTAAAGCGTTTGCTTCGCAGTTCGCGCTTCCACTCCCCGGCCAGTCCGCCACTGCGAGGGGCCCGATGGACACCTATGCCGACCTGGTCGAGTGCGAGGACGTGCTGCTCTTCGCCAACGCGGCGATCACCGCCACCGGCCAGCGCGAGTTCCACAGCGCCGGGTACGAGCAGCGGCTCTCCCTGGACTTCCTGCACCGGTACATCCAGGGCAACTATCCCGATGTCTACGCGCTGACGCTGGCGCTGGACATCAACGACCACAACGCCGCGATGATCATCCGCAACCTGCTGAGGGAGCCGGGCAGCGGCGACGGGGCGCTGATCGCCTGGCGGCTGGCCCGCATGAGCCCGCCCCGCGTGTACCGGCTCTTCCGGGAGTTACGGCGCGACGGGGTCAACAACCGGCGCACCAGGGCGATCATCCGCGAGTGGCTGGCCGGACGCCAGGACCTCGCCTTCGACGCCGTCAAGTACCGCTCGGCGGTGAAGGCGGCGGTCCGGCACGCGCACCTGACGCTGGAGGGCGAGCTGGGCGACTTCCTGTTCGCGCCGCGCAGCCGCCCCCGCTTCGACACGCCCATCCTGGACGTGTGGCGGCGCGCCCACTACGAGAAGGCGGCCCTGTACGAGCTCCCGTACACGGTCGCCGAAGGCTTCGCCGCCCGCCACGGGATCAGCCGGGAGGTCTTCCTGGAGCGGATCGCGCCCCGGCTGACCCGGCTGGAGCGGCTGAGGCTGGCGGAGTCGGCCGGCAAGGACGGCGTCGACACCGGGGCCGACCTGGCGGCCATGCCGCTGGTGCGGGTGGCGTCCTACGTGCTCTCGCTGCCTTCCGCGACGAGGGAGGAGCGCCGCGCGGAGCTCGTCGGCGCGCTGCGGGCGGCGGCGGGCCGCGCGGCGGGTTCGCGCAGGGGCACGTGGGGGAGCGTCGCGGCGGTCCTGGACGACAGCTTCTCCTCCTTCGGCTCGCCGGTGAAGCGCCGCCGCCCGCTGGCGGTCGCGCTCGCCTGCCACTACCTGCTGGAGGCGCTGGCCGCCCGCTACCGCGGCCTCTGGGTGTCGGGGCGTGCCGACCCGCTGCTGGCGCGGCCTTCGGGGCCGTCGCCGCTGGGGCAGCGCGTCCTCGACGCGCTGGAGCATCGGCCCGACCAGCTCGTCATCGTCTCCGACGGCTGGGACAACGCGCCGCCCGGCCTGGCGGCGGAGGTTCTGCGCGTCTGGCGGCGCAGGCTCGACCCGGCGGGGGAGGTCAGCATCGTGCACCTGAATCCGGTCTACGACGCCGGGCAGTTCGACGTGCGGCGGCTGTCGCCGATGGTGCCGACGGCCGGGATCCGCGACGCCGAGGACCTGCCCGCGCTGGTGGAACTGGCCAAGTTCGCCGAGGGCCGCTCCGGCCTGACCGAGCTGCGCGCCTACCTGGGCGACAGGGCGGCACGGCGATGATCGACCTCACCGGGCTGGCGACGCGTCCCGCGCAGACGTGGGGCGCGGTACGGCTGGTGCCGCTCGTGCGGGCCGAGCCGATCGAGGACCTGCGGCTGCACGCCAAGGTCTACGGCGACGACCTGACCATGGTCTCCCTGCCGGACAGGACGGTATACACCGCCTACGTCCCGCACGCCTTCGTCGCGTCGTGGACCGACGACGGCTCGCCCGCCGCGGCGTACGGCACGCAACTGGGGGAGCGGCCGGAGCACATGGGCATCAGGTTCACCCGCCGGATGGCGCGGCGGGTGGACCGGAACCGGCTGCGCTTCCTGCCCCTGCACCTCGCCCTTGAGGGCTTCCTCGCGCTGCACTTCGGCGGCCCGGTGATCGCGTGGGCGGAGTGGACGCGCGAGACGGTCGCCCGCGGGCTCTCCTCCCGCGTCGAGGAGGCGTTCTGCGGCGCGCAGGTGCGAGGGCTCGACGACGCGCTGCGCGTCTTCGAGATCTACCCGGGCCAGTGCGGCCTGCTGCTGTACGTCGGCGACACCCTGGCCGGCGCGTTCGTGGTGCCGCACCCGGAGGACTATCGGGCGCTGCACCCCACCCTGGTCCGGGACCTGTACGGCGAGCTGATCCACGAGTACGCCCTGTTCTACCCGGCCAGGGACTTCCCCGCCGTGATCGACGAGAGCGCGGTCTCCTCACTGGCCGACCTGCGCGGCCAGGCCGTGCGGCAGGAGCGGGAGTGGGCGCGCTTCCACGACTCGGTCATGGCGGCCGGGCTGCTGGCCGCGCCGGCGCAGGTCGACGACGTGTACCGGCTCGGACGCTTCACCCTCCGGCGGTTCCTGCCCTCCTTCGAGCGGCAGCGGGAGAACCACATCGGCGAGACGATCGTCGACGAGGACGGGCGGTTGGCGTACCTGAAGACCTTCCGGCTGTCGGAGGCGCAGAGCCGGCGCGGCTACCTGCTCAGCAGGCTGACCGAGCACGACTGGCACCTGCCACGCACGGCCGCCGCGCTCGGCGACGACACCGCGAGCCTCGGGCTGCGGCTGGAGCGGGCCGGGTTCGGGCACCTGCTGCGGCAGGACGTGCTGGACGGCTACCGCAAGGCCAGGCGAGGCTGACGGGCGGCGCATGCGCCCCGGCGTCGTGGTGGGGCTGGCCGACATGGGCGACCGGTTCAGGCTGGTGGCGAACGAGACCGACGTGGTGGCGCCGCCGGAGTCGCTGCCCAGCCTGCCGGTGGCCCGCGCGGTCTGGCGTCCTCGTCCGAACCTACGCACGTCGGCGGAGGCGTGGCTGACCGCGGGAGCGTCGCACCACACGGTGCTGTCCACGGCTGTCGGCGTGGAGGAGCTGACCGACCTGGCGGACATGCTGGGGGTCGAGTTGCTGGCCATCGACGCCGACACCACGGCCAGGCAGTCCGCCAAAGAACTGCGCTGGAACCAGGCGTACTACCGGCTCGCCCAAGGGTTCTAACCGGGGCAAAACTCCCCCTAAGAAGCTCCATGGCCAGGTTGGCGGCAAATGGCCGAGGGGACGTCCTCCTCGGCCGTTTCAGTCGTCGACGGGAGTTTGTCGTGCGTGCCATCGCCATCACGGAATTCGGCGCAGATCCAGAGATCGTGCAGCTGCCCGCGCCGGAGCCGGCACCGGACGAGCTGTTCGTCCGGATCCGCGCCGCCGGGTACAACCCCGTCGATCTGAAGATCGCGAGCGGGGCGATGAAGAACACGATGCCCTACCGCTTCCCGATGATTCTGGGGGTCGACGGGGCCGGTGTGGTCGAGGCCGTCGGCGTGGAGGTCACCCGGTTCAAGCCGGGCGACGAGGTCTACGGACGCTTCCTTGACACCACGCGCGGGCTCGGCAGCTACGCCGAGTACGGCGTCGTCTCCCAGGACGGGCCTGTCGCGCTGATGCCCAAGGGCATGATCGCCGAGCAGGCCGCGGCCGTGCCGACGGCCAGCTGCACGGCCCACGACCTGGTCGAGACCTCCAGGCTCGACACCGGGCAGACCGTCCTGATCGTCGGCGCCACCGGCGGCGTCGGCCAGAGCGCCGTCCAGCTCGCCGCGCTGCGCGGCGCCCGCGTCATCGCGAGCGCGTCACCCGACGCCGACGAGCTGATGCGCGAAATGGGCGCGGTCGAGATCGCGGACCGCTTCGTCAGCCCGATCGCCGAGCAGGTGCTCGACCGCCACCCCGACGGCCTCGACGCGGTCTTCGACCTGGTCAGCCCCGCCGACTCGATCGAGCAGATGGCCGACCTGCTGCACCCGGGCGGCGTCATCATCAGCACCATCCACTCCCTCGACCCCTCCTCGCCCGCCTACCGCGAGATCCGCGCCGTCAACCTGCTGGTCAAGCCCACCGGCCAGCTCCTTTCGGTGCTCGCCGACCTCATCGACGGGGGTCAGCTGCGCGTCCACATCGAGTCGCAGGTGCCCTTCGACCAGGCTCCCGCGCTGCTGCGGGACATCGCGAACGGTCACGCGCGCGGCAAGACCGTCATCAAGATCTAGCGCTCCTCGGATGGCGGCTTCGGGGCGTTCCTGCGCTGTTCCTCGGCGCGTTCGCGGCAGCGCCGCAGGAACTCCTCGTCGTCGTCGGGGTTGGTCGCGACGAACCGGCCGGGACGGTCGTACTCCGGGTAGCGGCTGGGACGCGTGGCCGCCCCCATGTGCTGCGGACGTCCGGCGACCAGCCAGGCGATCGAGCCGATCAGCGGGAAGAACAGCACGACGATCACCCAGAGGGCCTTCGGCAGATTCCGGCAGTCGGCTTCCGGCGTCGTGATCGCATCGAACAGGCAGTACAGCCAGAGCACCAGCGTGACCAGGCCCAGGCCCTCGGACAGGTAGAGCAAGGCACACCTCCTGAGACGCAGGAGAACCTAGCGTCACAGGCGCGAACCTGGCAAACACGCGGTACCTGACGGAAGCTGACAGGTATGTCCGGCATGGTGTAGCTCATGACAGCCAAGGGAACCTTCGAAACCGCCGACTGGAACGCCCAGCCGCCGTACGACGAGCGCGACGGCGTCTCGCTCGGCCACGTCACGATGACCAAGACCTTCCACGGGGACCTGACGGCCACCAGCGTCGTCACCCTGACCGTCGCCTCGACCGAGGTGGCCGAGTCGCGGTCCTACGTCGCGATGGAACGCATCGAGGGGACCCTGCACGGCCTGGCGGGCAGCTTCGTCGTCCAGCACGACGCCGTCAGCGACCGCGGCGAGCAGTCGCTGCGCGTCAGGGTCGTGCCCGACTCCGGCACCGGCGAGCTGCGCGGCCTCAGGGGCGAGATGGAGATCCTCATCGCCTCGGACGGCTCGCACTCCTACGTCTTCGACTACCGGATCTGAGCCCGGCGCGCAGTCACCGCGAGCAGCGCCACCGCGCCGAGGCCGAAGACGAGGTGACTGGCCAGGACCATCGCCGGGGTGCTCGGCACCAGGGGCGGGGTGAAGAACAGGTGCCAGACGTAGGTCAGCAGCGCGCCCCCGGCCAGCGCCACCCGGTGCGCGCCGCGCCAGCCGCTCCCGCCCGACCAGAACAGGGCGAGGACGGCCATCCCGGCCTCGGCCAGGACGAGCATCGCGATGGCCACCCCGACCAGGGGACCGGGCAGCATGATCTGGAACTCGAACACCACCCCCGCCGCCAGCGTCACGCCGAGCACCAGCCACGGCGACGGCGCCCGCCTGACACTCGCGGCCCGGCGCTCCGGCAGGCGGAAGGCCAGGGCCACCAGCGCCGCCACGATCACCAGCACGGACGCGATCTGCGGCACCGACGCCAGGAAGTGGCCGTTCATGTAGGAGAAGAAGGTCATCGCAGCCGCGCCGAGCCCCGCCAGCACCGCCGTCACGGCCAGGCCCGCCCCGCCGAGCCACGGCGTCGTCCGCTGCGGGCCGGCCAGCTCCTCCACCAGCGCGATCGGCACGCTCATGCTCCACACCGTGTGCAGGCCCAGCACGAACAGAGTCCACGGCACCGCGATGCCCAGCGCCGGGACGAACCCCTTGGCGAGCAGGTGCGCACCGGCGTAGTCGGGGTTGAACAGCGACATCGTCATGATGCCCTCCTCGAACACGCCGTAGGCGAGGGACATCAGCACGATGCTCGGCCAGCCCAGCCCCGCCCGCCGCGCCACCTCGCGGATCAGCAGCGCGGCGCCGCCGTACGTGGGGGCGAGCAGGGCCAGGAAGGGCAGGGACGTGAGGGGGAAGTCGCCCAGCAGGAACTCCGCGACCAGCGGGGAGAGGAGGGCGAGCCCGAGAGCCAACACTGTTCGTCGCATGCCTCGATCGTCGTCCGCCGGGGGACACCCTGGCAGGTGCCATCGATCCTGTCCTCGGCATGACATTCGTCCTACGGCGCCCGGCCGCCGATACGTAGGCTGGTGGTGAGGCGCTCCTGGGTAAAACCGGTGGCCCCGGGGCGGTGGTCCGTGAAACGGTCGAGCTCTGATGATCACGTGGACCGAAGAAGGACAGGAACACTCCGCCGTCTGGCGTTCCGCGTCGGGGGCGGCGCCGCCGAAGCGTGTCGTGATCGCCGACGACCGGTTGCCGGCCGACACCGCCTACCGCATGGCCTGCGAGGGCACCGCGCTGCTCTGGAGGGGTGACTTCCAGAACGCCCGGCAGTTGCTGCGGGCGATGGCGCGCCGCTGCAAGCCCGCCGAGCCCGGCGACTTCCACCGCTACCGCCAGGCCCGCTCGCAGCGGGCGCGCACGCTGGGCATGCTGCTGATCCCCTTCGACGCGGGCCATGTGATCCCGCTCAGGAGGGCGCCCGACGTCCGCGTGGCCTGCGAGGAGGTGTACGGCGCCGCCGCCGGCCCGGCCGTGGGGCAGCTGCGCGAGCTGCTCGGCCTGATCGGCGCGCACGAGTGGCGCGAGAAGGGGGTGGAGATCCCCGCGCTCGGCGCCCGCATCCACCCCTATCACGGAGTGTTCTCGCCGGTCCGCGGCGAGTACGTCGACCTGGTCGCCACCGCCCCGCTGCCCGCCCGGCCGCTCGGCACCGCCTTCGACATCGGGACGGGAACGGGGGTGCTCGCCGCGGTCCTGGCCAGGAGGGGCGCCGGACACGTGGTGGCCACCGACTGCGACCCGCGCGCTGTCGCGTGCGCCCGCGAGAACGTGGCACGCCTGGGCCTGGCCGACAGCGTCGAGGTGACCGAGACCGACCTGTTCCCGCCGGGGCGGGCGCAGCTGGTGGTGTGCAACCCGCCCTGGCTGCCCGCCAAGCCGTCCTCGCCGCTCGACCAGGCCATCTACGATCCCGGCGGGCGGATGCTCGGCGGCTTCCTCGACGGCCTCGCCGACCACCTGGAGCCCGGCGGCGAGGGCTGGCTGATCATGTCCGACCTGGCCGAGCATCTGGGCCTGCGCACCCGCGCCGACCTGCTGGGCGCCTTCGAACGGGCGGGCGTCCGCGTCGTGGACCGGCTCGACACCAGGCCCCGGCACCGCCGCCCGCACGACGACGCCGACCCGCTGCACGCCGCCCGCGCCGCCGAGGTCACCTCGCTCTGGCGCCTGGGCGTGTGACGCTCACGCGCTGAAGGAGCGCCGGTAGGCGGACGGCGAGGTGCGCATCGCCCGGGTGAAGTGGTGCCGGAACGTCACCGGGCTGTCGAACCCGACGGCCGCGCCGATCTCCTCCACCGGGGCGGCCGTCGTCTCCAGCAGCGGGAGGCTGGCCGCCACCCGCTGCGAGATCACCCACCGCAGCGGGCTGGTGCCGGTCTGGCGCTTGAAGTGCCTGATGAACGAGCGTTCCGACATGTGCGCCACGGCCGCCAGGTCCGCCACGGCGATCGGGCGCGCGAGGTTGCCGAGGGCCCACGCCATCGCCCTGGCGATCGCGTCGTCGTCCTCGACCGGGGTCACGGCGGCCTCGATGAACTGGGCCTGGCCGCCGTCCCTGTGCGGCGGGATCACCAGGCGGCGCGCCACCGCGTTGGCCACGTTGGGGCCGTGGTCCTTGCGTACCAGGTGGATGAGCAGGTCCAGCCCGGCTGCGCTGCCCGCGCTGGTCAGCACGTCGCCGCCGTCGACGTACAGGACCGAGGGGTTGACCGAGACGGCGGGGAAGCGGCGCTGGAGCAGGTCGGCGTACTTCCAGTGGGTGGTCGCCTCGCGGCCGTCGAGCAGCCCGGCGGCGGCCAGCGCGAACGCGCCCGAACAGATGGACACGACCCGCGCCCCGCGCGCGTGCGCGGCACGCAACGCCTCGACGAGTTCGCCCGAGACCGTGCCGCGGACGTCCGCGACGCCCGGCACGATGACCGTGCCGGCCGCGGCCAGCACGTCCAGCCCGTGCTCCGCCCGCATGCTGAAGCCGCCGACCACGCGCAGCGGCCCGGACGTCTCGGCGCACACGCTGAGGTCGTACCAGGGGACGTCGAGGTCCGGACGCGGCAGGCCGAAGATCTCCACGACACAGCCGAGCTCGAACGGCGCCATCCCGTCGAAGGCGAGCACCGCGACGGTGCGCGGACGCGTGGGGATCGGCATCCCCGCATGTTAGTCGGGCCTTTTCAGCGGCAGGAGAAGCGCATGTACATTTCGGGGGTCCAGACGGCTCTGCCTGATCACCGCTACGAGCAGGCGGAGATCACCGAGGCGTTCTGTCAGGTGACGGACGCCGACCCCGAACTGATCAAGCGCTTCCACGAGGCGACCGGGGTGCGGGGCAGGAACCTCGCGCTGCCGCTGGAGGACTACGCCAAGCTCGACTCCTTCACCCGCGCCAACGACCAGTACGTCGACATCGCGCTCGACCTGTCGGAACGGGCCGCGCGGGGCGCGCTCGCCAAGGCGGGCGTGGACCCCGGGAAGGTGGACCTCCTGGTGTTCTGCTCCAGCACGGGCGTGGCCACGCCGTCACTCGACGCCAGGCTCGCCCAGCGCGCGGGGCTGCGCCCGGACGTCAGGCGCGTCCCGATGTTCGGCCTGGGTTGCGCCGCCGGAGCGGCGGGACTGTCACGCCTGTGCGACTACCTGCGCGGCTGGCCGGGACACGTCGCCCTGCTCGTCTGCGTGGAACTGTGCTCCCTGACCGTCCAGCGCGACGACGACTCCGTCGCCAACCTCATCGCCAGCGGCCTGTTCGGCGACGGCGCGGCGGCCGTCGTCGCCTCCGGACGTGGCCACGGCAGGGAGGTCGTCGCCACCCGCAGCAAGCTCTACCCCGGCACCCAGCACCTCATGGGCTGGGAGATCGGCGAGCACGGCTTCCGCATCATGCTCGACGCCGGGCTCACCGACTTCGTCGGGCAGGTCCTCGGCGGCGACGTCAGGAGCTTCCTCGCCGACCACGGGCACACCCCCGAGCAGATCGGCACCTGGATCTGCCATCCGGGAGGCCCCCGCGTCATCGAGAAGATCACCGAGTCGCTCGGCCTGCCCGAAGAGGCCCTGGCCATCACCTGGCGGTCGCTGCGCGAGCACGGCAACCTGTCCTCGGTCTCCGTCCTGCACGTGCTGCAGGAGACACGCGGTCGGACAGGAGAACCGGCCGTGCTCATGGCCCTGGGGCCCGGCTTCTCCGCCGAACTGCTCCTGCTGCACTGGTGATCGCCTACACGGTCCTGATCCTGCTGGTCGCCGCCGAGCGGCTGGCCGAGCTGGTCGTGGCCCGCCGCCACCTGGCCTGGGCCAGATCGAGGGGCGGCGTCGAGTACGGCGCCGGCCACTATCCCTGGATCGTCGCCGCGCACGCCGGGCTCCTGGTGGCCGCGCCCGCCGAGGTGTGGCTGCTCCACCGGCCGTTCCTCCCTGCGCTCGGCTGGCCCATGCTCGCGGTCGTGCTGCTCGCCCAGGGGCTGCGCTGGTGGTGCGTCGCCACCCTGGGCAACCAGTGGAACACCCGGGTCGTCGTGGTGCCGGGGATGCCGCTCGTCGAGCGCGGCCCGTACCGGTGGATGCGCCACCCGAACTACGTGGCGGTCGTCGCGGAGGGGATCGCGCTGCCGCTCGTCCACATGGCCTGGCTCACCGCGATCGCCTTCACCGCGGCCAACGCGGTGCTGCTCACGGTGCGGATACGGGGGGAGGGGGCGGCGCTGGGAGCGCGGGGCTGATGGGCCATGCTGGACGTATGGAGCAGATGCTGCCGTTGATGAGGAACGCCGCCCACCGCACCGCGGACCTGGTGGAGAGCATCGGGGAGGAGCAGCACGCGCTGCCCACCCCGTGCACGGAGTACGACGTGAAGGCGCTGATCAACCACCTGGAGTGGGGCGCGTCGCTGTTCGAGTCGCTGGCCGGAGGCGGGCAGATGATCCCGGAAAAGGAGTACTCCGGCGACTTCCGCGAGCGGGCCGAGCGGATGCTGGCCGTCTGGGAGCGGCCGGAGGCGTGGGAGGGTGTCAGCTCCGGCCTGGGCCTGCCGAAGCCCGCGCTCGCCTCGATGTGCCTGTGCGACCTGCTCGCCCACGGCTGGGACCTGGCCAAGGCCACCGGCCGGACGTACCAGGTGGATGAGGAGGAGGCCGCCGCGCTGCTGGGGTTCGTCCAGCAGATGGCGCCGACCGGCAGGCAGCGGGGGGTGTTCGGCGAGGAGGTCGCGGTGCCGGACGACGCGCCCACCTTCGACCGGTTGCTCGGGATCATCGGCCGCGACCCGTCCTGGAAGCCGTAGCGTCCGGGAGACCACCTCGGGGGAGCGCGGGTCGATAACGGAAGGGGACCTTCCGGGCCACGATCGGGGCTGCTCCTGCGCGTTCGCCTCCAGCTCGTCGGGGCCGCGGATGTCGGTTCGGTGACGGCCGATCACGCGCTGATCGCGGTTTGCGCTCGCTTGCGTCACCGGCCCGGCCGGCTGATCTGCGGGTCCGTCGTAGGGCATGGAGGTGGTTTCCATGAAATTTCGTCCTTTAGCGATCAGTGTCGGGCTTGTGGCGCTGCTCGGGCTGGCCGCGTGCGGCGGCGGCCCGGGCTCTCCCGGCAGGGCCGCCGAACACGCGCAGGCGCCACGCCCGACGAACGCCCCGGCCCGGCCCGACTCCAAGCCCCAGGCCGAGAAGACCACCGGCGAGCAGGACACGACCCAGGCGCAGATCTCCACCTTCGCCCTGGACGTGGACACCGCCTCGTACACCTACGCCCGCCGCACCCTTCAGGAAGGGCGCTGGCCGGAGCCCGCGCGGATCCGTCCGGAAGAGTTCGTCAACTCCTTCAGGCAGGACTACGCGCAGCCGCGCGACGACGGCTTCACCGTCCACGTCGACGGCGCCAGGATGCCGTCGCGTGACGGCGCCGTGCTGCGCGTCGGCCTGCAGACGCGTGCGTCCGACGCCGCCGCGCGGCGACCGGCCAACCTCACCTTCGTCATCGACGTCTCCGGGTCGATGGCCGAACCCGGCAGGCTCGACCTCGTCAAGCAGGCGCTGCACACGCTGATCGACCAGCTCGCGCCCGGCGACCAGGTGTCGATCGTCTCCTTCAGCGACGAGGCGGACGTCCTGGCGACGATGACGCCGCTGGCCGCCCGCGCGGACCTGCACGCCGCCGTGGACCGGCTCGCCGTCCAGGGCGGCACGAACCTGGAAACCGGGCTGGTCACCGGCTACCGGGTGGCCGCCGACGCGTTCAGGACCGCCGCCACGAACCGGGTCATCCTGCTCTCGGACGGCCTCGCCAACCAGGGCAGCACGGAGTGGCAGGCGATCCTGGACCGGGTCAAGGAGTACGCAGGCAGGCAGATCACCCTGCTCAGCGTGGGCGTGGGCCGCGACTACGGCGACGAACTGATGGAACAGCTCGCCGACAACGGCGACGGCGCCGCCGTGTACGTCAGCACCCCGGAGGACGCCGAGAAGATCTTCGCCACCCAGCTGCCCGCCACCATCGAACTACGCGCCCGCGACGCCAAGGCGCAGGTCGTGTTCAACCCGTCGGTCGTGGAGAGCTACCAGCTCATCGGCTACGAGAACCGGGCCCTCGCCACCGAGGACTTCCGCGACGACAGCCGCGACGGCGGCGAGGTCGGCCCCGGCCACGCCGTCACCGCCCTCTACTCGGTCCGCCTCAAGCCGGGCGCGAGAGGGCAACTCGCCCAGGCCACCGTCCGCTGGCAGGACCCCGACACCAGAAGCCCCGCCGAGGCAGGCAAGTCCGTGGACGTCGGCGAACTGGCCGGATCGGTCTGGGACAAGGCGCCCCTCAGATTCCAGGTGGACGTGGTCGCCGCCGCCTTCGCCGTCTACATGCGCGACAGGGAGGCGTTCGGACTGGACCTGCCCGCGCTCGGCGAACAGGCGAAAAGGCTGGCGCAGGCCGCGGAGGACCCGATGGTGAACGAGCTCGCCACACTCATCGAACAGGCTCACACGGTGGCGTCCTAGCCGCGCCCTCGTCGACCCGTCCTTCGACAGGTGGGCGGCCCCGGCGACGCGCAGCCGCTCGAACCGGGCGGCCCGCGGGTGGGCCGCCCACAACCGCAGGAAGGGCGATATGCCACGGACAGTGGCAACCTCTGACCCTGCGTATACCAGTCTTTACGGCGTACTTGAGAGCGCGGGAAGTCCTATAGACTAGGCCACGCAGCAAGGGGCTATGGCGCAGTTGGTAGCGCGCCTCCATGGCATGGAGGAGGTCTGGGGTTCGAATCCCCATAGCTCCACCTCGGTGGACTGGGGACCCATGGTCGCAAGCCCTGGCGGGCTTGCTCCCTCGGGTCCCCTCGCGTTTAAACGGGGGGATAACCCCCCAAGCCCCCCAGCGTCGGGCCAATTGGCCTCGCTTCGCTCGGGCGTTTTTGATTTCACGCTTGCGCCCCAGCGGGATCGTGGTCGGGGTGGGGCCTATCTTGGCCACGTTCGCGTTTCGCCGTATGGGGATCGTGGCGGGTTCGCGCTTGGCCGTGCCGGGGCCGTGGTCGCCGTGGGCAGGTGGTGCCGCTCACGGACTTCATGGGGACTGCTGTCGACGACATGTGAAACTGGGTCTGGCACGGATTCCGTGATCTTCAGGTGGACTGAGCTCGATGCTCGTTGATCATGTACAGGTGGCCGCATCTGAGCTTCTGCAGGGTCTTCGTTCCTCACCTGGCCGGTATCTGCGTTGAACGATTCCCGGGCCTTCGGCTTCGTCCGGGGCGACTAGCTCGCCGGCTGCCGCCACTCTGACGCATTGAAAAGATGGGGCGCCGTGACAGCCGCGCCCACTGGGTTCCCGCTCGCGGGCAACATAAGACCTGTGAGGCGCTCTCCCTTCGCCGGTATGGTCCGGATCAGGTGACTAGGGGTCGCCATTGCCTTTCGGCTCCGGCCTCTCAGTCCTTCCGTTGTGCCCTCTTGAGGGCTCTCGGGTCAGGCTCCCTCGTCGTCCCACAGGCCTACGTTTAGTATACCGCTGTAAGAGCCGCTCTACCAGGGAAAACGGTTCTGGGACCACTGACCCAAGCCATGCTTACGCGTGCCGGTCAAGAGATCGCTCCTGGCGTCACACGTCCAGCGCCACCTGCAGATCCACTGGCCTGTGCGGTGTTCGCGCGTCAGTGCTTGCGGCGCCAGAGTTTGCCTGTTGTCAGGTCCAGGTGGTAGACGCGGTCGTACAGGTACCCGCGGACCAGGAAGGGACCCTCCTTTGACCAGCCGAGACCGGTGCCGAGAGATTCGTCGCCGGGGAACTTGAGGGCGACGCTGGACAGGCGCTTGCCTGTCTTGACGGCGTAGGTGTCCACGCGCTCGTCGGCGCTTCTGACGACCACGAGGCGGGTTCCGTCGGGGTGGAGGTTGTAGGTGTCCCTGGGATTCCTGCGAGGCAGGGTCATGCGTGTTCTACCCAGGTGGTCGACTACCAGGACATGAGACGTCGTCGTCGCCACGATTCCGTTCTGGTTGATGTCGTGAACCTGGTGGGCGTCGAGGATGGTGATTGTGGCCCACGTCCGGGTGTCGGTGATCTGCGCGTTGTCCTTGGCCAGGGCGACGTACCTGCTCTGGTTGGCGAATGCGACGATGGGGACCGCGGCGTCGGCGAGGACGCCGGTGAGGGGGTGGGTGCCGTCGGCGTCCTGATAGATCATGCGGCGGTCGTGTCTGCCCAGGTAGACGACAGCCTCATGGTCGGGGCTGCGGACGAGCGGGGCTCGCTGGGGGGCACCGCCCTTGCGGATGATGTACGGCGCGGCCTGCGGGAACGGGCTGCCGTTCACCAGCCACCAACGGCACGGGTCGTCCATCTCGTCAAACCACGGGCACTTGGGGCCTTTGATTTTGTTGACCGTCGTGAAAGAGGCGGTCGAGCCGGAAAACTGTGCGGGCATCGAATACTCGGGTAGCTCCAGCTGTATCGGTTGCCCAGGTGTGAGCAGCGCACCCGATAACACGATGGCGGTCCCAGAAAGATAGAGGCTTCGGGCCGACCATTGTCCGATTTCATCGGGCCTTCCGATTTTCCGGGCGGTGGCAAGCAGTACGGCTGCCGCCACGATGACCACGATGGCGGCGTGCGCCAGACGCGTCGGAGTGGGGCCCTGGTTCACCAGCAGAAAGCCGGACGCCACCACGGCTCCGCCCGAACCCAGCAGCCATGCCTTCCGATAGATCCCCTGGCCATCCGAGGGCGGCAGCTGTACCGCATGAAGGACAGGGACGGCGCACCAGCCCAGGACCAGATAGAAGGGGTCATTGGTGAGTCCGGTGACAAGAGCGGCGAGTGTGACGGCGATCAAGCGCCACTCGCGTCCGGAGGCGGCACGTGGGTACTCGCTCCGGCTGAGTCCGAAGGGGGCACGTGAGTACTCGGTCTGGGTGAGGCCGGAGGGGGCGCGGGGTCAGCGAAACGCCCTAAAGGCCGGGATGTGGCTCGCTATGGTGGCGATCATGGTTTCTTGGCACCCGTCTCGCGACGGCTCTGATCCGACGTACGACGAGCCCCTCCGGATGCTGAACCTGGGCGGCGTTCCTCCCGAGGCGCACGCAGACCTGAACGCGTGCCTCAGGGCGAGCCTGCAGGGCGCCGAGAACACCCTGCGCACGGGGGCGGCGACGTCGGTCCTGCTGCCTCCGTCGGGCATCATCATGCACGCCGACGGCATGATGGACATGCTGGCGGACTACGAGGTCGACTACTACTACGACGACGGCGCCGTGCTCACCGCCCTGAACACCATGTTCGGCCAGGTCACCGGGCAGGCGGCGGAGCTGCGCTGCATGGCGCTCGGCTACAAGGTGCGGATGCGCGCGCCGGACGGCGCCTCGCCACAGGACATCACGATCGCCAAGTCCACCGAGTGGCAGCAGAAGGACAGCGAGCCGCCGCCCGGCACGGTCGAGGCCGTGTGCGTGGACTTGGAGCATCGCGCGGGGATCGCGGTGCGGGTGTTCATGCCGTACACCTACCAGCAGCAGCGCCTCCTTCTCGGCGGCCTGCTGTCCGTGCCGTACCAGCCGAGGGTGTGGCGCTGATGTCCACCGACCTGTACGGCGTCCGCGTCCTCGCCGTCGACCCCGACCGGTGTGAGGCACGCCTGCGCGTCTTCGTCGTCTACTACGACACCGCGGTGCACGGCTACGCGCCGCCCGAGACCGATCCGGGGTTCCTGTTCGCCCTGCTGTGGCAGGCGGGCCGCTGGGACTCCCCGATCGGCCACGCTGTCACCGTCGACCAGGTGCTCGACGAGGCGTGGATGGCCGAGCACGCCCGCTGGTTCGTGGCCGGCGTCGAGCAGGTCGCCGCGCGCAACCTGCCCCCAGCCGAGGACGACTGGGCGCACCTGCACGACTTTTACTACGAGCGCGACGGCCGCTGGCGCGACGAGGACCGCCTCGTTCAGGCCGACTTCCTGGTACGGGTCACGCACGCCCGCTGGATCGAGCACCTGGAGCCGGGCATGGCCTGGGGCAGCACCCACTACCCGCTGGGCGCCGACTGCCCCCGCGCCGAGGACCTGCCCCACGTGCCTGACCTGCGCCATCCGGCGGCCTTGCTGTCACCGTTCGACGACAAGCCGGACGAACTGGCCTTCTCCGACGACGGCCGCTACCTGGCCGCCGCCTACGAGGGCGAACTGGCGATCTACGACACCCGCGACTGGTCGGAGCACGCCCGCGTCGCTCTGGACCCCGGCAACTTCGGTGCGCGGCTGATGTGGGCGCCCGACCGGCACGTGGTCACGCTCCTCCACCGGGAGGGCGGCCCGCAGCACGCCTACGACGTGGACGCCCGCACCGCGCTCGACGTCCCGGTCGAGGCCGGACACGCCCGGTCCCGTACGGGGCGGCACCGGGTGGAGTACGGGGTGGGCAAGGGCATCCGGTTCGTGGGCGCGTTCCGCGACGACGTCCACCTCGACGGGTGCGCGTACGTGGACACCGTGGCGTTCACGGCCGACGAGTCGCGGCTGTTCGCGGCCGGGATGCGGAACGGCGTGTCCGTCCTGGACCCGTCGGCGGGGGTGGTGCTCGACACCGTCGACGCGGGGGTCCACCGGATGAGATCGCTGGCGGTCAGCCCCGACGGTGCCTACCTGGCCGTGGCGGGCCGGACGAGCGAGTACGTCGAAAGCGATGAGCTGCGCGTGCTTCGCCTCGGCGATCGCCAGGTCGTCACCCGGTATGAGCTGGGGAAGGAGGTGCGGCCGCTGGCGTGGTCGCCGGACGGCCGCTGGTTGGCCGCCGCCGTCGGCGGTGAGTCGGGTGGCGGGCTCCGCGTCATGCCCGTGGGTCTTCCGGCCGAACCTCCGGCCGCCCTCCGACAGGCACCGGCGGCAACTGACACCATGCCCGAGACGCCGTCGCTGGATCCGGATCTGATCCTCGCGCTCGCCCAGGCCGCCGATCCCGTCACCCAGGGGGAACTCGACGCCCTGGCCCGCGACCATCGACGCTGGCTGGCCTCGGGCGGTGGCGGTGCGGCCGGTGCGGGGCCGGCGTGGCAGGTGCTGGCCGTGTCAGGGCTTCCCCTGGCCGTCTACCGGGGCCGGAACGGGTCCCAGGGCGATCAGGCGAGCCTGCGCAACCGCGTGCTGGACCCGGGACTCGACCTGCACGCGCTCGTTCTGCCCTGGGCCGACCTCACCGCCGTCGTAGGGGAGAAGCTGGACCTGGCGGGCGCCGACCTGCGCGGCTCCACCGTCACCGACGCGCGGCTTCCCCATGCCCGCCTCCACGGCGCCGATCTGCGGCAGGCCGACTTCTCCCGTAGCGACCTGCGCGGCGCCGACCTGTCCGGCGCCGACCTGAGGGAGGCCGATTTCGAGCACGCCGACCTGTCTGGCGCGGACCTCACGGGCGCCCTGCTGGAGGGAGCGAAGGGCCTGCGACCTCTCTCCTGAAAGGCGTCAGGTTCATCTCCTGTACCAGGCGCTGGAGGAGCGCGACCTGCGACCTCTCTCCTGAAAGGCGTCAGGCCTGCCGGATATGGCAGAGTGCGGGGAACAACAAGATCGAAAGGTGTGAGTCTTGGCAGTCCCCCTCGCCGCGCTGCTGGTGGCCTCGTTGCTCACCTCTCCGGCCTCCGCCCTGCCCGCGTGCCCGCAGATCTTCGGGCACGGCGGCTACCCCACCGGCGCCAACCCCTGGGAGCGGGATCAGGTGCGTCAGCCCAACAACCCCACGGCCATCCGGCAGTACAAGGCCTGGGGTGCGTCGGGCGTCGAGGCTGATCTGCAGCTCACCAAGGACGGCACCAAGGCCGTCATGTGGCACAACACCTCTACATGGGGATTGACAGGCGCTAAGAAGAACATCACCGACATCTGGTGGGCAACGGGCGACACCGCGCTCAAAGGCCGGACCATCGACCGCGGCCCGTTCCAGGGCGAGACCGTCCACACCTTCCGCGAGTGGCTGGCTGCGATGCAGACGTCCGGCATGATCGGGCTCGTCGAGATCAAGCTGGAGACCCGGCAGTCGCTGCTCAGCGCCGACGCCTCGATCAAGTCGCGAGCCTGGGCCGAGGTGCTCGACCCCGTCAAGGAGCGCTACCGGTCGCAGGAGATCATCCTGTACTCCCACGACAGCGGACTCGCCGCCGAGCTCAGGAAGCAGGTGACCGCCGCGGGCCTGACGCAGGTGCTGAGCGGCGGGCCCGTCTGGCCGGAGGTCACCAAGTGGGAGGAGCCGCCTCCCTCGTGGACGCTGAACGAGAACGCGTGGAAGGCGGCACTCCAGAGCGGTGCCAAGCGGGTGGCCACCGACTACACGCCCCAGTTCAGCACCTGGCTCAAGGGGAAGTGCCAGTGACCGTGCTGCCGGAGGCGTGCGGCCTGCTCGTGGTGCGCACCGGCTTCTCCGGCCAGGACGCGTGGCAGGCCGTCAGGGCGGCGCTCGGTGTGACGGACGAGGAGAGCTTCGTCGAGGAGTTCCAGGACGAGGTGGAGGTCGTCGACGATCCCGCCTACACGGACCTCACGTCCGATCAGCTCCTCGCGCTGCTGCCCGGCGGCTACACCAACCCGATTCTCGTCGTCGTCGACAACGCCGCCCTCGAGTCGGCCGAGCTGCCGCTGCTGGTCGTCGACCTCGCGGACGAGCGCGGCCGGACCTTCCGCGTCATCCCCGCCGAACTCCCCTCGATCCAGATCAATCTCTCCATCGCCAACATGGACTTCTTCGAGTTCGCCGACAGCGCCGACGCCGACGGGGTCTTCCGCGGCTTCGGCGCCTCGTGACGGACGACGCCGCGGCGCTGATGGCCCCGCCCGGGTGCGGGAGGGGCCATCGTCGGGTCTACCGGGTGGGCACCGGGGCGTAGCCGGCGGCCCGGGTGGTGAAGGTGCCCCGGCCCTGGGTCCGGCTGCGCAGCCGGGTCGCGTAGCCGAACACCTCGGCCAGCGGCACGGTCGCGGTGATCACAACCGTCGCCGCCTTGGAGGTCGAGCCCGAGATCCGGCCGCGCCGCGCCGCCAGGTCGCCCAGCACCCCGCCGGCGGCGTCGTCGGGCACGGTGGCCGTGACCTCGACCACCGGCTCCAGCAGCAGCATGCGGCTGGCGCACAGCGCCTCCCGCAGCGCGAGCCGGCCGGCCGTACGGAAGGCCATCTCCGAGGAGTCCTTGGGATGGGTGGCTCCGTCCGTCAGGGTGACCCGCAGGCCCGTGACCGGGTGGCCGCCGAGGGGGCCGCCGGCCAGCGCGTCCCGGCAGCCTGCCTCCACCGCCCGGACGTACTCCCGTGGCACCCGCCCGCCGACGACGGTCGAGCGGAACGCGAAACCCGTCGCACTGCCGTCGGAGTCGGGGGCAGGCTCCAGCGGTTCCACGTCCAGGACGACGTGGGCGAACTGGCCGGCGCCTCCCTCCTGCTTGACGTGCCGGTACAGCAGGCCGGACACGCCGCGGGCGACCGTCTCCCGGTAGGAGACCTGCGGCCGGCCGACGCCGACGTCGAGCCCGTGGGCGCGACGGATCTTCTCCGCCGCGACCTCCAGGTGCAGCTCGCCCAGCCCCGACAGCACCGTCTGGCCGGTCTCGGCGTCGGTCCGGACCACCAGCGACGGGTCCTCCTCGACCAGCCGCGCCAGCGCGGACGCCAACCGGTCGGCATCGGTGCTCCTGCGGGCCTCGATTGCCACGGACACTACCGGGTCGGCCACCTTCGGCGGTTCGAGCAGCAACGGCGCCGCGGGCGCGCACAGGGTGGCGCCGGTGCGGGCCGCCTTCAGCCCGACCACCGCGACGATCTCCCCGGCCGCCGCCTGGTCCACCTCGGTGTGCCGGTCGGCCCGCACCCGCAGGATCCGGCCGATCCGCTCGGTGCGGCCCGCGCCGACGTCCAGCACCGTGTCTCCCTTCCGCATCGTTCCCGAGTACACGCGCAGGTAGGTCAGCCGCCCGGTCGCGGACGAGTGCACCTTGAACACCAGCGCGGCCAACGGCGCCGCCGGGTCGGCGGCGCGCTCCTGCACCGTTCCGTCGTGCGTGCCGCGCACCGCGGGCACGTCCAGCGGTGAGGGCAGGTACGAGACCACGGCGTCCAGCAGCGGCTCGATCCCGCGGTTGCGGTAGGCCGACCCGCACAGCACCACCACGCCCGCACCGGTACGGGTCAGCTCGCGCAGCGCGGCGGCGAGGGTCCCCGCGGAGATCTCCGGCTCCGCGCAGAACTCCTCCAACGCGCCCGGATGCAGCTCGGCCACCGCCTCCTCGAGCAGCCGACGACGGCGCCGCGCCTCCTCGCGCAGGGCGTCCGGCACCGGGCCCTCCTCGTACGTGTCGCAGCCGTCGGACCAGACCAGCGCCCGCATGCGCAGCAGGTCGATCACCCCGGTGAAGCCGTCCTCCTGCCCGATCGGCAGCTGGACCACCAGCGGGGCACCGTGTAACCGGTCACGGATCGTCTCGACCGCGGCGTCGAGGTCGGCGCCGGCGCGGTCCAGCTTGTTGACGAACGCGATCCGCGGCACCCCGTACCGGTCGGCCTGCCGCCACACCGTCTCGCTCTGCGGTTCGACTCCCGCGACACCGTCGAACACGGCGACCGCGCCGTCGAGCACCCGCAGCGAGCGCTCCACCTCGTCGGAGAAGTCGACGTGGCCCGGGGTGTCGATCAGGTTGATCCGGTGGCCGTCCCAGGCGCAGCTGACCGCCGCGGCGAAGATGGTGATGCCGCGATCGCGCTCCTGGGAGTCGAAGTCGGTGACGGTCGTCCCGTCGTGCACCTCGCCACGCTTGTAGGTGGTGCCGGTGACGTACAGGATCCGTTCGGTGATGGTGGTCTTGCCGGCGTCGACGTGGGCGAGAATGCCCAGGTTGCGGACGCCGGTCAGCGAGTCGGTGAGATGACGGTGCAGGTCGGTACGCACAGCCCGAGTCCCTTCAGGACGATCTACACAGGACAGCGCGATTCCCGGACGGAACAGCCTGAAGGCCGACCAGACGAATAGATCAGCTTGGTGCCGGGCAGACAGGGATCAGGTGTTCGCCGGAGACGTCCAGTGACGGCCGCGCAGCCGGCACCGGGTCGACGAAGACACCAGGATCACCTCGTACCGTGACGGGGGGATGACCGCAGCGGTGCTGTTGCGCACGGCCGGCTCCCCTCGCTCGTCAATGCGCGCGCCGCAGAGTCGCCGCAGGGTCGCGGTGGCGCGCCGTTCGTGGCGAGTGTAACGAGACGAGTGTTCAGGGAGAACCGATTTATTCGGTGCCCACGACGTCTCTGAGGGCCGCCGCCGCCACGTTGCGGGGCATCCGGCCGAAGATCAGGCCGTGGAACGGGGAGATCAGCCACCAGTAGAGGTGGCCGAGCAGGCCGTGCGGGTGGAAGACGGCACGCTGGTGATAGACGGTCCGGCCGTTCTCGCGTGACTGGCTGAGTTCCAGCCAGGCCAGGCCGGGCAGTCGCATCTCGGCTCGCAGCCTGAGCAGGCGTCCGGGCTCGACCTCCTCCACCCGCCAGAAGTCGACGGTGTCGCCCACGCGCAGCCGCCGGGGGTCGCGGCGGCCGCGGCGCAGGCCGACGCCGCCGACCAGGCGGTCGAGGACGCCGCGGACGCGCCAGGCCACGGGGAGGGAGTACCAGCCGTTCTCGCCGCCGATCCCCTCGATGACCCGCCACAACGCGTCCGGGTCGGCGTCGACGGGCCTGCTGCGCCGGTCGACGTAGAGGCTGCCGCCCGCCCAGTCGGGGTCGGTGGGGAGCGGGTCGCTCGGGGCGCCCGGCGTGGACGCCGACGACCACCGGGTGGCGACGTCCGCCTCCCTGATCTTGTGGAGGGCCCGGGAGACGGCCTCGCGGAAGCCGATCAGCCCTTCCGGCGGGTCCGGGACGTACCGGGCGATGTCGTGCTCCCGGCAGACGGCCGGGTCGCGCAGGGACTCCACCAGTGGACGCGCGATGGTGGCGGGGACCGGCGTGACCAGGCCGACCCAGAGGCTGGACAGCGACGGGGTCAGCATCGGCACCGGGATGATCAGGCGGTGCGGCAGGCCGGCGACCGCGGCGTAGCCGTGCATCATGGCCGCGTAGGTCAGCACGTCGGGGCCGCCGATGTCGAAGGCCCGGTTGACCTCGCCGGGAACGCTCGCCCAGGCGACCAGGTAGCGCAGCACGTCGCGGACGGCGATGGGCTGGGTGAGGGTGTGCACCCAGCGAGGCGTCGTCATCACCGGCAGCCGTTCGGTGAGGTAGCGCAGCATCTCGAAGGAGGCCGAGCCCGCCCCGATGATCATCGCGGCCCGTAGCGCCACGGTCGGCACGGCGGACCGCAGGAAGATCTCGCCGACCTCGGCCCGCGAGCTCATGTGCGGCGACAGTTTCCCGCCCGGCGCGAGACCGCCGAGGTAGACGATCCGCCGGACCCCCGCCCGCTCGGCGGCCGCGGCGAAGGTGCGGGCCGCCTCCCGGTCGGCCGCCGCGAACCCGCTGCCGCCGCCCATCGTGTGGATCAGGTAGTAGGCGGTGTCGACGCCTCCCAGCGCCGCCGCCGTGTCCTCGGCGTCGCGCGCGTCGGCTTCGGCGATCTCGGCCTGTCCCGCCCAGGGCAGGTCGCGCAGCCGCTCCGGGGAGCGGACCATGCAGCGGACGTCGTGGCCGGCGGCGAGCAGCTCGGGGCCGAGCCGCCCGCCCAGGTATCCGGTCGCCCCCGTGACCAGGCATCGAGCCATGGATACCCCCTCACCCGTTCCGGCACCTCCGCATCAGAGGTGCGGCAAGATTTCCGGCAAAATCCGTCAGAGCACCTGCGCGATGATCTGCGGGGTCTCGGGGGAGGGGTGCGTCTCCAGGGTGTGGCGCTCCGCAGGGGTGATGAGCCCGAGGTCGTCCAGGACGGCGGCGGCCGCGCGCGCGACGCGCGCCCCGCCCTGGTCAGGTGGGGCGCAGGTCGTCCGGGTACGGCGAGAAGTAGCTCTGGGCGCGGACGTAGGCGGCCGCCTCGCCCTGGGCGTCGAGGAGCAGCAGGGCCGCCGGGACGCACAGCGGCACCAGGCCCGCCCGGTACAAGCCGATCGCCTCGACCAGCCGGGCCCGCCGGCCGGGGGCGAGCGTGATCATGCCCATGCAGTGGTGCAGCACGTTGATGTTCGTGCCGACGGTGGCCTTCCTGGCGAGCGCGGCGCGGAAGCTCTCCGCGTAGGCGGCGGCCAGCTCGGCGCGCGGGCATACCCCCGCCTGGGCCACCGCACGGCCCGTCTCGCGGTAGCCGGGCGGGTCGTGGGCGAGGATCTGCATCTTGTGCCGGGTGTGGAAGGCGACCAGGTCGTGGGGGCGCCAGTCGCTGTCCAGGAACTCGCGCAGCCGGGCGTGGGCGAAGAGCCGCTCCACGAAGCGCTCCCTGAGCTGGGCGTCGTGCAGCCGCCCCTCGTCCTGCACGGGCAGCAGCGGGTGCGCGCCGTGCAGCCGTCCCTCCTCCTCCATGGGCAGCAGCGGGCGCGCGTCGGTGACGGCTGCGTCAGGCGGGCCGCTCACCGGGACGGCCTTGAACACGTAGCCGTCCACGTCGAGTGTGCCCAGGCCCGCCTCCGTCTCCGGGGAGATCGGCACCCAGTCGACGTACGGGTCGAGCGGGCCGTACAGGAACCGGTCGCGGCTGTGCCCGCCAGGCTCGCCGAGCAGGCCGCTCGACAGGGCGACCCTGGGCCTGGTCATGCCGTCGCCAGCAGCCTGGACAGGCGGTGCAGGCCGCGCGCGGTCCTGGCCTTGACGGTGCCGAGCGGCACGCCAAGCCGCTCGGAGATCTCGCGCTGGCTGAGGTCGCCGTAGTAGGCCAGCACGATGGCCTGGCGCTGGGCGGCGGGCAGCGCGGCGAGCACCCTGCGGATCAGGTCCCGGTCGGCCAGCTCGTCGCCGTCGGCACGGCCATCGTGTCCTGCGGGATCGCCGGCGGCTTCCAGCGGGACGGTGGGCGGGCGGCGGGTTCGCAGGTGGTCCACGGCGCGTTTGCGGCTGATGCCGAGCAGCCACGCCTCCAGGCTCCTGGACGGGTCGAACCGGTCCCGTGATCGCCACACCTCGACGAAGACCACCTGCGTCACGTCGTCGACGTCCTGCGGGGGCACGAAGCGCCGCAGGTAGGAGCGGACCAGCGAGGCGTGGGTGCGGTAGCAGTCGGCGAGCGCGTCCATCGAAGCCTCCCTGGTGGAGATAACCTACTCAAAACTTATTCAATCCGAGCCGGCAAGAGGGCTCAACCAAGGTGAGGGAGATCAGTCCAGGGCCGCCGTCGCGATCAGGGAGACCGCCTCGTCCAGCGAGGACAGCCTGGCGATCCTGGACGGCAGCTCGCCCCACCAGCCGGGGCCGCCGATGACGACCCGCGCGGGCGGGCGCAGGGCGGGCAGCGCGGTCAGCGGAGCGGGGTCGCCGGTGGCCGCCTGCTGCGACCAGACGAAGACGACCGAGGGGCCCAGCCGGCGCATCGCGTCGGCCAGCGCCGGGTACGGGGTGCGGGCGCCCAGCACCCGCGTCTCCACCCGCCGGTGCACGGACAGCGTGGCGGCCAGCGCGTGGACCGGCAGGGTGTGCTGCTCGTCCTCGGCGCATGCCAGCAGCACCGGACGGACGTTGACCGGCCGCTCGGGCCGCTCGGCCAGGGGGTGCAGCGCGGCGAGGAGCCGATCGGAGAACAGATGCTCGACGTCGATCGCCGCGCCGGTCTCGGCCTGCCTGCGGCAGATCGTCCCGAACGCCGGGCGGACCAGGTGCTCCCACGTCCAGGCCACGCCGTGCCGGGCCAGGGCGGTGGCGAGCCCGGCGTCGACGGCCCGGCCGTCGAGCGTCAGCGCCGCACGCGCCAGCCTCGCAGCCGAGGGCACCTGCCCGGCCGTCCGCGCCTGCTCGTCCGGTCCCGGCTGGTCGTCTGGCCGTGCCGGGGCCTCCGTCCTGCCCGCCGGTTCCCCATCCAGGGGGACGCCGCGCAGGCGGAGGGCCCGCCGGGCGGCCTCGGCGGGAGCGACGCCCGAGTGGATCAGCCGGTTCATCTCCTCCAGACGGAGCAGATCGGCCGTGTCGTAACGGCGGTGGCCGCCGGGGCTGCGGCGGCTGGGGCCGATGCCGTACCGCAGGTTCCAGGTCCGCAGCGTGGGGGCGGGCACGCCGAGCCGCCGGGAGACGGCGCCGATGCCGTACCCCGGTTCCTCCTCGGCGGTCAGCGCGCCGATCTCGTCCATGCCGGGCGCCCCCGTTCGCGGTCCCTCGCCCATTCTTTCGGACGCGGACGCCCCCAGGTTGCAACCGCCGGCGCCCCCGCCCACGAATACCCAGGTGATGGAGACCGCGATCGTGCTGTTCACCCGGGACCTGCGGGTCCACGACCATCCGGCCCTGGCCGCGGCGTGCGCGACGGCCCGCCGGGTGGTGCCGCTGTTCGTGCTCGACCCGGCGGTGCCCGCCGGGCGGCGGCGGCCGTTCCTGCTCGACTGCCTCCGTGACCTGCGCGACTCGCTCCGCGAGCGCGGCGGCGACCTGCTGGTCCGGCAGGGCGACGTGGTCGCGGAGACGATGCGGCTGGTTCAGGAGACGTCCGCGGAGGCTGTCCACGTCAGCGCCGACGTCAGCTCGCTCGCGCGGGCCAGGCAGCGGCGGCTGGCGGCCGACCGGATCGAGTTCCGGACGTTCCCCGGCGTCACCGTCGTCTCGCCCGGCCTGCTGCGGCCGTCCGGTGGCGGCGACCACTACCGCGTGTTCACCCCCTACTGGCGGGCCTGGTCCGCGGCGCCTCACCGGGCTGCCGCCGAGCCTCCGGCCGCCGTCCGGATCCCGCCGGGGCTGGACCCCGGCCACCTTCCCGGCCGGCCGTCCGATGGCGGCGTCCGGGGAGGCGAGCGCGCGGCCCGCGCGCGCCTGGCGGAGTGGATCCGGACCGGCCTGGACGGCTACGCCGAAGGCCACGACGACCTGGCCGGCGACCGCACCTCCCGGCTGAGCCCGTTCCTGCGCTTCGGCTGCCTGTCGCCGCTGGAACTGGCCGCGCTGCCGAACGACGACTTCGTCCGGCAACTGTGCTGGCGTGACTTCTACCACCAGGTCGCCTTCGCCTTCCCGGAACTGAACCGGCGCGACTACCGGCCCAGGGGCACCCGCTGGCGCGAGGACGAGGAGGCTGCGGAGGCCTGGCGGGCGGGCATGACGGGAATCCCCATCGTCGACGCGGGCATGCGGCAGCTGCGCGCCGAGGGCTGGATGCACGGCCGCGCCCGCCTGATCACCGCGTCCTACCTGGTCAAGCAGCTGCGGATCGACTGGCGGGTGGGCGCGGACCACTTCTTCGAGCTGCTGCTCGACGGCGACGTGGCCGACAACTCCGGCAACTGGCAGTGGATCGCCGGCACCGGCAACGACACCCGTCCCCACCGCACGTTCAACCCCCTCCGCCAGGCCAGACGCTTCGACCCCGACGGCGCGTACGTGCGCAGGCACGTCCCCGAGCTGGCCGACGTGCCGACGCGGCTGATCCACGAGCCCTGGACGTCACCCGTGCCGATCAGCGGCTACCCGCGCCCCCTGACCGTCCTGTAGGGCTCGGCAGTCCGGCGCGTTCCCTCCTCGCAGCCGAGCGGCGGCGCACCCCCGAAAGGGCTGACGGTTCGTTGGTCAGGCCTTGTGACCAGGCACGATGCCTTTGCGTGTGTTTGGAGTCGGCGTACCTCGCCCTGTACTCTCTGTCGAACGGTTTCGGCCAGGTCCTCCACGGTTGTTGCTCAATGCGACCAGTGCCCCCCTGGACGCCAACCCGTCGGTCGGGTCCTCCCCTGGACGTCGACTCGTCGGTGAAGCTCTTTGATCCCATGCGTTCCGCCCAGTGCTGCCCAGTGCTGGACGCTGCCGGTCTTTGACCGCCTGCGCGGTCGCCACGGGATCAGTCCCCAGGTCCACTCCTCTGGTCTGGAGCCGATCTTGGTTCGCGGGGGGCCAAGAAAGATCTCCTAGCTCCGGAGGAGCATGTGAACAAACGAATCGGCATCGTGTTCTGTATGACCACGTCGCTGCTGGCGCTCACAGGCGGAGCCGCCATGGCCGACACGCACTCGGGAGCCCGGTCGTCCTTGCAGACGAGCCTGGACGCCGTCGTCGACGGCGGCTCGGTCGCCGCGATCGCCGAGGTCCGCAACGGCGAGAAGGTGTGGCGGGGCAGCAGCGGCAAGTCGAAGGTCGACGGCGACCACTCCCCGCCGCCCAGCGCGCGGTTCCGCGCCGGGAGCATCACCAAGTCCTTCACCGCGACCGTCGTGCTGCAGCTCGTGGGCGAGGGCAGGCTGAGCCTGTCCGACAGCGTCGAGCACTGGCTGCCCGGACTCGTCGGCAACGGCGACTCGATCACCGTCAGGCAGCTGCTCCAGCACATGAGCGGCCTGCCGGAGTACTCCACGGGCCTGCTCGACCGCGCGGGCATCCCGAAGCAGCGATACCGCACCTGGGCCCCGAAGGAACTGGTGGAGAGGGCCCTGGAGGCTCCTCCTGCCTTCTCTCCGGGAGCCAAGTACGAGTACTCCAACACCAACTACATCGTGCTCGGCATGATCATCGAGAAGGTGACCGGCAAGCCGTACGGCACGGAGATCAAGGAGCGGATCCTGCGTCCGCTGGGCTTGACCCGCACCTGGCTCCCGGGAACCTCGCCGGAGGTGACCGGTCCGCACGCCCACGGGTACGCGGCGGTCGAGAAGAACGGCAAGATCACCAGCGTCGACGTCACCAGGTTCAACCCGACGCTGACCGGCGCCGCCGGTGAGATCATCTCCACCACCGCCGACCTCAACCGGTTCTTCCGCGCCCTGCTCGGCGGCAAGCTGCTCAAGCCCGCCCAGTTGAAGGAGATGAAGGACCCCGGCGCCGCGGGCGGCTACGGGCTGGGCCTGGAGGTCGTTCCGCTGCCCTGCGGCACCGCGTACGGGCACACAGGCGAAACCCCCGGCTACGTCACGGGGTCCTTCACCTCGGCAGACGGCACTCGGCAGGTCACTCTGGCGACCACCCCGTTCGCCGGCGACTCGGCATCCGCGGCGAAGAGCCTCCTGAGAACCGCGCTCTGCGACTAGCCAGGGCCGGTCTGATCGAGCCCGGAACGTGCGGGGGAGTTCACTGCCGGCGCGGTTAGGGACAGGTACGCCGTCATCGGCTTCGACCAGCCGAAAGGCCGCTTCCAGGGCGCTGGAAGCGGCCTTCCGTCGCGGTTCGGCCAGCCTTTTCAGGCTGCGCTCGCGTCGGCTAGTGGGTGCTTCCCATGTGCGGGCCGCGCCACTCGCCGCCGTGCCAGCTGCCGTGCCAGCTGCCGTGCCAGCCGCGCCAGCCGTGCCAGCCGTGCCAGCCGTGCCAGCCGTGCCAGCCGCGGCTCCTGCTGCACGTCACGCCGTGGCTGGTCCTGCAGCATGTGCGATTGCCTTTCCGCCAGCAGACTCTGGCCTCAGAGGTGTTCTTCTGCGGGCTGGCGGCCACGGTCGTCTTCGTGGGGCTGGTGGACGTTGAGGCCAGGGAGACCCCGGCCGGCCAGAGTACGAACGTGCTGAGGACTGCTGCTCCGAGCATCGACAGTCGCTTGGTGTGCATGCTGTCTCCTCCCGATGGGGACCCGCGCCTCTCGATGGAGGGACGCGAATCCAGAACCGGTCATATCGGCATATTCCCGGCATTTCACCCACCTACTCCTGACGTCTTCAGGGAGGGGTGGCGCGAAGCCATCGCGAGGAAGGCTCACATCAGGTCTGTGAGCAGGTCATCCGGCAGGGTGTGGGGCCGGTTCATCGCACTCCTCGCCACACCGGATCGGGTGCTTCGTGCTTCGCCGTCCGCATCAGGCGAACCCGGTCGTCCTGCGACGCCGGTTTCCGGGACGGTCGGCGCTACACCTGGCTGAGCACGCGTCGCCGGGCCCGCACGGCGCTGACGTACCGGGCGACACTTTCATAGGTGGCGTCCCGGACGAAGAGCATGTCGGTCGAGATCATGATGAGGGAGAAGGAGAGCAGCCCCATCAGCACGCCGATCCCGAGATGCATGCCCATCACCGCGACGAGTCCCACCCGCCTCGTCACCTTGTTCAACATCAGCAGCGGGAACGTCAGCTGGATGAACACCGCGGCGTAGGACCCCGCCGTGACCAGGAAGACGTTGTCGTAGATCAGGCGGCTCAGTCCGGGAAACGGCTGCACGTCCTCGATGCGGAGCGCGTAGTACAGCGCCGTTCCCTCCTGCCAGAAACGCCCCCGCACCTTCAGTAGACCGGTGTTCATGTAGAGGAGGCAGACCTGGAGCATCGCCGTGAGCAGCGCGGTGTTGTGCAGGATCGTCACGATCCGCCAGCGGAGGCTGCCCGTCGGCGGGCCGGAGAACGTCGATGCGTCGCCCGTGGTTCGCCTTGCCGCCCGCGTGGCGTCGAGTGACCAGCGGGCCGAGAGGTCGGCGAACGACAGGTAGATCAGGATCAGCTCCATGATGTCGTCGCCGCCGTCGAGCACCCACGGCTGCCGCTGGTGCCAGGACCACACCATGACGGCCAGCAGCGGCGTCACCCAGCGCGTTCGCCAGCCCACCAGGAAGAGCGCGGCCAGGACGATGAACGCGTGATAGAGGACGTCGAACAGGGCTCCCGAGTCGGAGAGGGCGAACAGCGAGAACGTGCCGTCCTGCGCCAGGCGCTCTTCGGTCAGGCCCAGGGTCCACGGCGACTCCGGGCCCCAGAGCAGGCGGCGGTCGCCGTAGTTGACCACCAGCAGGCTCAGCAGGACCAGGCCGTAGCCGATGCGCAGCGTCGCCAGGCCGTACAGCCCGTAGCGGATGGTGCTGATCCGCTCCACCGCGTCGAGGACGCGCCCGTGGATCCGGCCGAGTATCTCCCGGGAGGTGGGAAGCGGCTCCTGCTCGGTCTTCACGCGTGCGCCTCTTTCCAGAGCCGGACCGCCTCCGCCGTCACGGGCGACGCTTCCCACCAGTCGAAGTCGGTCTCGTTCGTGTCGTCCTCGCCGTCGTGCGGGTCCGCGAAGCGCGGATAGACGCGACTGGAGATCCGCATCTGCACCGCCGTGACCCCGTCACCCCATCGGGCCCGTGCCGCCAGAGTCAGGATCGTCCTCATGTGGCGCACCGCCTGAGCCTGGAGGAGCGGATCGGGAGGGCGTGGGGCTGCGCCGTCCTCGCCCTCGACGTCGTTGTCCGCGCTCTCGCCGGGTGGCTTGACATTGGCGTCCGCTATCAGCTGACGGCCACCCCCCACCAACCGGGTGATCCGCCCCGGGAGCGCGGTGCCGCGAACCTTGGCCAGCTCGGGCGCGCTGATGTCCAGCCAGCCGGTCTGGCTCTCCTGGCCGCCGGCGTTCCGGATCTTCGCGCGGACCAGGACGTGCGTGTTGGAGTCGATCGGGTCGGGTGCGAACAGCTCCCAGTTCTGGCGGAAGTAGGGGTTGAGATAGCCGTTGACGATCGGGGCGGTCATCGCGGAGATCGGATTCGAGGGGGCGGCGAAGAGAAAGACCGCCACGAAGTGGAAGACCAGGAACAGGGCGCAGCCGATGCACGCCAGGACGACGATCCGCCGCTTCCAGGCGGGCAGCGGGGTATGCGGATCCCGCGTGGCGCGCGGCTCGAGCGCGAACGTGCCTGTGCCCTGGGGCGGATCCGTCATGGACCACTGTCTCCCTCCCTGGGGCGTCGAACAGCCTTCGCCGGCCCGCTACTCCTACGCCATGATTGCGGGGAATTACACAGAGTCATTACCCGGGTGATCTCAAGGGGGCGGCGCGTCCGGGCAAAGCGATCTTGATGTTTCCGTCTGCTCCGGCCGGTGGGGCGCGCCGGCCGTTTCGGGTGCGCGCGCCGATTGCCGGCGGCGCAGCAATCAGATAGTGTCACTATCCAGCGATGGATAGTCGGGCTATCCAAGAGGAGTGGTCATGTTCTTGGTCGTCACCGTTCTCGCGATCGCCGTGCTGGCGTTCCGCCTGCTGGGCGTGGTCGGAGTGGGCCGGTTCGCCGGCTGGCAGGTCTGCGCGGCGCACGGCCTGGCGGTCATGCTCGTCGTCACCGCCAGTGCGCACTTCGTCCCGGCAGGGGTCACGGTCATGCCCAACCACGCCGACATGGTGCGCATGGTGCCGCCGTTCGTGCCGTTCCCGAGCTTCATGGTGTACGCGACCGGGGTGCTGGAACTGCTCGGGGCCGCCGGGCTCGTCCTGTCCGCCACACGGAGGGCGGCCGGGATCGCGCTCGCGGTGCTGTTCGTGCTGCTGCTCCCGGCCAACGTCCACGCCGCCGTCGCCGGCACGCCGTTCAACGGCGAGGTGGCCACGCCCCTGTGGTTCCGCATCCCGGAGCAGGTGCTGTACATCGGCGTCGCGCTCTGGGCGGCCAGGCCGGGCGGCGCCGCGACGGCCGGGCGGGCGAACGCCGCATCGCGCTCCCGTACCGGCGACCCGGCCGTTCAGACACCCTCTCGATGACCGCGCGATTCGCGTGTCATGCCGCTGTGCGCCCACCGGCGCCGCCTGACGTGCGGCGGGCAGGCCACGAATGGATCGTGATCGGGACGTGCGGTGCTTGACGGCATTGTTGCCGGTTGCGGTGGTTCGGTGGAGAGGGTGCCGGGGAGCACGTCCCAGGACGTGGATCGCGGCGAAGGAGCAGAGCGTATGGGCAGCAATCCTCCTGTCCCTCCTTTCACCCGGGAGAGCGCCATCGAGAAGGTGCGCCTGGCCGAGGACGGCTGGAACTCCCGCGACCCGGAGAAGGTGGCGCTGGCCTACACGCCCAACTCCTCCTGGCGCAACCGCGCCGAGTTCATCCGGGGACGCGAGGAGATCGTCGCGTTCCTCACCCGCAAGTGGACGAGGGAGCTCGACTACCGGCTCATCAAGGAGCTCTGGGCCTTCGAGGGCAACCGGATCGCGGTGCGTTTCGCCTACGAGTGTCACGACGACTCCGGGAACTGGTTCCGCTCCTTCGGCAACGAGAACTGGGAGTTCGACGACGACGGCCTGATGCGCAGGAGGCTGGCGTGCATCAACGACCTGCCGATCAAGGAGAGCGAGCGCACCTACCACTGGCCGCTGGGACGCCGTCCTGACGGCCACCCGGGGCTGAGCGACCTCGGCTTCTGACCGGGGTCAGGTGCCGGTGCTCTCGCGGAAGGCGAGCTGGTGGGCCACGCAGACCTCCTGCGGTTTGGCGGCCGCTCCGGCCAGCCGCTGCGCCAGCAGGTCCACCGCCGACTCGGCGATGGACGCCTTGTCGGGGGCGACCGTGGAGAGCGTCGGGGTGCTGAAGCGGCCGTCCTCGATGTCGTCGAAGCCCATCACCATGATGTCGCCGGGCACGTCGTGGCCGCGTGACAGCAGGGTGCGCATGGCGCCGAGGGCCAGGGTGTCGTTGAAGCAGAACACGGCGTCCAGGTCGGCGCCGGCGTCGAGGAGCGAGGCCATCGCGGCGGCGCCGTCGGTGCGAGCCCATCGCTTGACGTGGACGATCAGAGCCGGGTCGGCGGGGAGGCCGGCTTCTGCGAGCGCCTGCTGGTAGCCCTTGAGGCGGAGGCGGGCGGTGGCGCCGGAGGGGGTGTGCTGGGCGCCGATGGCGGCGATGCGCCGCCTGCCCAGCCCGGCCAGGTGGAGGGTCGCGGCGCGGGCGGCCGCGACGTTGTCGATGCTGACATGGTCGTACGGGGAGCGCCCGGTGCCGATGCGCTCGCCGAGCAGCACCAGCGGGGTGCGGTCTGCGCGCGTCGCCAGGTCGCGGGCGGTCAGGGCGAGAGGGCTGAAGAGCAGCCCGTCGATGAGGTGGGCGCGGATGCCGGAGACGACCAGGCGTTCCTTGTCGCGCGAGCCCTGGGTCTGGTCGATGAGGACGGTCCAGCCGCGCAGGTCGGCCGCCTTGATCACGTGCGTGGCGAGTTCCGCGAAGTAGGCGTTGTCCAGGTCGGGGACGGCCAGCGCGACCACGCCGGAACGTCCGGCGCGCAGGCTGCGGGCCGACAGGTTCGGACGGTAGGACAGCTCGGCGATCGCGGCCTCGACCCGGGCCCGGGTGTCGGGGCTCACATGCGGATACCCGTTGACCACGTTGGACACGGTCTTGATCGACACTCCGGCGTGTTCCGCGACGTCCTTGAGTCTCGGGCGCACCCCCATCCCTTCCATGCTGCCAAACCCTACAGCCAGGTGTTTACAACGATGTAACGAACCGCGCCAGCACGATTTACAACGTTGGAACCAACGATGTAAAACGTTGCCGTACCACATGGGCAGGAGTGATGCGGAATGTCCCTCGATAACCTCTCCAGGCGGCGTGTGCTCGGTCTCGGTCTCGGCGCCCTGGCGCTGACCGGATGCGGCGGCGGCGGCGGTGGCCCCAGGCAGGCCCAGGCGCCGGCCTCCGCCGCTCCGACCGCCTACGACGGGCCCGCCGTCTCCCTCTCGTTCTGGAACGGCTTCACCGGCGGCGACGGGCCGGTCATGAAGCGCCTCGTCGAGCAGTTCAACACCGAGAACCCGACCATCAAGGTCGCGATGAACGTCTACGAGTGGGCCGACTACTACGCGAAGGTTCCGGCCGCCGTCACCGCAGGTCAGGGCCCGGACCTCGGCATCATGCACGTCGACAGCGTCGCCACCAACGCGGCCCGCACCATCGTCCTCCCGCTGGACGACGTGGCCACGGCGCTGAGCCTGACCGAGGCCGACTTCTCGCCCCCGGTGTGGCGGGCCGGAGTCTACAAGGGCGCCCGCTACTCCATCCCGCTGGACGTCCACCCGCTCGGCCTGTTCTACAACAAGAAGGTCCTGTCCAAGGCCGGCCTCGACCCCGACAAACCGCCCACGACCGGCGAGGAGTACCTGACCGCGCTGGAGACGCTGAAGAAGGCCGGGGTGCAGGGCCACTGGGCCACGCCGTTCCAGTTCACCGGCAGCATGCAGTTCGGCAGCCTGCTCTACCAGCACGGCGGCCAGCTGTTCGCGGACGACGCGAGCGTGTCGCGCTTCGCCGAGGAGCCGGGCGTGCAGGCGCTGACCTGGCTGGTCGACCTCATCGCCAAGGGCTACAGCCCCAAGAACGTCGGCCAGGACGCGGACTTCCTCGCGCTGCAGAACGGCAAGGCGGCCTTCAACTGGAACGGCATCTGGAGCATCAACACGCTGCGCGAGGTCGAGGGCCTGGAGTGGGGAGTCGCGCCGCTGCCGCAGATCGGCGCCAAGCGGGCCGCGTGGGCGGGATCGCACCAGTTCGTGGTGTTCAGGCAGCGCCGTCCCGACCAGAACAAGCTGACCGCCGCCAAGGTGTTCATCAACTGGATCAGCAACCACTCGCTGGAGTGGGCCAAGGGCGGCCAGGTGCCCGCCCGCAGGTCGATCAGGGACGGCGCGGAGTTCCAGGCGCTGAAGGAGCAGGCCGCGATCGGCTCGCAGATCGACGACCTGTACTTCCTGCCGTCCGTCGCCGGAATCGGCGACGCCTCCGCGGTCGTGGACCAGGCGATCAACGCGGCCGTCCTGCTCAAGAAGAGCCCCAAGGACGCGCTGACGGAGGCCGCGGCCAAGGTCGACAAGATCCTGGAGCAGAACCGCAGGAAGTACGGCGCCTGATGACCGCGACGACCACGGCGAGCGCGCCGCGAGCGCGGGTCGCACCGGGGGAGTCGAGGGCGCCGAGGGCGGGACGGGCCACCCCGTACCTCTTCCTCGCCCCCTACCTGGTGCTGTTCTGCGTGTTCGTCCTGGCGCCCGCGCTGTTCGGGCTCTGGATGAGCCTGCACGACTGGGACTACCTGCTCCAGGGCCGGCCGTTCGTGGGCCTGGACAACTACACGGCCCTGTTCGACAGCGGGTCGGCCGTCTACGCCGACTTCTGGATGGCGATGCGGGCGACCGGCATCTTCACCCTGCTCAGCGTGCCGTTCCTGGTGGTGCTGCCGCTGGGGATGGCGTTGCTGCTCAACCGTCCGTTCCGGGGCAGGACGCTGTTCCGCGGGCTGTTCTTCGCGCCGTACGTGCTGGGCGTGGCGGTGGTCTGCCTGATGTGGCGGCTGCTGCTCGACACGCACCTGGGGCTGATCGACTGGGTGCTCGGCGCCGAGATCCCGTGGACGACCGCGACCCCGTGGGCGTGGGTGGCGCTGGTGGGCGTCACGGTCTGGTGGACGCTCGGGTTCAACTCGGTGATCTACCTGGCGGGCATGCAGGACATCCCGCGCGAGCTGTACGAGGCGGCCAAGGTCGACGGGGCGGGCCGGTGGGCGGAGTTCCGCCACGTCACGCTGCCGGGGCTGCGGCCCGTGACGCTGTTCGTGGTGACGACCACGATCCTGGCCTCGGCCAACATGTTCGGCCAGTCGTACCTGCTCACCCAGGGAGCGCCCGGCGGTGAGACGCGGACCGCGATCATGTACATCCTCCAGCAGGGGCTCGGCGACTACAAGATGGGCAGCGCCTCGGCGATGAGCTACCTGCTCACGCTCGCCCTGATCATCATCAGCGTCCTCAACTTCCGGCTGTTCAGGAGCCGCTCATGAGGCGCTACACGGTCCTGGTGGCCCTGGCGGTCGTGATCGCGGGCCCGCTGCTGTGGGCGCTGGCCACGTCGCTGAAGAGTCAGGCGGAGGCGACCAGGATGCCGCCCACGCTCCTCCCGGCGAAGCCGACCACCACGGCGTACGCCACCGTCTTCGAGGGCACCACCGAGACGCCGGTGCTGCGCTGGTTCGCCAACAGCCTGATCACGGCCACGGTCCACATGCTGCTCGTGCTGGTCGTGTCGTCGCTGGCGGCGTACGCGCTGGCGCGGCTGGAGTTCCGCGGCAAGAACGTGATGTTCGCCGTCATCGTCGGGACGCTGCTCGTGCCGGGCTTCGTGCTGCTCATCCCGCAGTTCCTCATCATCGACGGGCTCGGCTGGCTCGACAGCCTGACCGCGCTGATCGTGCCGGGCGCGGCGGGCGCGTTCGGGGTGTTCTTCCTGCGGCAGTTCTTCCTCGCCCTGCCCCGCGAACTGGACGAGGCCGCGCTGATCGAGGGCGCCAACCACTGGCACATCTTCCTGCGCATCACGCTCCCGCTGTCGCGGCCCGCCCTGGCGACGCTGGCCGTGCTCAGCTTCCTGAGTAACTGGAACGACTTCATCTGGCCGATCTACGTGATCTTCAGCCCCGACTACCTCACGCTTCCACCGGGGCTGTCGCTCCTGCAGGGCGCGTACTCGATCCACTACCCGGTGATCATGGCCGGGGCGGCGCTGGCCGCCGTGCCGGTGCTCATCCTGTTCGCGCTGACCCAGCGGTACGTCATCGAAGGAATCTCCCGCAGCGGCCTGAAAGGCTGACCCATGCACCTCGCCGTGATCGCCTCCCTCCTCCTGGCCCTGTTCACCAACCCGGCGCCGCCAGGCTTCGCCAACCCCGTCTCCAAGAGCTTCGCCGACACCTTCGCCGACCCGTCGGTCATCCGCGGGCTCGACGGGTACTGGTACTCCTACGGCACGTCCGACCCCCTGCGTGAGGGCGAGGGCGTCCACCACCGGCTGCCCATCGCCCGCTCCACCGACCTGGTCACCTGGACGTACGTGAGCGACGCGTTCGGCACGGACAACCTGCCTCCGTACGCCGCGCCGGGCAGCCTGTTCTGGGCCCCCGACGTCCGCTACCTGGACGGCCGGTACGTCATGTACTTCACCGTCACGAACACGGCGAGCACCCCGCACCCGTGGGACTACTCGATCGGCGCGGCCACCGCCCCTACCCCGACCGGCCCGTGGACCCACGCCAAGGCCCCCGTGGTGGCCCCGCGCCCCTCGGGCGACTCCTACTGGAACACGATCGACCCGTCCGAGTTCACCGACGCGGATGGGCGGAAATATCTGTACTTCGGCGGCTTCTTCGGCGGACTGTGGGTGACCGAGCTCGCGCCCGACGGCCTCACCGCGGTCGGGCAGCCGGTGCAGGTCGCGATCGACAACAAGTTCGAGGGCTCGTACGTGGTGCGCCGCGACGGGTTCTACTACCTGCTGGCGTCGTCCGCGAACTGCTGCGCGGGCCCGACCACCGGCTACTCGGTGCTGGCCGGACGCGCCACCAGCCCGCGCGGCCCGTTCACGGACCGGGAGGGCGTGCCGCTCACGGCGTCCCGGGCGGGCGGCACGCCCGTCCTCGACCAGAACGGGAACAAGTGGATCGGCACCGGCCACCACGCCCAGCTCACGGACCTGTCCGGCCAGGACTGGATGCTCTACCACGCGATCGACAGGTCCGACCCCTTCCTGGACGAGCCGTACGGCGTCAACGAGCGTCCGATGCTGCTCGACCGGCTCGACTGGATCGACGGCTGGCCCGTCGTCCGCGCGGGCGCCGGGCCTTCCGAGTCGTCCCGGGAGGCTCCGGTCACCCGCGGAGCGCTCGACGAGCGGTTCTCCGCGGACCTGTCGGGCTGGCAGGACACGTCCGGCTGGGCCGTGCGTGACGGGTACGTGCGGCATGTCGACGGCGGGCGCGCGACCCTGACGGCCCGCGCGGGCGCGGGCGGGGACGTGCGCGCGGAGACGGACCTACGGCTGGAGGGCGACGGGGCCGGACTGCGCGTCGGGACGGCGACCGCGCTGGTGTCCGGTTCGGAGCTGACCGTCTCGGCGGGAGGCGTCACCCGCACCACGCCGCTGCCCGGGGGAGCCCGCACCTGGCACAACCTCGCCGTGACCGTCAGGGGAAGGACGGTCACCGCCGAGGTCAGCGCCGCCAGGCTCGGCGACCCGCAGGCGACCGTCACCGTGCAGGCATTGCAGCCGGTGCTCGCGCCGGAGCGTTCGGCCGCGCAGGTGGGCCTGGTCGCCGACGGGGTCGCCGAGTTCGACAACGTGAGCGTCGCCCGGCTGTTCCGTCCCGTCACCAGCCGGGCGCCCGTCCCGCGCCTGGGCAAGCTGGTCGACGGCGACGAGTTCACCGGCCCGCTCGACCGCCGCTGGACCTGGGTCCGCGAGGACTCGGGCGCCGCGACCGCGAACGGCTCACTGCGCTGGCCCGTGCAGGGCGCCGACCTGGTCGGCGACGGCAACAGGGCGGGCGTGCTGCTGCGCGAGCCCCCGCGCGGCGACTACGTCGTGGAGACCAAGGTGACGCTCGACCTGGGCGAGGACACCGTTCGCAACTACCAGCAGGCCGGGCTGGTCGCCTACGCCTCCGACGACGACTTCGCCCGCCTGTGCCAGGTCGCCATCTGGAACACCCGCCAGGTCGAGTACGGCAGGGAGCTGAAGTTCGCCGACCGCCTGTCGTACGGCGCCAACATCGTCGGCCCGCCCGCCAGGACGACCTGGCTCAGGCTGGCGCACCAGGTCGATCCCGCCACCGGCGAGCACCGCTTCCGCGCCGGCTCCAGCCGTGACGGCCGGACATGGACCTGGGGAGGCGTGTGGACGTTCCCGGCGGGCGCGTCCCCGCGGATCGGCCTGGTCTCGCACGGCGGCGCGCACCCGCAGGTCAGCGCCGAGTTCGACTACGTACGCATCTACCGAGGAGCCTGAGACGTGCCCGATGCCCACCTGACCCTGGACCCCGCCTTCGCGATCGGGCCGGTGCGCCGCCGCCTGTTCGGCTCGTTCGTCGAGCACATGGGCCGCTGCGTCTACACCGGTGTCTTCGAGCCGGGCCACCCGGCGGCCGACGACGCCGGGTTCCGCACCGACGTGCTGGAGCTGGCCCGCGAGCTGGGTGTGAGCGTGGTCCGCTACCCGGGCGGGAACTTCGTCTCCGGCTACCGCTGGGAGGACGGCGTCGGGCCCGACCGTCCCACCAGGCTCGACCTGGCGTGGCGGCAGATCGAGACCAACGCGTTCGGGCTGAACGAGTTCATGGCGTGGACCCGGGCCGCCGGCGTCGAGCCGATGATGGCGGTCAACCTCGGCACGCGCGGCCTGCAGGAGGCGTGCGACCTGCTCGAATACGCCAACCACCCGTCCGGGACGCACTGGTCGGACCTTCGGATCAAGCACGGCGTCGCCGAGCCGCACGGGATCAAGCTGTGGTGCCTCGGCAACGAGATGGACGGCCCGTGGCAGATCGGGCACAAGACCGCCGCCGAGTACGGACGGCTGGCCAACGAGACCGCCAAGGCCATGCGGCTGGTCGATCCGGATGTCGAGCTGGTGCTGTGCGGCAGCTCCAACAGCTCGATGCCGACGTTCGGCGCGTGGGAGGCGACCGTCCTGGAGCACGCCTACGACGCGGTCGACCACCTGTCGCTGCACGCCTACTACGAGGAGAAGGGGGACCTGCCCGGCTTCCTGTGCAGCGCGGTGGACATGGACCGCTACATCTCCGCCATCGTCGCCACCGCCGACCACGTCGGGGCCAAGCTGAGGCGGCGCAAGAAGATCGACCTGTCGTTCGACGAGTGGAACGTCTGGAACCAGTCGGACTTCCGCGGGCGGGAGACGTCCGCGTTCGAGGAGGCGCCGCGGCTGATCGAGGACACCTACACCGCCGCCGACGCGGTCGTGGTCGGCGACTTCATGATCACCCTGCTCAGGCACGCGGACCGGGTGAGCGTCGCCTGCCAGGCGCAGCTCGCCAACGTCATCGGGCCGATCAGGACCGAGCCCGGCGGGGCCGCCTGGCGTCAGACGATCTTCCACCCGTTCGCGCTGACCGCCAGGCACGCGCGCGGCACCGTGTTGCGGGTGGAGCCGTCCGGCCCGCTGCTGGAGACGTCCAGGTACGGCGAGGCGTCCGCGCTCTCGGCGGTGGCCACGGCCGACGGCGGGTCGCTGGCCCTGTTCGCTGTGAACCGCTCGCCCGACCAGGCGCTCGACCTCACCGCCCGGCTGCCGGGCCCGGCGCGCCCGGTGTCGGCGTCGGTGATCGCGGCGGGCGACGACCCGCACCGGACCGAGGTGACGCCGCAGCCGCTGGACGTGCGGGCGGACGGTGACAGGCTGACGGCCCGGTTGCCCGCCGCGTCCTGGGCGATGATCCTTGCCGATTGCGAAACACTGCGTTCTGCGGGAGCGCAGGAAGCAGGCCACCTGTGAGGCTCTGAAGGCGGCCGCGCTCCGGCTCGCGCCGGAGCGCGGCCCCCACGGGCGTCGCCGAGCGCGTGACCGCGTCCTCAGGCGTTAGTCTGCCGTCAGAATGTCGTTCTGGACTCTGGGGAGAGCCATGCCGGACAACCTGATCTTCCGCCTGCCGCCGACGTTCGAGACGGTCGAGGAGGAGCGGAGGCACCGCAAGGAACGGCTCGCCGCGGCCCTGCGGATCTTCGGCAAGTTCGGCTTCGAGGAGGGCGTGGCCGGGCACATCACCGCCCGCGACCCCGAGCTCACCGACCACTTCTGGGTCAACCCGTTCGGCCTGTCGTTCAAGCACATCCGGGTCAGCGACCTCATCCTGGTCGACCACGAGGGCAAGGTCGTCGAGGGCCGCTACCCCGTCAACGAGGCAGCCTTCGCCATCCACTCCCAGGTCCACCAGGCGCGTCCCGGCGTGGTGGCCGCCGCGCACAGCCACTCCGTCTACGGCCGCGCCCTGTCGGCGCTCGGCCAGATCATCGAGCCCATCACCCAGGACGCGTGCGCGTTCTACCAGGACAACGCGCTGTTCGACGACTACACCGGCGTGGTGACCGACCTGGAGGAGGGCAAGCGCATCGCCGCCGCGCTGGGCGGCAACAAGGCGGTGGTGCTGCGCAACCACGGGCTGCTGACGGTCGGCGACACGGTCGACGCCGCCGCCTGGTGGTTCATCACGATGGAACGCTCGGCGCAGGTGCAGCTCGTCGCCAAGGCGGCCGGGCAGGTGGTCCCGATCGAGCCCGGCAACGCGGCCCTCACCCACCAGCAGATCGGCAACGACCTCGTCGGCTGGATCAACTACCAGCCCCTGCACGACCAGATCACCCGCGAGCAGCCCGACCTGTTCGAGTGACCTCGCGCGGGCCTCAGCCGCGGAAGGTGTGGCGGTAGGCCAGCGGGGCGACCCCGACCGCGGCGTGCAGGTGCTGGCGGAGCGAGACGGAGGTGGAGAAGCCCGCTCTGCGGGCTATCTCCTCCACCCCCAGGTCCGTGCTCTCCAGCAGGTGCCTGGCGTGCTCCACCCGCTGCCTGGTCAGCCACTTCGCCGGGCTCAGGCCGGTCTCCTCGCGAAAGCGCCTGGTGAAGGTCCGGACGCTCATCTTCGCGTGGCCGGCCAGGGTGTCCAGGTCCAGCGGGGCCTGCAGCCGGGAGAGCATCCAGGTGCGGGTCGCCGCGGTGCTCGTGCCGTTGGCGTCCGGCAGCGGGCGCTCGATGTACTGGGCCTGGCCGCCCTCCCTCCAGGGCGGCATGACGCAGCGCCTGGCCACGCGGTTGGCCACCTCGCTGCCGTGGTCACGCCTGATGACGTGCAGCGACAGGTCGAGGCCCGCCGCCACCCCCGCCGAGGTGAGGACGTCGCCGTCGTCGATGAACAGCACGTCCGGGTCCAGCTTCACCTGCGGGAACAGGGAGGCGAAGCGCGCCGCGTCGCGCCAGTGCGTGGTGGCCGGGCGGCCGTCGAGGAGCCCCGCCGCGGCCAGGACGAACGCGCCCGTGCAGATCGACATGATCCGCGGGCGTCCGTGCAGGGCCGCCCTGAGGTCGTCGTCGATCATGCCGTCCTTCAGGGGGCTGCCGTCGTGGATGCCGGGCACCAGGACGGTCTCGGCCGTGTCCAGGACGTCGAGGTCATGGTCGGGCAGGACGGAGTAGCCCGCCGCACAGCGGACCGGCCTGCGGCCGGGGGAGCAGGTCACCACGTCGTAGAGTTTCTCCCCGTCGGAGGACTCGGCGCACCAGAAGACCTGACCGGGCACGCCCAGGTCGAGCGGGGCGAAGTGGTCGAGGGCGACGACCGCGATGCGATGGGCCATGGCCGGATTCTTACACATATTGGCTTCCCGGCCACTCGCGGGGACGACCTGGGATAATCCAGGATTATCGAATGACCTTGAGCACCACCACCCGCGCCCCCCGGCTGCACCGCGCCTGGTGGGTCGCGGCCGTCGCCTTCGTGGCCATCCTCGGGGCCGCGGGCTTCCGCGCCACCCCCGGCGTCCTGATCAACCCGCTCCAGGAGGAGTTCGGCTGGAGCAAGGGCACGATCTCCCTCGCCGTCTCGGTCAACCTGGTGCTCTACGGCCTCACCGCCCCCTTCGCCGCCGCCCTCATGGACCGCTTCGGCATGCGCCGCGTGGTCTCGCTGGCGCTGCTCCTGGTCGCCGCCGGCAGCGGGCTGACGGTGCTGATGACGGCGAGCTGGCAGCTCCTGCTGTGCTGGGGCGTCCTGGTCGGGCTCGGCACCGGGTCGATGGCGCTGGTGTTCGTGGCCACCGTCACCGACCGCTGGTTCGTCCGGCACCGCGGCCTCGTCACCGGCGTGCTCACCGCCGCGGGCGCCACCGGGCAGCTCATCTTCCTGCCCGTGCTGGCCCAGCTCGCCGAGGGCCCCGGCTGGCGGGTCGCCTCGCTGGCGGTCGCCGCGTCCGCGCTGGCGGTGGTGCCGTTCGTCTGGTGGCTGCTGCGCGACCACCCCGCGGACGTCGGCCTCACCGCCCTCGGCGCCGAGCCGGACGTGCCCCCCGTCGCGCGGCAGCACGCCAACGCGGCGCTGCGGGCGGTCACCGTGCTGCGGTCGGCGGCGCGCACCCGTGCCTTCTGGTTTCTGGCGGGAGGCTTCGCGATCTGCGGGGCCAGCACGAACGGGCTGGTCGGCACGCACTTCATCCCGGCCGCGCACGACCACGGGATGGCCGAGCCGACGGCCGCCGGGCTGCTCGCCGTCGTCGGGATCTTCGACATCGCGGGCACGGTGGCCTCGGGCTGGCTCAGCGACAGGATGGACCCGAAGGTGCTGCTCGGCGTCTACTACGGGCTGCGCGGGCTGTCGCTGATGGTGCTGCCCAGCCTGTTCGCGGCCACCACCGAGCCCAGCATGCTCATCTTCATCGTCTTCTACGGCCTGGACTGGGTGGCGACCGTCCCGCCGACGGTGGCGCTGTGCCGCCGCGTCTACGGCGCGGACGGCGCGGTGGTGTTCGGCTGGGTGTTCGCCTCGCACCAGGTCGGCGCCGCCATCGCCGCCGTCGGGGCCGGGCTCGCCCGCGACCACCTGGGCGCCTACGACCTCGCCTGGTACGGCGCCGGTGCGCTGTGCATCCTGGCCACCGGCATGTCACTGGCCATCGGGCATGCTAGAGCGCGATGAACGACACAGAACTGATGGTCCTGCCGCTCGTGGTCAGGATCGAGAGGGCGACGCCGCCCGAGCGCACCGACGCGCTGGAGGCGTCCGCGATGGCCGTGCTGAGCCTGCTCGACGACCCCGGCGAGTGGGCGGGCGAGGTGGACGCCTGGCAGTCCACCGGCAAGATCCGCAAGGTGGTGCGCAGGGCCAGGGGCGCCGAGTGGCGCCGGGCGCTCGCCCTGCCGGGCCGCACCGTCGAGCATCGCACGGCCGAGGTGCGGGTGTACCCGCCGGTGCCGCTCGACGCCTGGCCGCGCGACCTCGCCCGGTTGCAGGTGGGCGGCACCGAACTGGCCGACACCCGCGAGCCCGCCCCGGCCGCGTCGCCGGTCCTGTACGCCAATCCCGGGCTGGAGATGTCCGCGGGCAAGGCCATGGCCCAGGCCGGGCACGCCGCGCAGCTCGCCTGGTGGGCCAGCGACAGCGACGAGCGCGCAGCCTGGCGGGCCCACGGCCTGTCGGTGTCCGTGCGCACCGCGACGGAGGCCGGCTTCGCGGAGAAGGTCGCGGCCGGCCTGCCGGTGGTGCGCGACGCCGGGTTCACCGAGATCGAGCCCGGCTCGTGCACGTTCGTCGCCGACGCGCCCTGGCTGTACGGGCGGGTCGCCAGCTCCTGAGAGCCCCTAGAGGGGGAAGACGTCCGCCAGCACGCCGCCGGCGGCCGTGATCCGGGCGGGCGACGGGCTGTCGTACACCACCATGAACCTGTCCTCGCCCACCACGGCCAGCCCCTCCGGGTGGTCGCAGCCGATGCCGTGGGGCAGTTCGGCGACCGTCTCCAGCTTGTCGGCGGGCACCAGGTCACCGCTTCGCGCCACCCGCCAGCGCATCACCCGCACCGGGCCGTCGAGGTCCATGCTCGGGCCGGTGAGCAGCAGCAGGTCCCCCTCATGCGGGCACAGGTCCCGCACACCGAGCCCGCCCAGGTCCAGGAAGTGCTTGCGGTACGGGCTGCGCAGCCGCAACCGGCCGGCCTCGCTCTCCTCGGGACGCAGCTCCAGCACCACCGCCCAGCCGCGCAGCACCGGCCCGCGCAGGCCCAGGTAGACCCGCTCGCCCAGCACCGCGATGCCCTCGATGTCGAGCCCGTTGTCCTTGCCGGGCAGCGCCAGGAACGGCGCCAGGTGCTCGTCGTCCGCGAGCTGGGCGGCGACGTTGTCCGCGCCTGACAGGACCGCGCCGGGAAGCGGCGCGTTGGACGCCGGGTCCAGCGGGAGCCTGGCCAGGATGAAGCGGTTCTCCTCCCTGACCACGGTCGCCAGCCGCCTGGCCGCCTTGGCGGGGTCCTTCGACTTGACCCGCTTGCGCTTGAGGCTGTGCGAGCCGACCGCCCACAGGTGGCCGTCGGCTCTGGCCAGGCCCTCGATGTCGGCCTCGTCCTCGCGCCCGGCGGGAAGCCGCACGTAGTCGCCCAGGTGAAAGGTACGCTGACCTGCGAAGACCGCACCGTCCCAGGCGAGGTGCTCGATGGTCGCGGTCTCGTCGCCGGCGAGCCAGAGGCCGGTCTCGTCACGCCGGAGGGCTGAGAGGTTCGTGTGCGTCTGCGCCGCCCGCGAGGCGTGATCGAATCGGAGTTCCACCTGTTCCACGGAGCCATGATGACACTTCGGTCGCTTCATGAGCGGAATGGCGGGATTTGTCGTACGCTCCCGATCGTGCTCGATGGGGAAGATGGGACCAAAGGTGCCCCTGTGACAACCGCCAACAGGCCGGCTCCACGACCTCGTCGGTCCCGCATCGGCGATCTGCGGATGCGGGACGTCTACCGGGGGCTCGCCGTCCTCGCCGCGCTGGCGGTCGCCGCCGTCGCGGTCGTCCTGGCGCTCCCGTCGCGGCCGGACGAGGCCGCCGCAGGGCCGATCGCCGCGCCATCGGCCCTGCCGTCCTCGTCCGCGCCGCCCACCACTGCGCCAAGTACTGGGCCCACTACTGCGCCCACTACTGGGCCCACTACTGGGCCCACGGCGGTCGAGCCGTCCCCCAGTGACCCGGCTCCACGGGCGACGCCCACGCCCGGCACGTCGCTCGCCCCCGGATACACCGCCATGGAGGCCCTGTACGCCGACGCCCGCGTGCCCCGGCTGTCGGGCAAGGTCAGGCGGCTGCACCTGCGCGCCACTGGCAAGCGCTTCTACAAGGACGAGCGGACCGGCCTGCTCGTCCCGAAGCTGGGCAAGCCGTGGAAGGTGTCGGGAGCCGCGCCGTTCACCACCAAGCAAGTGCTGCGCAAGGAGCGCGGCAAGGTGCTGCGCGGCACGTTCGTCACCTGCCCGCTGCCGATCGAGAAGCAGAAGTCGCCGCGCGACACCGCGCTCCTGGCCGCCCGCTGGACCCTCAACCACCACCCCGAGGGCTCGCGCATCCACTGGCTCGCCTCGCAGCCCGTCAAGGACGGATGGATGCTTCTGTACCAGGTCGACTACGGCAAGCACGCCTCGCGCGCGGCGGTGGTCGTCCTTGACGGGGGAATGAGCAAGCCTGGTCTGGCGTTCGTCTCAGTACCTGACACGCAGCGCAACCGGTGGCGCGACATCACGCGCGTGATCTCCGGGATGCGTGTTCTAGGCTAGAGATCATGGTTGCGGCGATGTTGGGGGAGTGACGCCGTGGAACGCTCTGGAGCGCCGCAGGCAGGGGACAAGGACAGGTCCAAGCCGCCGTGGCGCGCGGAGGGGCTGCCGGGCTCGACGGGCGGAGGCCGTCCGAAGATCAACTGGTGGCGGTTCGTCATCACGCTCCTCGTCGTCTACGCGGCCTTCTTCCTGGTCTCGTCGTTCTTCGACAGCGGCCAGGTCGAGACCGTCTCCTACACCGAGTTCACCAAGCAGGTGAACGCGAAGAACGTCAAGGACATCTACGCCACCGGCCTGTCGGTCGAGGGCGACCTGAAGTCCGCGGCCAAGGACCCCGACAGCGGCAACACCTCCTACACGAAGTTCCGCACCGAGATCCCGGCCTTCGCCGACCATGACCAGCTCTACCAGCGGCTCGAGACGGCCCAGGTCGACATCAAGGCCGATCCGATCAACTCCGGGCGCGGCTTCTTCCTCAACCTGCTGCTGTCGCTGCTGCCCGTGCTGCTGCTGGCCGGGCTGTGGATCTGGATCATGCGCCGCGGCGCCAGCATGATGGGCGGCGGGCTGGGCGGGCTCGGCAAGTCCAAGGCGGCCAAGCCGGTCGAGGCGGGCCAGGTCCGCGTCACGTTCGAGGACGTGGCCGGCATCGACGAGGTGGAGAACGAGCTCGTCGAGGTCGTCGACTACCTCAAGGACCCCGACAAGTACCGCAGGCTGGGCGCCAAGCTGCCCAAGGGCGTGCTGCTCGCCGGGCCTCCCGGCACCGGCAAGACGCTGCTGGCCAGGGCCGTCGCGGGCGAGGCCAAGGTGCCGTACTTCTCCGCCAGCGCGTCCGAGTTCATCGAGATGATCGTCGGCGTGGGCGCGTCCCGGGTGCGCGACCTGTTCGAGGAGGCGCGCAAGGTGGCGCCGTCCATCGTGTTCATCGACGAGATCGACGCCATCGGACGGGCCCGCGGCGGCGCGGGCGGCCTGGGCGGCCACGACGAGCGCGAGCAGACGCTGAACCAGATCCTCACCGAGATGGACGGCTTCTCCGGAGCCGAGGGCGTGATCGTGATCGGGGCGACGAACCGTCCCGAGATCCTCGACCCGGCGCTGCTGCGTCCCGGACGCTTCGACCGGACCGTCCAGGTCGGGCTGCCCGACGCGGCGGGGCGCACCGCGATCCTGCAGGTGCACACCCGCAGCGTCCCGCTCGACGGCGAGGTCAGCATCGACCAGATCGCCAAGACCACGCCCGGCATGACCGGCGCGGACCTGGCCAACCTCGTCAACGAGGCGGCGCTGCTGGCGGCCAAGCGCGGCAAGGAGAAGGTCGGCGCCGCCGACTTCGCCGACGCGCTGGAGAAGCTCCAGCTCGGCGCGGCGCGCAGCATCGTCATGCCGGAGGAGGAGCGCAGGCGCACCGCCTTCCACGAGGCGGGCCACGCGCTGCTCGGCATGCTCCAGCCGGGCGCCGACCCGGTCAGGAAGATCTCGATCATCCCGCGCGGGCGGGCGCTCGGCGTCACCCTGTCCACGCCCGACACCGACCGCTACGCCTACGACGAGCAGTACCTGCGCGGACGCATCACCGGCGCGCTCGGCGGGATGGCGGCCGAGCAGGTGGTGTTCGGCGTGATCACGACCGGCGCGGAGAACGACCTGGAGCAGGTCACGATGATCGCGCGGGGCATGGTCGGCCGCTGGGGCATGTCGGAGCGGGTCGGGCCGCTGACGATTCTGCCCAGCGACGGGCAGCAGCCGCAGGCGTCCCCGGCCACGCTCGCCACCGTGGACGAGGAGGCCCGGCGGATCGTCGACGAGTGCTACGAGCGCGCGGTGCAGGTGCTCAGCGAGAACCGCGACAAGCTCGACGCGATCGTCGTCGCGCTCCTCGAGCACGAGACCCTGGACGAGGCCCGCGCGTACGCGGCGGCCGGTCTGGCCGCCCACGGTAAGTTTTCCGAAGATTAGTACAACCTGGGATATAGCTCGGTTTAGTGGAGGGAACGTCTCCCGGCGACGATCGGGGGGACTCTCATGACACTGAATGACGAGCTTCTCGCGCAATTGGGCGACCCCGGCGTGGAGCAGATCGCCGAGCTCCTCGGCACCGACGTCGCCTCGGCCCGCAAGGTGATCGAGGCGACGTCCGGCACGATCATCGGCGGCATGGCGCGCAACGCGGAGTACCCCGAGGGTGCCGAAGCGCTGCGCGCCGCGCTCGACGAGCACCTCGACGCGGACCCCTTCAACGCCGACGTCGCCTCGTTGTCGCGCGACGGCCAGAGCATCCTCGGCCACGTCCTCGGCGGGCAGGGCACCGAACAGGCGGCGGCCGGGCTGTCACGGCTCGCGGGGGTCGCCCCCGGCACCATCCTGAAGCTGTTGCTGCTGCTCGCACCCATGATCATGTCGCTGCTCGCGAACCGGGCGTCGTCCACCGGCATGGACGCCGGAGCGCTGGCCGACGTGCTGCACCGGGAGCAGTCGGCGCTGCCCGGCCGCCTCGGAGACCTGCTGGACGACCTGCTCGACGGCATCTTCGGCGGAACCCAGCCCAGCGTGCCCCAGCAGGGCCGGGCCGAGCCACAGCGGGCGTCGCACCCCGAGTGGTGACCGGTAAGCTGGGGCCGTGATCGTCCTGGCCTCAGCCTCCCCCGCCCGCCTGGCCCTGCTCCGCAGCGCCGGGCTCGACCCCAAGGTGATCGTCAGCGGCGTCGACGAGGAGGCCTTCTCCGCGTACTCGCCCGCGGCGCTCAGCCTGGAGCTGGCCAAGGCCAAGGCGGCGGCGGTCGCGAGCGGCCTCGACGAGGGGCTGGTCATCGGCTGCGACTCGATCCTGGAACTCGACGGCAGGCCCTACGGCAAGCCGAGCACGCCGGAAGAGGCGGCCGAGCGGTGGCGCCTCATGCGCGGGCGCACGGGGCGGCTGGTCACCGGGCACTGCGTGATCGACGTGGCGGCCGGCAGGCAGGTGGCCGAGGTGGCGACCACCGTGGTCCGGTTCGGTCAGCCGTCCGACGAGGAGATCGCCGCCTACGTCGGCACCGGCGAACCGCTCGCGGTGGCCGGGGCGTTCACCCTCGACGGGCGCGGCGGCTGGTTCGTCGAGAGCATCGAGGGCGACCACGGCAACGTGCTCGGCATCTCGCTGCCGCTGGTTCGCGAGCTGTTCGGCGAACTGGGCTACGCGGTGACGTCGTTCTGGCGCTAGCCTGCCGGGCATGCGATCTTTGCGCGATTTCGCCGCGGGCGTGGGGTTCTTCCTGCAAGGCTTGGGATGGGTCGCCAGGAACGGCCGATGGTGGCTGTTCGGGCTGATCCCGGCGCTGATCGCGTTCGCCGTGTACGTGGTGGCGCTCGTCTTACTCGGGACGAACGCGTCCGACCTGGCCGAATTCCTGACCCCGTTCGCCGACTCGTGGTCCTGGCGCGAGACCTTCCGAACCCTCATCGGGGTCGCGCTGGTCCTCGGTGGCCTCGCGCTGGCGGTACTCACGTTCACCGCGCTCACCCTGGCCATCGGGGAGCCGTTCTACGAGAAGCTGTCGGCCGCCGTCGACGTGCTGCCCGACGTGGAGGAGCAGCCGTGGTGGCGTACGGTGCCGCGGTCGATCAGGGACAGCCTCGTGACCCTGGGCTGGGTGATGGTGTTCACCGTGCCGCTGTTCTTCCTGGGCTTCGTCCCGGTGATCGGGCAGACCGTGGTGCCGGTGATCGGGGCGGCCGTGTCGGGCTTCTTCCTCACGGTCGAGCTGACGATGCTGGCGCTGGAACGCAGAGGACGCTCGCGGCGGGAGCGCTTCGCGCTGCTGCGGGCGAACAAGGGGCTGGCGCTGGGGTTCGGGGTCGTGGTGTTCCTGCTGTTCCTGGTGCCGTTCGTGGCGGTGCCGGCGATGCCGGCGGCGGTGGCGGGCGCCGCCCTCCTGGTCCGCGACCGACTCGCCTGACGACCTCGCCCGCGGTCTCTGCCCGCTTGACCCCGCGCACCGGCCCACGCTTGACCGCGCTCGCCGGGTCGCGTCGAACCCGTCCCGCGCCCTCCGTGTGACCTTTCCACGGGCTGCGCGCCCATCCTCAGGCCGAGTAACCTCTGCGTCTTCGTCCACGATCTTTCCGATGCCTCATGGGTTCAGGCCGGTCCAGCCCCAGGTGTCGTGATCGGCCTAGCGTCGTCCGGACTCTCGGTCAACTGGGTCTGTTGGCGAGGAAGTCCTCGATTCGCCGGGCGAGAGCGTCGGGCGTTTCGAGCATGGGTAGGTGTCCGCTGTCGAGGGATTCATTCCAGTTCGTGTCGAGGTTGCGCGCGAATCGCTGTTGCAGTCCGATCGGGAGCGCAGCGTCTTGGCTGGTGGAGAGGTAGCCTCGACGTTCGGGAAAACCGCCGCCTTGGGGCGTGTCCCGGTAGAGACGCACAGACTCGGGGTTGAACTCCGCCACGATGCGATCGGCCGTCTCCGCGTCGACCCGGCCGGCCACGCCTCGCCGGATGGCGGCGTCGGGCGGTCGGGTGCCGGCCAGTCGCATCGCCAGGCTCAGCACGAGCCGGTTCGGCAACGGCATCGACGCGACGAAGCTGCGTCCCGGCTTCGGCACGACGGCCGTGACGGCCAGGAACGCGCCCACCCGGTCAGGTGCGAGGGTGACGATTTCCGCTGCGACAGTCCCGCCGCTGGAGTGCGCGACGACCGCGAATCGCTCCCACGGTGCCGAATCCAGTGCCGCGGCGGCGTATTCCGTGAGCGAAGCGCGATCATGACGCGGTCGCTCAGCGACGGCCGTCCGGTGCGATGCGGCCAGTTCTTCGCGCACCTGATCCCAGATCCAGACGGGAAGACCGGCGCCGCTCAACAACAGGATGGGTTCTCGCGGCTGTGTCATGCTCCGATTCTGGAGGCGCTGGATGTCACCGTTATGGCACCATTCATGGATGAACCGCACCGACCGGCTCTACGCGATCCGCGAAGAGCTCCGCCGTGCCGGTCCCCGCGGCCGCACTGCCGAACAGCTCGCCACCGCATTCGAGATCAGTGTCCGCACCGTCAAGCGCGACATCTCCGCTCTGCAACAGGGCGGGTTCCCAGTCTGGGCACGCACGGGCCGGAACGGCGGATACGTCGTCGATCGTGCCGCCACCCTGCCGCCGGTGAACTTCACCGCCGCCGAAGCCTCCGCGCTCGCTGCGGCGATCGCAGCACACCGTGGACAACCATTCGACAGGCAGGCCCGAGCTGCCCTGGTGAAAGTGCTGGCGGTGATGGACCCGCAGGCGCGGCGGCACGCGGACGACTTGACCGAGCGCATCTGGATCGACCACAGCACTGCCGAGGCAGCTGATTCGCGCCGACGCAACGCGATCGAACAGGCCCTTCAGGAGCGCAAGGTCCTTTCGCTGCGCTACCGCGATCGTCACGGTACGCCAACGACGCGCCGGGTTGACCCCCAGCTGCTCGCGTTCACGGCCGGGCACTGGTTCCTCGTGGCGCGCTGCCACCGCCGCGAGGCCATCCGGTGGTTCCGCCTCGATCGGATCGAACGCGCCAGTCTCACCACTCAGCCTGCCGTCGACATACCCGTCGAAGAGTTGGGGGCACCGCCCTCGACGGCGGCCTCCGTCCGGGTACGACTGGCGATGTGATCCCGGCATAACCTTCGGTTGGTCGATGATTGGCGGCGCTTGCTTGCCAAGCCCGACTTCTACCTGCGGTACGCCGTGGATGAGGACTGACGGGCGAAGACGAAAGCCACCGGCCAACTGTCGCAAGACGGGGCAGCGTAGCCGTAAAACCCCAGATCAACCCCCTGATTGTGGATAGTCCAACGTTTTCCACAGAACGCGGTTCCGGCGCGCCGGACCAGAGCGGCTGCGGGCACCCTCGTGCCCATGACGACCTCCGAACCCTGCCTCACCCTGTCCAGCCCCGCCGACGTCCTGGCCGCCGTGCCGTACCTCGTCGGCTTTCACCCCGACGACAGCCTCATCGTCATCGGGCTGGCCGAGGGAGAGGCGAGGGTGGCGACCCGCTGGAACCTGCCACTCCCACCAGGCGCGCTGGCCCCCTTGGCCCCTCTGTTTGACAGGGAGGGCATCACCCAGGCCGTCGTCGTCGGCTACGGCCCAGGGGAGCGGGTCACCCCCGCGGTCGACGAGGCCAGGCTCCTCGCGGCCCGCGCCGAGGTGGAGGTCGAAGAGGCCCTGCGCGCCCACGAGGGCCGCTACTGGTCGTACGTGTGCGGCCTCGCCCGTTGCTGCCCGCCCGAAGGCACGCCGTACGACGTCGCCACCAGCCACGTCGCCGCCGAAGCCACGGTACGCGGCCTGGTCGCCCTCCCCGACCGCCAGACCCTCGAACGCACGATCGCCCCCGCCTCCGGCCCCGTCCGCCTGGCCATGCGCCGAGCGACAGCCGAAGCCGTGGCCGACATCCGAGCCACGCTGGCAGCAGCCCCCGACACCGACGCCTTCGCCACCGACTTCGTCACCGACGGCCTGGCCAGAGTCAGAACAGCGCTCGCCAGCCACGCCTCGGGCGGACGCCTCGACGACGGCGAAGCAGCCAAGCTCGGCCTGGACCTGGCAATCATCAGAATCCGGGACGAAGCCTGGACCCTCACGGACGAATCCCACGTCCCGTTCTGGAAAGACCTCACCCGCCGCCTGGAGCCGCGCTTCATCCCGCCGGTCGCGTCACTCCTCGCCATGGCGTCGTGGCGTGGGGGCGACAGCATCCTCGCCACCATCGCCCTCGACCGCGCCCTGACGATCAACCCCGGCTACTCGATGGCCAACCTGCTCACGCACGCCCTGCACCACCTGCTCTCCCCGCGCATCCTCCGAGGTCGTCTCCCCACCCCCGCCGAACTCGACACCGCCATGGGCCCGCCCCACGCCGCCTGGCTGCTCCCCTTGGTCGCCCTGCTGGACGAGGAGAGACCCGTGGCCGCCTGACGGGCCTTCGGTGTGCGGCAGGCTGCCGGTATGAGAGTTCTCATGCTTGGCGGCACTTGGTTCCTCGGCCGCCGCGTGGCCGAGCGGCTCGCCGAACGAGGCGACGAGGTGATGATCGCGCACAGAGGATCGCCCCGGTCGGCGCCAGAGGTGCCGGGCACCCATCTGCGCACCGAACGCCACGATCTGCCGCGACATGCCGCGCAGATCAAGGACTTCGCTCCCGATGCCGTGATCGACACCCACGCGCTCACCGGCGCGGACGTTGAGGTGGTGCTGCCGGTCCTGCCCGAGGTGCCCACGGTGGTGCTGTCCAGCCAGGACGTGTACGAGGCGTACACCGGCCTGATGAGCGGACGTCCCGTGGCGGCGTTGCCGTTGACCGAGGAGTCGCCGCTGCGGCGAGAGCGTTACCCCCACCGCGGCGCAGGTTACGACGGGGTGCCCGATGACTACGACAAGCTCGACGTGGAGGAACGTTGGCTGCCCAGAGGAGCCGTCGTGCTGAGGCTCCCGCTCATCTACGGCCCGCACGATTGGCAGCGCAGGGAGGAGCCGATCCTGCGGCGGCTCCGGGCGGGGCGGCGACGCATCCCCGTGGGGGCGGCGAACCTGCTGTGGACGAAAGGGCACGTCGACGATCTCGCCAAGGGGGTGCTCGCCGCGCTGGACTGCCGTGCCGCTGACGGGACGGCCGTCAACCTGGGCGAGACCAGCACGGTCACGATCTGGACGTGGTTCCGCCAGATCCTGGACGCGGCGGCATCCGAGGCCGAGCTGGTACGGGTTCCCGAGGAGGCGCTTCCCGCCGACCTGGCGCTGACGCGGGCACCCGCCCAGCACCTGCTGTTCTCGATGGCCCGTGCACAGGCCCTGCTCGACTGGGCGCCAGCCGACCCGGCGCTGCGGGTCGCCGAGTCGGTGCGCTGGCACCTGGCCAACCCCCCGGAAACGGTGTGGACCCCTGAGGACGAGGCTGCCGACGAGGCCGCGCTCTCCTGACTCCACGAGGTCTACGCGCGGGGCCGCCCAGCCCGGGCCGCCCCGCGGAAGCCTGCCCTGTGGAGGCCCACCCTGTGGAGGCTCGCCCAGCACGGGCCGTCCCTTCGAGTGATGATGCTCGCCTTCGGTCCCGGCCAGTCGCCGCCCGGCCGTCTCACCAGGCAGCCGCGTTGCGCACCGCAGGCCCCCAGAACCGCCGCCGTCACCCCGCCACCGCGACCGTCAGCCTTCTTGCCGCCGCCACCGCCTCGACGAGCGTGCTTATGGAGACACGGTGAACGGGAACTCGCCAACAGCGAATGGCCAGGCCAAGGCGTTGGCTCGCCCGTTCTTCGCTGGTGGTGGCGAGTGGCGGGAATCCGTTGGACATTGTCGATTCAGCCCATGGGGTGCCGGTCGACGCCCGGTCTAGCCTTGCGCTGCGAAACGAAAGGAGCGGCCTGGCTGCCAGGGATCGGCGGAGGGTCGGCCCTGCGTGTGCGGAACAAGGCGGCCGAGCGGGCTCACGTCAATCGGAAGCACCCCAACCTCAGAACGGAGCACACCCTCCCATGTCCATCTTCATGCCGATCGTGATCGGCCTGATCGCCGTCACCCTCATCTCCCTGATCCCCGAGCCGCACCGGCGCCTCGTCAACGCCGTGACGGTCGCCGGCGCGGGCGCCGCCTACCTCAGCGGCGGTGGTCTCGGCTACTGGGAGTTCGTCCTGCCCGTCGTCATGACCTATGTCGCCTACCGCGGGCTCAACAGCTGGACCTGGATCGGCATCGGCTGGCTGCTCCACACCGCCTGGGACGTCATCCACCACCTCAAGGGCGCCCCCATCCTGCCCTTCGCCGAACAATCCTCCTTCGGCTGCGCCATCTGCGACCCGGTGATCGCGTTGTGGTGCTTCGCCGGCGGGCCGTCGGTCCTCGGCTGGGTCCGCGACCGTCTGTCCCGAAAGGCGCAGAACGCACCGCAGGCCTGACCGCCCACGTCCTGCACAGCAGGGCGGTCGGTGAGTCAGTCCTGCTGACCGTTCGCCTCACGGCGACGGCGTTCGTTGTAGGCGCGCATGCGCGCCGGGTACCCGGTGAGCTGCACGTCGTAGACCGGCAGGGCAAGGTCGCGGGCGACCTTGTGGATCACGGCGGGGGAGCCCACCCTGCGCCTGGTCCACTCGCCGTCGTCAGCCACCGCGACCGCGGTCGTGTCGGTCGCGAAGGTCTCCGGCTCGACGTAGAACTCGACGCCACGCCGCGACCGGGCGAAGTCGATGAGGGCTTCGATGTCGGCGTCCGTCGCCTCACGGTCGAACTTTGCGACCTTCGCACCCCGCAGTCGCCGGATGCCGTAGCGGTCTCGCCATCTCATGGATCCTTTTTATACCGCCAAGAGCCGCCGCGCGTCGGGGTGATCTAGGGGATACATCCGGGATAGTCCCGATGGCCACGCCGTTTCGCGCGGACGCAGTATGGACGTTGACTGCCCGAACCGAAGGAGAGGCATGACTGTTATGGCTGGGGTACCCACACCCCCGGGCCCGGGACAGATGCCGCCGGCTCACCTGCGCGTCACCAACCAGGACCGCGAGCATGTCGTGGAGCACGTCAAGGCCGCCTACGCTGAGGGCCGCTTTGACAAGCTCGAGTTCGACGAGCGCCTGGAACGCGCGATGACCGCGCGTACGCACGGTGACCTGACGCCCATCATGACGGAGCTGTACGGCACCCGCCCTGCCCCGCGCATCTACCCGGCACCGCCGCCCGCCCGTCCGGATGCGCCTACGGAGAGCAACGAACGTCTCGGCGCCTCCCTGGCCCACCTGCTCACCGTGGTCGGCTTCCCGATCGTCGGCCCGCTGATCCTGCTGCTGACGGGGGCCAAGACCTCGCCCTACATCAAGCAGCACGCGGTGGAGGCCCTCAACTTCCACCTCACGGTCCTGGGCGCCACCATCCTGCTGCCGTTCACGCTCGTCGGCATCGTGCTCATCCCGGTCATCTGGGTGGCCGCCTTCGTCCTGTCCATCGCTGGAGGCATCTCCGCCCTCTCGGAGAACTCCTTCCGCTACCCCTTGACGGTCCGCCTGATCAAGTGACCTCGCGTGATGGGGCCCGACGGCCCCAGGCCCTTGCCCAGGGCCCGACGGGGGCGCGCGAGCCGACGGGGGCGCGCGAGCCGGCGGAGGTGCGCGAGCCGGCGGAGGTGCGCGACCGCTTGTGACGTCGGCGGCCGAGGCTCCGATCAGCTGCGCCCGCAGCGGCGGCAACGGCCGCGCCTGCGCAGGTGGTAAGCGAGGGCGGCGGTGGCCAGGGCGCCACCCCAGATCGGCCAGAACGTCTCCGGCAGCCAGGCGCCCCATTCGGACAGAAGGAAGCGTCCGGCGAGCGATTGGCGGATGTACGTCAGGCCCGCCACGGTGATGACGATCGCGACCAGGGTGGCCGGGACGATGGCGAGCAGCGGCGGCACCCGCCTGCCGCGCAGGCCGGGGATCCAGCGGGGGAAGATCTCGCCCCAGCGCTGCGTCAGCCCGAGTGTGAGCAGGCCGCCGCCCGCGCCGAAGGTGGCCAGGTAAGCACCGGCCAGCCAGATGCCGGGAGCGTCCTTGGCGCCTTCGTCGAGGAACTCCTTGCTCACCCCGAGAGGGATGTCCAGAGCCCAGCTCCATCGGGTCGCGCAGTACACGAGCGGGACCGTGACGGCGACGTAGACGGCGACGCGGCCCCAGCGGGCCGCCGCGGCGGGGGACGTCCAGCCGTCCTCGTCGGTACGCCCGCAACCGGCGCACGCGTCCCGGCAGCGCCGCTGGTAGGCGACCGCGCCGACCGCTAGGAGCAGCCCGCCGAGCACGCAGAGCAGCTGGTTGAGGACGGGCCAGGGCCAGGCATCGGACAGCTGGACGCCACCGAGGCTCCAACCGGCGAGCGGCGCGACCAGCAGCAGCGGCGTGTACGCCAGGCCCATCATGACGCGGGAGTCGGGAATCACGACGGCCAGCAGCGCGGCGAGGGGCCAGGCGAGGAACAGGGGTGTGAGGCGCAGCGGCACGCGCCCGCTCATCCGGGTCAGCGCCAGAGCGGTGACCGTGCAGACCAGGCCGAAACCGGCGATCCACCAGCCGCCGGGGGTGGGGTCGAGCCCCGCCAGGATGGACAGCGCGCCGTCGGGGTCGGGATCGCTCCGGCCCCACGGGAAGCCCGGCGCGCCCAGCGCCCACGACAGGCCCAGCGTGCCGTATCCGAGCGACCACACCGCCGCCGCGTACGCGGGCCACACCGCCCGGCGCGTGCGAGGGGATCGAACAGTGATCGTTGTCATATGCCCAGCGTCCTGCCCCCGACAGGGCGGCGGCCATGTGCCGTTCGGCAGATCCTGACCGCCTTCGCACGTCGTCTCTGTGCCATTCGGGGGGCGCGGCGGCGTCGGGCGTTGTGCTGCGGCTCGGGGGCGCGGCGTCGGGCGTTGTGCTGCGGCTCGGGAGGGCTGTCCTTATGGGCAGTCAGGGGACGTCAGCGGGCGAGGACCTCGTACTTGACCGTCATGACGCCCGCGCTGATGCTGCCGATGGACTTGAAGGCGGCTGCGGAGAGGTCCAGGCAGCGGCCCCCGATGTACGGGCCGCGGTCGTTGATGCGGACCGTGACCGACTCGCCGCTGGACGGGTTGGTGACACGGACCCTGCTGCCCATCGGCAGGGACTTGTGGGCCGCCGTCATCGCCGACGGGTCGAAGCGCTCGCCGCTGGCCGTCATCTGGCCCTCGTCGTAGTAGGAGGCGCCGCAGGTGCCCGACGACAGGACGCGGGTCTTCGGCTTGGCCGGCTCGGCCTTCTTGGGCGCCCGCGTCTGCTCCGTCTTGACGGCCTTCGGCAGGGCCCCGTTCGGCGGCTTGGGCGCGGAGGACGTCCTGGGGGACGGCTTGGGGGAGGGCTTGGAGGCAGCGGACGGGGTCGCGGGGCTGGGCGTCGCGGAGCCGGTGGGCGCCGGGGTGGAGGGTTCGGGGGTCGCGGGGGAGGGGGCGGCGAGGTCCAGTGCCGTCGTCGACCTGGGGGTGTCGTCGTTGGCGACGGCGGCCCAGGCGGTGGTGGACGCGGCCGCGACGACGGCGGCGCCGGCCGCGACGGTGACCCATCGGCGCTTGGAATGACCGGTCGCGCGCTCGGCCGGATTGGGACGTGACGGCTTGCGGGAGTGCTGGCCCAAGGGAACCACGGTCCTAATTAGGGGACAGGACGGGGAAGGCCAGGACGGGGACAGAAGTGGGGGCGTGCGTCGGCCGTTCCCGAGAGCGAGGGCGGGGGAGCCCTCGCGACGTGGACAATACGGGACAAACTGCAGGTAAAGGCAAGTTAATAGGACGTTCAGTGACATATATCACTTAAGTAACAAGATTGCCCAGAACTCCCACGGTACGCCGTGGATCTACCGGATTCTGGTAAAACGACGACTTCCATACCGCATGCGTATGGGTCGTGAAGATCGCGCTCTCTCGCGGAGGCGCGGACGCTCGTCTAGAGCATGAGGGAGCGGACGGTTTCCACCGTGTCGGCGTCCTGGGGACGCTTGTCCGGGCGATACCGCAGGACGCGTGCGAAACGCAGCGCCATCCCGCCCGGGTAGCGGGGCGAGCGCTGCACCCCGTCGAAGGCGATCTCCACCACCAGTTCGGGACGGAGCCGCACCATCCACTCCTCTGTCGGCCCGTCGGCCAGCTCCAGGAAGCGCTCTGTCTGCCAGGCCAGCAGCTCGTCCGTCAGCCCCTTGAAGGTCTTGCCGAGCATGACGAACCCGCCGCCCTCGGTGTCGCGCGCCCCCAGGTGGAGGTTGGACAGCTTGCCCTGACGGCGGCCGTGACCCCATTCGGCGGCCAGGACGACCAGGTCGAGCGTGTGCCGCGGCTTCACCTTGATCCACCCGGCGCCCCTGCGGCCCGCCGCGTACGGCGACGCCAGGGACTTGACGACCAGCCCCTCGTGCCCGGCCCTGACCACGTCGGTGAAGAACTTCTCCGCCTCCGCCACGTCGGACGTGACGAGCCGAGGCGTCAGAAGGGCCTGCGGGACCGTGCGCGCGAGCACCTCCTGGCGCTGGGAGTAGGGCAGGTCGAGCAGGTCGGCGCCGCCGACGCGCAGCGCGTCGAAGAAGAAGACGCTCAGCGGAGTCTCCTCGCGCAGCCGCGACACGTTGGTCCGGCTGGTGGCGCGGCTCGCCGTCACCTGGAACGGGTGCGGGCGGCCGTCGGGACGCAGCGCGAGCACCTCGCCGTCGAGCACCAGATCGCCGGACGGCAGCCCCAGCACCGCCTCGACCAGCTCGGGCACCTGCGCGGTGATGTCGTCGAGGGTGCGGGTGAAGACCTTCACCTCGTCACCCGAGCGGTGCGCCTGGACCCGTACGCCGTCGAGCTTCCACTCCAGAGCCGCGGGCACGCCGGCCTTCTCCAGCGCGGCGGCGACGTTCGGCGCGCTGCCCGCGAGCATGGGGGAGACCGCCCGCCCGACCTCGAGCCGGAACGCGCGCAGCGCCTCCACCCCGCCGGCCAGCGCCGCCGCCCCGACCGCGGGCAGCCAGCCGCGCAGCGTCAGCGCCTTCCGGACGTCCGCCGACGGCGCGCCTGACGCCTTGGCGATCGCCTCGATCATCACGCCGTCGAGCGCGCCCTGACGCAGCTCGCCGCCGAGCAGGCGGAGCATGAACGCCTGCTCCTGGCTGGTGAGACCGGCGAACAGCTGGGTGACGGCGCTCTTGCGGGCCGCCTGTGAGCCCTGCCCGGAGATCGCCTTGATGCGGGTGAGTTGCTCGTCGACGGTGCTGAGCGTGGCGGTGGCGATCAGCTTGGGCTCGGGAAGCTCCTGCAGGGTGCGCCAGCCCACGCCGATCTGGCGCTGCGGCAGCTCGCCCGACAGGTAGGAGATGGCGATCTCCGCCTCGTCGGGGCCGACCCGGCCGAGCAACTCGGCGAGGTGGCCGACCTTGCCGAGCCTGGCGGACGTCCGCGTCACCGCCTCGGAGACCCGGACCACGTCGATCAGTAGCACACGCCTATCGTGCCTCACCGCGCCGAGATTTCGTACATTCTTTCCTGTCGCGCCGACCGCGTGATGGACTCCGGCCGCACGACCAACTCCCGGAACCGACCGCCGTCGCGGGACTGGGCGGGCCTGGAATGGGCCCGCCCGCGGGTCAGCTGACTCCGAGGAGGTCGACCACGAAGATGAGGGTCTCGCCCGGCTTGATACGGGCGCCCGCGCCGCGGTTGCCGTAGCCCAGGTGCGGCGGGATGATCAGCTGGCGCCGGCCACCCACCTTCATCCCCGCCACGCCGCGGTCCCAGCCCGCGATGACCTTGCCGCCGCCCAGCGGGAACTCGAAGGGCTGGTTGCGGTTCCAGGACGCGTCGAACTCCTCGCCGGTGGAGAAGGCGACGCCCACGTAGTGGACGCTGACGTTCTGGCCGGGCTTGGCCTCGGGCCCGGTGCCCTCGGTGATGTCGACGATCTCCAGGTCGGCGGGCGGGTTGCCCCCCGGGAAGTCGATCTCCGGCTTTTCGAGTGCCACGAAGTGCTCCTGTGGACGATGTGAATGGACCCGACGACTCTATGCGGTCGGGATATCGCCATCGTCCATGGTGGCCCCTTCTCCCGCCGAGTTCCTGCTCACCGGGCGCGTCGCGGCGGTGACCACGACCGCCCGCCCGATCCCCGTCACCAGCTCTGGTGGAGAGGCATGCCCTCGGTGTAACCGGACGAGCTCTGGATGCCGACCACCGCGCGCTCGTGGAACTCCTCCAGGTTCCCCGCCCCCGCGTACGTGCAGGAGGAGCGCAGCCCGGCCACGATCGCGTCGATCTGGTCCTCCACGCTGGGACGTTGCGGGTCCAGGTACATGCGCGAGGTCGAGATGCCCTCCTCGAACAGCGCCTTCCTGGCCCGTTCGAACGCGCTGTCGTCGGCGGTGCGCAGCCGCACCGCCCGCGCGGACGCCATCCCGAAGTTCTCCTTGTACTTGCGCCCGTCGGCGTCGGTGCGGGTGTCGCCGGGCGACTCGTACGTCCCGGCGAACCAGGAGCCGATCATCACGTTGGCCGCTCCCGCCGCCAGCGCGAGCGCGACGTCGCGCGGGTGGCGGACGCCGCCGTCGGCCCAGACGTGCCGTCCGAGCCGCCGCGCCTCGGTGGCGCACTCCAGGACGGCGGAGAACTGCGGACGTCCGACGCCGGTCATCATCCGGGTGGTGCACATGGCGCCGGGGCCGACGCCGACCTTGAGGATGTCGGCTCCGGCGGCCACGAGATCCCGCACGCCCTCAGCTGTCACGACGTTTCCGGCGGCGAGAGGGACGTCCGGGGCGAGGGCGCGTACGGCCCGCAGCGCCGAGACCATCTTCTCCTGGTGCCCGTGCGCGGTGTCGACCACCAGGCAGTCGATCCCGGCCTCCAGCAGCTCCTTGGCCTTGGCCGTCACGTCGCCGTTCACGCCCACGGCCGCCGCGATGCGCAGCCTGCCCCGGGCGTCGAGCGCCGGACGGTAGAGGGTGGCGCGCAGGGCGCCCGTCCTGGTCAGGATGCCGACCAGGCGGCCGTCGCCGTCGACGATGGGGGCGAGGCGGTGGCGTCCCTCGTGCAGCCGGTCGAACGCCTGGCGCGGCTCCAGACCGGCGGGCAGCGTCAGCAGCTCGCTCGACATCACCTGGGAGAGCTGCGTGTACATGTCCACGCCCTGGCAGTCGGCGTCGGTCACGACGCCGACCGGCCGGTTCTCCCAGTCGACCACGATGACCGCGCCGTGCGCCCGCTTGGGCAGCAGCTGCAGGGCCTCGCCGACGGTGTCGTGCGGGGTGAGCGTGAGCGGGGTGTCGTGCACGAGATCGCGCTTCTTGACCCAGTCGACCACGTCGGTCACCACGTCGATGGGGATGTCCTGCGGGATCACGGTGATGCCGCCGCGCCTGGCCACGGTCTCGGCCATCCTGCGCCCGGCGACCGCGGTCATGTTGGCCACGACGACGGGGATGGTGGTGCCCGTGCCGTCGTGCGTCGAGAGATCGACTTCGAGCCGGGAACCGACCGAGGACCGCGACGGGACCATGAACACGTCGCTGTAGGTCAGGTCGTACTGAGGCTCCAGGCCATTAAGAAACTTCACGTTCGTCCATCTTATGTGCTGACAGGTCAACAGGGGGGTTTCCCGTTTCTGGTGGCCTTATGATCGGCCGGGAAACTTATGGGGGATGGAGGACCTGTGGAGGTCACAGATCGCGACGAGCTGACGGTGGTCGGCTTCGCCGTGCGCACCACGAACGCCGAGGAGAGAGAGCCGGCCAGGGCCAAGCTGCCCGCGCTGTGGCAGCGGGCGGGCGCGCCGGGGGCGTTCGCGCACGTGCCCGGGCGCCTCGACGAGAACCTGTACGCCGTCCTGACCGACTACGAGAGCGACCACAACGGCGCGTACACCCAGATCGTCGGCATCGGCGTGCGGACCGTGCCGAGGCTGCCCGAGGGGATGGTGGCGGTGCGGGTGCCCGCGGCCAAGTCGCTGCGGATCGAGGCGCGGGGGCAGCTGCCGCAGGCGATCGTGGAGGCGTGGCAGCAGGTGTGGAGTCACACCGAGTCGGGCGCCGCCCCCGGCCGCGCGTTCACCACCGACCTCGAGGTGCACCACAGGGACGGCGCCGACCTCTACATCGCCGTCTGACACGCGGCCGTCAGGCGGGGCCGGGGAGTCCCAGCGCCGCCGCGGCCGCCTCGACGGCCACGTCCTTGACCTCGTCCAGCGGCAGGTGGGCGTACTCCACCGCGCAGTCGGCCATCCCGCCGAGCGCCACCGTCGCGCGGATGTGCGCCGCCTGCGTGATCTCCTCGCCGAGCAGCAGCGTGATGAGCCGCCGCCGCCAGTCGAACATGCGCTCGCCCAGGTCGAGGTAGGCCAGCGTGGACATCTCCCGCACCACCATGACGATCACCTCGCGATGCCGCCAGATCAGGTCGAAGTAGTCTTCCAGCAGCGTGCGGGGGTCACCGGGCTCGCGCCCCGCCACGAACCGCTCCACGTCCTCGACCATCGGCTGGACGATGCTCCTCACCAGGTCGTCGCGTGAGGCGAAGTGGTAGTAGAGGGCGGGCTTGGTGATGCCGAGCCGGTCGGAGATCTGGCGCAGGCTGGTGTTCTGCACGCCCTGCTGGACGAACAGCTCACGCGCCACCGCCTGGATGCGCGCCTTGGTGTCTGTCTGCCTGGCCACGACACCAGCCTATCCCTTACCTATCGTTAAGTAAGCCCTTGTGCGATGCTGTCGAGCCGACTTACCATCCGTTAAGTAAGGAGGTGTCAGCCATGCGGATCCTCATCTCCGGCGCCAGCGTCGCCGGACCCGCCCTGGCGTACTGGCTCGACAGGTACGGCTTCACGGTCACCGTCGTCGAACGGGCTCCCGTGCTCCGCAAGACGGGCGGGCACGCGATCGACCTGTTCAGGCCCGCGATGGACATCGTCGAGAAGATGGGCGTGCTCGACCGGATCCTGGACAGGAAGACGGGCACCGACCGGCTCACCATGTACAGGGAGGGCGACGAGCGTCCCGTGGAGCTGGAGCTCCGCAGGGTGTTCACGGCCATCTCCGACCGCCACGTCGAGATCATGCGGGACGACCTCAGCGAGATCCTCTACGACGCCACCCGCGACCACGTGGAGTACGTCTTCGGCGACTCGATCACGTCGATCTCCGACGACGGCGAGGTGACCTTCGAGCGCGGCCCCGCCCGCCGGTTCGACCTGGTGATCGGGGCCGACGGGCTGCACTCGAACGTCCGGCGGCTGGTCTTCGGGCCGGAATCGCGCTTCTCCGCCTGGATCGGTGCCTACCTGGCCGTCGTGTCCGTCCCCGACTTCCTCGGGCTCGACCAGCGGATGGAGGGCGTCGCCGGGGTCGACCGGATGGCCGGGCTCTACAGCGCCGCCCACCTGCCGGACGCGCGGGCGCTCTTCCTGTTCAGGACGCCGGAGCAGCTCGACTACCACTACCGGGACGTCCCGCGGCAGAAGGAGCTGCTGCGCGAGAGGTTCGCCGGGATGGGCTGGCAGGTGCCCCGGCTGCTGGACGAGCTCGACGGCACGCCCGCTTTCTACTTCGACTCGATCACCCAGCTGCGCATGGACACCTGGTCGCGCGGGCGGGTCACGCTCGTCGGCGACGCGGGCTACTGCCCGGGGCCGGCCGTGGGCGGCAGCACCAGCCTGGCCGTCGTGGGGGCGTACGTCCTGGCGGGGGAGCTGGCCGCGTACGGGGGCGACCACGCGCGGGCCTTCCCCTCCTACGAGGCGGAGCTCGGTGACTACGTCCGGCGTGGCCGCGCGTTCGCCATCGGGGCCGCCAAGCGGATCGTGCCCGGCAGCCGCGCCGACCTGTGGGCCCTGACCCAGGGGGTGCGGCTGGTCAACCTGCTGCCCGCCGGGCTGACCAGGGCCGCGACCAAGCTGAGCAGCAAGGGCGTGCGGTTGCACGACTCGATCGCGTTGAAGGACTACTCGGCCTACGAAGGCGTCCTTCACTAGAATGCGCGCCGTGCGTGCCGCGTACTTCGCCTTCGACCGCTTTCCTTCAAGCAAGGGGTCCGCCGTCCACATTGGGCAGATGGCGGCTGAGTTGTTCCACGGGTACGGCGGGGGGCTGCTGGGAGTGCTGGGCGGGGGCGGGCTGCCCCGATATCAGCGGGAGGGCGACGTGCGGATCGCCCGGTTCGACGAGCAGATCCCCAACCTGATCGACCGGGCCGAGGCGTACTCGCACTGGGTCGCCCGGCACCTCGCGCCGCACCTCGGCACGCTGGAGCTGGTCCACGTGCGCGACCCGTGGAGCGCGCTGCCCGTGCTCGGGCACCGGCACAAGGTGGTGTACGAGGTCAACGGGCTGCCGTCGATCGAGCTGCCGCACACCTGGCCGCACGCCGCGCCCGCCACCCTGGCCAAGCTCAGGGACCTGGAGGCGCACTGCCTGGCGGGCGCCGACGCCGTCGTGGTCCCCTCCCGCGTCATCGCGGACTGCGTTCGCCGGTACGGGATAGGTCAGGACAAAATCCACCTCGTCCCCAACGCCGCCGACCCGGTCGTGCACCTCTGCGACAGCGCGCCAGAGAACGTGCGGGCGGGCGTGGGGCGGTACGTCGTCTACGTCGGGGCCCTGCAGCGCTGGCAGGGGGTGGACGTGCTGTTGCGGGCGTTCGCCAGGCTGGCCGATCTGGACTGGCTGCGGCTGGTGATCTGCTCGTCGGTGCCCGAGCGGCGCGCCAGGCCGCTGCGGCGGCTGGCCGAACGGCTCGGCGTGGCCGAGCGGGTCGAGTGGCGGTTCACCCTGCCCCACCACGAGGTGGCCGGCTGGCTGGCCGGCGCGGAGGTGTCGGTCGCCCCGCTCACCGCCTGCCCGCGCAACCTGGAGCAGGGCTGCGCCCCGCTGAAGATCCTGGAGTCGATGGCCGCGGGGACTCCGGTCGTGGCGTCCGACCTGCCCGTGGTCCGGGAGATCCTCGGCGATGACGGACGGCTGGTCGCGCCCGACCGGCCCGCCGAGCTGGCGCGGGCCATCAGGATCCTGCTGGAGTACGCGGAGGCGGCGGAGGCGATGGCGGAGCGGGCGAGGACGCGGGTGCCGAGCTGGTCCGAGTCCCGAGCGAGGCTCGCCGCCGTCTACCGGCGTGTGTAGGGTTCCAGCCATGTTCTGGCGGAAGACCCGGGCGGCCATCGCCCAGTTCCACCCGCTGCACCAGACCCTGGTCTGGCAGCACACGCTGTCGGCCACCCTCCCCAGGGTGGAGTGGGAGGCGCTGCTGGCCAGCCTTTCGCGGCACGACGCGCTGGTCCGCAGGCGCAAGTGGCGGCTCCCCGCGCGCACCGAGAGCGTGCTCGTGCCGCTGATCCGGGTGCTGTGCGAGGACGCGGGCAGAGGTTCCGTCTCCATCGACGCCGACCTGCGCGGCCACGACGTGCCGGGCAAGACGAGCCCGCCGCGCGAGCTGCCCGTCCAGCGTCCGGTGCGCAGTGTGCGGGAGTGGTGGGTGCGCGACCCGTGGCTGCGCGCCCGCTCCGAGCTGCGTGACGGCGGCCTGCTCGAACTGAGCGTCACCGACCACGTCAGGCACCGCCGCGTGGTCAAGGTCAACCCGCGCGGGAAGCGCAAGGCCAAGACCAAGACCAAGTCCGTGCAGCGCGTCCACACGACCCGTTCGCTGGCCAAGAACCAGGCGGCGGCGCAGCCGGGCAGCCCGCCGCCGCCGTGGATCCAGGTGAAGGTCCGTCCCGGGGCCAAGACCGTGATCAGGGCCGGCGCCAAACTGCCCGTGCCCTCGGAGCGCGACCAGTTACCGCTGATCATGACGGTGGCGACCGAGCTGTTCAGGTGGACCAGGAGGACCCCATGACCCCGTGCCTGGTGAGCACCGGCTTCTTCGTGCTCGGCCGGTGCGGCAGGCCGTCGGTGGCGGGCTGCGCGGGCTGCGGCAGGCCGATCTGCGACCGGCACGTGGCGCCGGGCGGCCTCTGCCCGGAGTGCGCCACCGCCCAGGGCTACGGCTCGCCGTACGACCCGTTCTGGACGAGCGGCTTCCGCGCCCACCACTACCACAGCAGCGCCTCGACCTACTCCGACCCCACCTGGTACACCACCTTCGACGACTACGACAGGGGCGCCTTCGACCCCGACGACCAGGGCGACTTCGGCGAGAGCGACTTCGACGACGGCGACGAGCGCGACTTCGTGGACAGCTGATGCGACTGCTGTGGATCACCGAGCACTACCCGCCGAGCAGGGGCGGGATGGCCGAGTCGTGCGACAGGATCGTCCGCGGCCTGCGCGCCGCGGGCGTCGAGACCGACGTCGCGCACCTGACCAGGCGCGCCAGGCCGTGGCAGGTCGCGGGCGAGCACGGCGGGCGGCTGCTGACCGTGCCGCTGGAGGACAACCCGGAGCACGCGCTGCGCAGGCTGTGGACCGTCCTGTCGGGCGAGTCCTACACGCACGTGGTGGCGTTCGGCGGCACGTACGCGATGCTCGCCGCGCCGGTCCTGTCGGCGTGGCTGGGCGCCCCGCTGGTGACGCTGCTGCGCGGCAACGACTTCGACACCGGCGTGTTCTCCCTGCGTCGCCGGAGCGCGCTGCTCGACGCGTTGCGCGCCTCCGCGCGGGTGTGCGTGGTGGCCTCGTCGCACGCGCCGCTGGTGTCGGCCCTGGCGCCGGGCGCCGAGGTGCGCTGGGTGGCCAACGGCATCGACACGTCCAGCTGGCAGATCCTGCCGTCCGAGCGCGCGTCGGGGCAGGTCCGGCGGGCGGCGGCGGGCAAGCGGACGATCGGCCTGATCGGGCAGCTCAAGAACAAGAAGGGCGTCGGCTTCCTGCTGGACGCGCTCACCGCCTCGGGGCACGCGGCGGAGTTCCACCTGCTGCTCGTCGGCGAGCTGGAGGCCGACCTGGAGGTGCCGGTCGAGCACACCAGGCTGCCGTTCCTCGACCGCTACGAGCTTCCGGCGCTCTACGCGGCGTGCGACCTGGTGGCGCTGCCGTCGTTCTACGACGGCCTGCCGAACGTCGCGCTGGAGGCGGCCGCCCTGGGCGTGCCGCTGCTCGCGTCCGACGCGGGCGGGCTCGGCGACCTGGTGGACGACGAGATCGGCTTCCGCTTCCGCGCGGGCGATCCGCACGAGTGCCGCGCGGCCGTGGACCGGGCCGCGCGGGCCACCGACGACCAGCTCGCCAAGCTCGGCACGGCGGCGGCCGAACGGGTGCGCAGGGACTTCACGGTGTCAGCGGAGACCGACGGCTACCTGCGGGTGTTCCGCGAGGTCGGATGAGCGTCCACGGTGGGGTTCGCGAGGTCGGATGGGCGCCTGCCGTGAGTTTCCGCGTACGCGCCTGCCGGATGGTCCGTGAGGTCGCGTGATCGTCTGTTACGCGCGGGGCGGCGGCCTGGGCCATCTCACCCGCGTCCGCGCCTTCCTGCACACCCTGCACCGGGGCGAGCCCGCCGCGATCGGCGGCAGGCCCGGGCCCGGGTCCCCGTTCGTCGTGGACGCCTTCCCCGCCGGTCTGGACGGTGAGCTGGACGCGTCCACGGCCCCGCCGGGCACCAGGACCGTCCACCTGGCCAGGCTGCTGCGCTGGGACGCCTACCGCCCGCTCCTGCCCGCCCGCCCGCTGCGGTTCGCCACGACGTACCTGATGGAGCCGGTCAGCGAGCCGCACCTGGCCTACCTGCGCGAGGTGTCGGACGAGGTCCTGCCGCTCACCCTGGTCGACCCGCCGGCCCCGCCCCGGACCTCGCCCGCGGCCCCGGGCGAGTGGCTCGTCGTCCACTCGGGGCCGCCGGGCGAGATCGCCGAGCTGCTCGGCTACGCCCGCGAGACGGCCGCCCTGGAGGGCGTCAGCCCGAGGCTGGTGCTGGTGTCGCCCGCCGCGCCGCCGGGGCTGCCCGACGACGTGACCCAGCTGGCCGTCTACCCGGCCTGGCCGTTGTTCGAGGCCGCCGAGCGGATCGTCTCGGCGGCCGGGTTCAACGTGGTGCGGCAGACCGCGCCGTACCGGCACAAGCACCGCATGCTGCCGTTCCCGCGCCGCTTCGACGACCAGTTCGCCCGCGCCAGAGCGGCTCGGGCCGCTCGGAACCCGTAGCCTCCGTCAGGCCAGCACGCCCTGCGAGCGCAGCTTCTCCGACTCCTCCGGCGACAGGCCCCAGGACGTCAGGTCGTCCAGCCGGGTGGCCGGGGAGAGGTCCGGCTCCTGCGCGCCGGACAGGCGGGGGGCCGGCAGCGGCTGGTGGACGTCGCCGACCTGGACGAAGGCGCCCCTGGCGACGTTGTGCGGGTGCGTGACCGCCTCGGGCATCGAGAGGACCGGCGACACGCACGCGTCCGAGCCGTCGAACACGGCCTCCCACTCGGCGCGGGTCCGCGACCTGAACGCCTCGGCGAGGCGGGACTTCAGCGCGGGCCACTGCTTCCTGTCGTGCCGGTCCGGCAGGTCGGTCAGGCCCATCCTGGTCACCATCGCGTCCCAGAACTGGGGTTCCAGCGAGCCGACCGCCACGTACTCGCCGTCGGCGGTCTCGTAGGTGTCGTACTGGGGCGCGCCCGTGTCGAGCAGGTTGGTGCCGCGCGGGCCCCACCCGCCGCTCTGCACGCCGTGGTAGAACATCGAGAACAGCAGCGCGGCGCCGTCCACCATGGCGGCGTCGATCACCTTGCCCCTGCCGGTGCGTTCGCGTTCGAACAGGGCGAGCAGCACGCCGTACGCGAGCATGAGGCCGCCGCCGGCGAAGTCGCCCAGGATGTTGATCGGCGGAGTGGGTTTGCCGCCCTCGCGGCCGAGCATCGACAGCACTCCGGAGACGGCCAGGTAGTCGATGTCGTGCCCGGCGGTCGGGGCGAGCGGGCCGTCCTGGCCCCAGCCGGTCATCCGGCCGTAGACCAGGCGCTCGTTCACCGCGTGCAGGTCGTCGGGGCCGATGCCGAGCCGTTCGGCCACGCCGGGTCTGAACACCTCGATGACCACGTCGGCCTTGCCGGCCAGCTTCTTGAAGGCCGCCACGCCCTCCGGCGACTTCAGGTCCAGGCCGATCGTGTGCTTGCCGCGGTCCATGACGTCCGTACGGGGCCTGTCGGAGACGGCCCGGACGCGGTCGATCCGCAGCACGTCGGCGCCGTGGTCGGCGAGCATCATCCCAGCGAACGGCCCGGGTGCGAGCCCCGCGAGCTCCAGCACCCGCACCCCGGACAGCGGCCCCTGCCGCGCTTCAGACATGGGATCTCCTTAGCTGGCGAGTCCGCCCTAGTAGAACAACATTCGGTGAGCTGTGGCAAGCCGCCTTGCGGACCACCCGCCACAGCGGAGTGAGGTATGGGAAACTTGCCCACTGTTCGGGGCTTCTACAGGGGTTGGACATGGTTTCGGAGAGCAATAGGCTGATCGCCCAGCGGTACCAGTTACAGCGCGAACTGGGCCGTGGAGGCATGGGCGTGGTCTGGGAGGGCTACGACACCCTCCTCAACCGGCCCATCGCGGTCAAGGAAGTGCTGTTGCCGCCAGGGGTGCCGCCCGCCGAGCAAGAACGCCAGTTGCTCCGCACCGCCCGCGAGGCCCGCACGGCGGCCAGGTTGAACCACCCGTCGGTCGTCGCCGTCTACGACGTCGTCGAGGAGGACGGCCGTCCCTGGATCATCATGGAGCTGGTGCGGCACCCCTCCGTCGAGGAGGTCGTGGCCACCACCGGCGCCCTCCCGGTGCGGCAGGCGGCCGACGTCGGCAGGCAGGTGCTGTCGGCGCTGCGTGCCGCCCATGAGGTCGGGATCCTGCACCGCGACGTCAAACCGAGCAACATCCTGCTCACCGACGACGGCCGGGCCGTGCTCACCGACTTCGGCATCGCCACCGCCGAGGGCGACCCGTCGCTCACCAAGACCGGCATGGTGACCGGCTCGCCGAGCTTCCTCGCCCCCGAACGGGTGCGAGCCGCCGAGGCGGGCCCGGCCTCCGACCTGTGGTCGCTCGGCGCCACGCTCTTCGCCACCCTGGTCGGGCGCTCGCCGTTCGAGCGCGGCGACCCCATGGCCACGCTCAACGCCCTGCTCAACGAGGAGCCGGACTACCGCAGGATCCCTCCGATCATGCATCCGATCCTGAAGGGGCTGCTGCGCAAGGAGGCGCACGAGCGGGTGACGGCGGAGGAGGCCGACCGGCTGCTCGCCGACATCATCGCCGTCAAGGCCCCGCCCGTGGACCCGGAACCGGCTCCGCCGAAACAGCGCCGCGGGAGCCGCACGCTGCTCGCCGCCGCGGTGGCGGCGGTGGTGGTCGCGGCGGGGGGCATCACCTATCTCAAACTCAGCTCGCCCGCGCAGGGCAGCAGCCCGCCGCCCATCGCCCAACCGGCCGCCGCCACCAGCGCGCTGCCCAGCGCGACGCCGACCGCCACCCGGACTTCCACGCCCACCCCCACGCCGACCAGGGTGGTGCCGCTCGTGCGGGCGTGGAAGTCGCCCGACGGCTGGTCGATCGTCCGGCCCACCGGCTGGAGGGGCGCCCGTAAGGAGTCCTACACCGAGTGGACGCGGCCCGACAGGACCGCCCACCTCGGCGTCGAGGCGGTCTACGCCACGCTCGACCCGCACCAGATCACCCGCGACTCGGAGGAGGAGCTCCGGCAGAGCGCCCCCGACCTGCGCGTCGTCCGCCGCGGAGCGGTCAACCACCAGGGCGCCAAGGCCGTGGAGTGGGAGTTCACCTACACCGCCGGAAGCGGCGGCGACACGCCGTGGGCCATGAGCGGCCGGCGCTACCACGAGGTGCAGCGCGCGATCACGGTCGGCCAGACCGCCTACATCCTGACCTGGACCGTCGCCGAGACCCAGTGGCGTCGCAACGCCTCGCTGATGCGGCAGGTGATCGGCAGCTTTACGGTCAAGGCGTGACCCCCTGGAACCTGCTCGCCCTGCCGCCCCTCCCCGAGGAACTGCTACGCGGCCTGCTCGCCCCGCTCGGTGACCGGGTGGACGTGCGGGTGCCCGCCTCCCGCGACCGGGCGGCGCTGCTCGACGCGCTGCCCGAGGCGGAGATCGTCCTGGGCGACTGGTCGGGGCTGCTCGCGCTCGACGCGGCGGCGGTGGCGGCCGCCCCGCGCCTGGCGTTCGTGCAGCAGCCGTCGGTGGGGGTCGACGGCCACGACTCCCCGGCGCTCGCCGCGGCGGGCGTGCCGCTGGCCAACACGGCCGGTGTCAGCGCCGTCGCGGTGTCGGAGTGGTGCGTCGCCGCCGCGCTGTCGCTGACGCGCAGGCTGGGCGCCGCCGACGCCGCCGTCCGCGCGGGAGAGTGGCCGCAGCAGAGCCTCCAGCCGCGCGAACTGCACGGCCGGCGCGTCGGCATCGTCGGCTACGGCCCCATCGGCGCCGCCTGCGCCGGCCTGTTCAGGGCGTTCGGCTGTCAGGTGTCGTACTGGACGCGCACCCCGCGCGAGGACCCCGGCTACACGGACCTGCCGACGCTGCTGGACTCCTCGGACGTGGTCGTCGTGGTGATCGCGCTGTCGGACGAGACCCGCGGCCTCGTCGACCCCGGACGGCTGAAGCAGGGCGCGCTGCTCGTCAACGCCGCCAGAGGTGGCGTCGTGGACCAGCGCGCGCTGGCCGCCGCGCTCGCCTCCGGACACCTCGCCGGAGCCGCGCTGGACGTGTTCGAGACCGAGCCCCTGCCGGGCGGCGACCCGCTGCGCGACCTGCCAGGAGTCCTGCTGTCTCCGCACGTCGCGGGGGTTACGCCGGAGGCGACCGGGCGCTTGCTGGGGGCCGTCATGGAGAACCTCACCGCGGCCCTCGACGGCCGCGAGGTGGCCCACGTGCTGAACGGCGTTTCCCCGATCCTCCGTAGGAGATTTCCGGATTCGCCTTCCGCGTAAGCGTTTCACCTGGCACGATAAACAGTTTTCGTGTCTTTAACGACCCCGGTCTGGTCGACTTCATCGCCGGGGGATACCGTCTAACGCGACGATCTCTACCAGCTCAAGGGGGTGCTTAGGTGACGACATCGATGTCGACACACCGACGGGCAGTAGAGCAGATCCGGCAGTCGTACGCCGAGATTCCCGGCGACGCCGCGCCCCGGCTCGCCAAGGCGACGTCCAACCTCTTCAGGTTCCGCGACGCCGGCAAGACGGCCAAGCTGTCCGCCAGGGACCTCGACGAGGTCATCAGCGTCGACCCGGTGACGATGACGGCCGAGGTCCAGGGCATGACGACCTACGAGCGGCTGGTCGACGCCACGCTGCCGCACGGGCTCATGCCGTACGTGGTGCCCCAGCTGAAGACCATCACGCTCGGGGGCGCCGTCACGGGGCTCGGCATCGAGTCCACCAGCTTCAGGGACGGCCTGCCGCACGAGTCGGTCGAGGAACTGGAGATCATCACCGGCGACGGCCGCGTCATCGTGGCCCGCGACGACAACGAGCACCGCGACCTGTTCAGGGCGTTCCCCAACTCGTACGGCACGCTCGGCTACGCGCTGCGCATCAGGATCAAACTCCGCAAAGTCCAGCCGTACGTCCGGCTCACGCACGTCAGGTTCACCGACGCCGACAAGTGCATGCTGGCCATGCAGGAGATCTGCGACAGCATGGAGCACGACGGCGAGCCGGTCGACTTCGTCGACGGGGTGTTCTTCGACCCGCAGGAGATGTACATCACGGTCGGCCGCTTCGCCGACCGCGCCCCGTACGTCTCCGACTACACCGGCATGCGGATCTACTACCGGTCGATCCAGCAGCGCAACCGCGACTGGCTGACCATCCGCGACTACCTGTGGCGCTGGGACACCGACTGGTTCTGGTGCTCGCGCGCCTTCGGCGTGCAGCAGCCCGTGGTGCGCTCGCTGATGCCGCGCCGCTGGATGCGCTCCGACGTCTACCGCAAGCTGGTCGCCCTCGACCGGCAGTACGGCCTGACCGCCAGGGTCGACAGGTGGCGCGGCCAGCCGGTGCAGGAGTCGGTCATCCAGGACGTCGAGACCCCGGTCGAGCGCGGCGCCGAGTTCCTGGAGTTCTTCCACCGCAAGGTCGGCATGACGCCGGTGTGGATGTGCCCGCTGCGCTCCTCGTCCAGCTGGCCGCTGTACCCGCTGGAGCCGGGCAGGCTGTACGTCAACTTCGGCTTCTGGGGGATGGTCCCGCTGCCGCGCGGCCAGTTCGACGGCTACTACAACCGGCTGATCGAGAACTCCGTCCACGACCTCGACGGGCACAAGTCGCTCTACTCGACGTCCTTCTACGCCCGTGAGCAGTTCTGGCAGCTGTACAACGGTGACGCCTACTGGCTCGTCAAGCGGGAATACGACCCGAACGGACGCCTGCTTGACCTGTACGACAAGTGTGTGCGGGGAAGGTGAACAGGTGGCACTCGCAACCATCTTTGAGAAGATCGTCGGCTCTGACGCCAACATCGCGTTCATGGCCTACGACGGCAGCAAGGCGGGGCCCGACGGGGCGGACCTCGCGATCGAGGTGAAATCGCCCATCGCGGTCGCCTATCTGGCGCAGGCGCCCGGCGAGCTGGGCCTGGCCCGGGCGTACATCTCCGGCCACATCGACGTGCACGGCGACATGTACGCCCTGCTCGACCGGATGTGGAACATCACCATGAACGACCTCTCCACCTCGGAGAAGGTCGCCGCGGTACGCTCGCTCGGGCTCAAACCGCTGCTCATGCGCGTCCCGCCGCCTCCGCAGGAGATGCGCCAGAGCGCGCTGGCCAGGCTCGGCTCCCGTCACGCCAAGCAGCGCGACGCGGAGGCCATCCACCACCACTACGACGTGTCCAACCGCTTCTACGAGTGGGTGCTCGGACCGTCCATGGCCTACACCTGCGCCACCTTCCCCGAGGAGACGTCCTCGCTGGAAGAGGCGCAGTACACCAAGTTCGACCTGGTGGCCCGCAAGCTCGACCTCAAGCCCGGGATGCGGCTGCTCGATGTCGGCTGCGGCTGGGGCGGCATGGTCATGCACGCCGCCAAGCACTACGGCGTCAAGGCCCTCGGCGTGACGCTGAGCAAGCAGCAGGCCGAGTGGGCGCAGCAGGCCATCATCGACGCCGGGCTCCAGGACCTCGCCGAGGTCCGGTTCATGGACTACCGCGACGTCAAGGAGACGGACTTCGACGCCGTCAGCTCCATCGGGCTCACCGAGCACATCGGCAAGGACAACGTCCCGTCGTACTTCTCCTTCCTGTACGGCAAGCTCAAGCCCGGCGGACGCATCCTGAACCACTGCATCACCAGGCCGACCGGCACCGAGAAGACGTTCAACAAGGGCGGGTTCATCAACCGGTACGTCTTCCCCGACGGCGAGCTCGAGTCCGTCGGCTGGCTGATCCGGGAGATGGAGGACCTCGGCTTCGAGATCAGGCACCAGGAGAACCTCAGGGAGCACTACGCCAAGACCCTCAGATACTGGTGCGACAACCTCGACGCCAACTGGGAGGACGCGGTACAGGAGGTCGGCATGGGCACCGCCCGCGTCTGGGCGCTGTACATGGCGGGCTGCATCGTCGGCTTCGAACGCAACAAGGTTCAGCTGCACCAGGTCCTCGGCGTCAAGCTGGACGAGGACGGCCGCTCCGGCGTCTCCCTGCGCCCGTCCCGCGACTGGCCCTGACCGCGACCGCGCCCCCGGCGAGGTCCTCGCCGAGGGCTTTGCGCGCCCCCCAGCGAGGTCCTCGCCGGGGGGCGCTTCGCGTCTTCCGGTCTTTCAGGGGCTCCGTTTGACGAGAGCCCTCCCAGCCCCTCACGCTTCCCGGGCATGAGCCAGGGGTAAGCGCGATCGGACCGCTGGGCTGATCGCCCTGGTCGGCGATAATGGGTGGAGTGTGTCATCTCTTGGAGAGATGGCCGCCCCGTCGGCTGAGGGAGGGTGGTGTGGATCTGCGGCAGATGGAGGTGGCCGTCGCGGTCGCCGAAGAGGGCGGGTTCACGGCGGCCGCGCAGCGTCTGCATGTGGTCCAGTCGGCCGTCTCCAGCACGGTGCGCGCGCTGGAGCGCGACCTGGGGGCCCCGCTGTTCGACCGAACCACCCACCGAGTGTCCCTGACCCCGGCCGGTGAGGCGTTCGTGCCCGCTGCGCGTGCGGCGCTTCGGGCGGCCGAGCAGGCGCGGGCCGCGGTCGACGGGGTGCGGGGAGAGCTGCGCGGGCGGGTCACGGTCGGCACGATGCAGGGCGTCTGGGCCGGCCTGCACCGCGCGCTGGCGGGGCTGCGGAAGGAGCACCCCGGCGTCGTGGTCCGCCTGCGGCAGGCGGCGGTCGTCGACATCCGGCAGGCGCTGCGCGACGGAACCGTGGACCTGGCCGTGGTCGCGCTCGACCGCCAGCAGCAGCGGGGCCTGGTGACCCGGTTGCTGTCCCGGGAGGAGATGGTGCTGGTGACCGCGGCCGAGCGTGAACTCCCCGAGAGCGGGCCGGTGACGCTGGCCGACGCGGCCCGCCTGCCCCTGGTGGACTTCTCGCCCGGGTGGGCGATCCGGCACTCGGTCGACCAGGCGTTTCGCGCGGCTCTGGTCGAGCGCACCACCACGTTCGAGGTGAACGACATCGTGGCGGCGTCCGAGCTCGTCCGCCACGACCTGGGTGTCTGCATCATGCCGGAGTCGATCGCCGCGAGGTTCCCGGACCTGACCACCCACCGCTTCGCCCGGCACGCGCCGCGGTGGAAGGTCATGGTCGTCCGGCCCCGGGGGGAGGCGCCGCCGGCGGTCGCGGCGCTGCTGCGGCACATCACCTGACCCGGACGCGTGCCGCCGGGCGGTACGTCAGACCGAGGTGGCCCGGACCGCCTCGCGGATCAGCGCGGCCACGTCCTTCGGACGGGACACCGCGACGGCGTGCGAGGCGCCTTCGACCTCGACGATGGTCGCCCCCGCCCGCTTGGCGCCGAACCGCTCGACCTCGGGGTTGATCGCCTGGTCGGCGGCGGCGACGAGCGCCCAGGAGGGCTTGCTCTTCCAGGCCGCCGTGCTCGCGGCCTCGGTGAACGCCCCGGCGGCGAGCGGCCGCTGCGCCACCGCGAGGACCTTGGTGACCTCGGTGGGGACGTCCGCGGCGAAGACCTCCGGGAACGCCTCGGGGGCGATCGTGACCTCGACCGCGGGGTCGCCGCCCTCGACCGGGTAGGTCGCCTGCCGCAGGTTGGCCCCGAGGGGCGACTCCGGGAAGCGTCCCTGCAGCTCGCCGAGGCTCTCCCCGGCTTCGAGCACGTACGCGGCGACGTAGACGAGGCCGACGACGTTGTCGGCCGCGCCGGCCACGGTGATGATCGCACCGCCGTAGGAGTGGCCGACCAGCACGACGGGGCCGTCGATCTGGGCGGCCACGGAGGCGATGTACGCGGCGTCGGAGGTCAGGCCGCGCAGCGGGTTGGGCGGCGCCACCACGGGAATGCCGTGGTCCTGAAGGTCGGCGATGACACCGGACCAACTGGCGGCGTCGGCGAACGCGCCATGCACGAGAACGACCGTGGGAGTGGGGTTCGCTGTCATTGGCTCAATTCCTTGTCATGGGTTTGCGGCGCGCGGGCTGTCGAAACGCGCGGCGTGCGGTGGTCTGCGCGACGGGTGGGCGGCCGACGGCTGGCTCAGGAGTGCAGTGCGTCGCGGAGGAACGCGCCGCCCTGCTGCGTCGCGGCCTTGGCGGCGTAGGTGTCGCGCATCGCGTTGACCATGACGAAGTCGTGGATGATCCCCGAATAGCGGACGGCGGTGACGGGCACACCGGCGGCACGCAGCTTGGCGGCGTACGCCTCGCCCTCGTCGCGCAGGACGTCCGCCTCGGCGACGATGACCAGCGCCGGCGGCAGCCCGGCCAGCTCCTCCAGGCTCGCCCGCAGCGGCGAGGCGGTGATCTGCGCGCGCTCGGCCGGATCGGTGGTGTACTGGTCCCAGAACCACTTCATCCCGTCCCGGCTGAGGAAGTAGCCGGTGGCGAACTGCTCGTAGGAGCCGGTGTCGAAGTTCGCGTCGGTGACCGGGTAGAACAGCAACTGCGCGGCCAGCTTGGGGCCCTTGCGCTCCTTGGCCAGGAGAGTGGTGGCCGCGGTCATGTTGCCGCCGACGGAGTCGCCGGCCACCGCGATGCGGGCCGGGTCGAGGTCGTGCTCGGCCCCGTGCTCGGAGATCCACTGCAGCGCGGCGTAGATCTCCTCGATCGCGGTGGGGTACTTCGCTTCGGGGGAGAGGCTGTAGTCGACGAAGACCGTCGCGGCCTGGGCGCGTACGGTGAGCTCGCGGACGAGCCGGTCATGGGTGTGGGCGTTGCCGAACACCCAGCCGGCGCCGTGGATGTACAGGACCACGGGCAGGGTGCCCTGAGCGCCGACCGGGCGGAAGATCCGGATCGAGACCTTGCCCGACGGTCCGCCGGGGATGGTGAGGTCCTCGATGTCGGCGTCCGGCACGGGGACGTCGCCGCTCTGGACGGCGTCCACGGCCTTGCGTCCCTCGGCCGGGCCGAGGTCGTACAGGAACGGCGGGTTCATGGTCGCCTCGACGAACGCCTGTGCGGCCTGTTCGAGGACGGGCTTGATATCGGACATGCTGACTGATCTCTTTCCATGCGCATGCGTGCCGCCGGTGGGCGGCTTACGCCGCTCAGCATGGCAACCCGACATTCCGGATGCATCAGTAAGTTGACTGCCCGGTTTGAGGCAGTCAACCCTGGCGCGGTTCCGGTTGACCGCTCGTCGGCTTCGTCAGAGTCAGCGGGACAGGGCGGAGCTAGGACTGGCGGCGCGCGAAGAGGACCGCCCCCGGAACGCTCTCGTCGAGGCCGAGCAGCATCTGGGCCTCGACCGCGAATCCGGCCTCGCGCAGCCGGCCGGCCACGTGGTCGGGCCGGCGGCGGTGAACATGCACCTTCATCGGGTGGCCGCCGTAGCCGTGCGTCTTCAGCCGCGACTCGTCGCCGACGTGAAAGCCGACGAGCAGCGGTCCGCCGGGACGCAACACCCGCCGGAAGTGCTCGAAAACCGTGCGGACCGCCTCGTCGGGGACGTGAATCAACGACCAGAAAGCGAGCAGGCCGGCCACCGAGCCGTCGGCAAGGTCCAGGTCCGTCATCGAGCCCACCTCGAAGCGCAGGCCGGGGTGGTCACGCCGGGCAACGTCGATCATCGCGGGGGAAAGGTCGATACCGAAGGCGTCGACACCCAGCTCATGCAGGTAGGCGGTGACGTGCCCCGGTCCGCAGCCCACGTCCGCCACCGGCCCGCCGCCGGCGGCGTGAACCAGGTCGGCGAACAACGTCAGAGCCGCCCGCAGGTACGGTTCTCCGGCCAGAGCGTCGCGTACGTGGTCGGCGTAGCTGACCGCGACCGTGTCGTAGGAGGTCCGGGTGTCTGCCAACCAGCCGTCTACGTTCATGACCCGACACGGTAGTCCAGTGATCAGGATCTCGTGCACTCGTCAGCGCCGGGCGGTCTTTGACGAAGAGGCCGCCGTGCCGGACGACGGCCCAGCACTGGTGGCGGTCACAGGTCGTCGAAGAGGTCGCGGAGCTGGTGGCGGCTGCTCACGCCCAGCTTCGGATACACGTTGTACAGGTGCGAGCCGACCGTGCGCGGGGACAGCATGAGCTGCTCGGCGATCTCCCGGTTGCGCAGGCCTCGCGCCGCCAGCCGGACGATCTGCTGTTGCTGGGCGGTCAGCTCCGACAGCGGATCGACGCCGACGGGCGAGGCGGCGACGCCGCTCGCCCGCAGCTCCGCTCGCGTCTCGTCGGCGAGGCCGTCCGCGCCGAGCCGGGTGAACGACTCCAGCGCCGCGGCCAGGAGCGGGCGGGCGTCCCGGGGGCGTCGCCGTCTGCGCAGCCACTGCGCGTAGTGGAGCCGGGCCTGCGCCCGGGCCGGCGGCCACTGGTCGCCCGCCGGGTTCACCGTGGCGAGCCGGAAGTGGTGCTCGGCCTCCTTCGGGTCGCCGGTCAGCGCGGCGGCGTGGTGCAGCAGCAGCGTCATCCGGGTCGTCGGCCGCGGACCTGTCGCGGCGCGCACCGCCGCGACGATGCGCGCCGTCTCCTCCTGCCGTCCCGTCCGTTGGGCGGCCGCGGCGAGGTCGGCGATCGACCGGGGCGACAGGAAATAGTGCAGGGGAGCGCCGTCCTCGCCGAACAGCAGCCGGAAGTGGCGGAACGCGCCGTCGAAGTCGCCGGCCGCCGCGGCGCCGGTGCCGGCGGCGCGTAGCAGGCGGGCGTGGGTGGCGCGGTTCTCCTCCAGGCTGACGGCCGTCCAGGCGGGGTCGGCCGGCATGCCGGCGGGCTGCCCGCGCAGGGCTCGCAGGGTCATCCGCAGCGCCTCGACGTCGATCTCGAGATGCCTCAGCTTGTGGACGGCCGCCAGCGTCGCGCTCTCCTCCAGATGCTCGTCGGCCTCCGCCCACCGTCCGGTGTCGATCAGCGCCGAGCACATCGCCGCGAGCGAGGGTGCGGCAGAGCCTATGGAGCCGTACGCGGCGAGCATGGCGAACGCCTGCCGGAAGGACTCCACACTCAGCTCGGACTCGTCGGCGTACCAGGCGACCGCGCCGAACGCGTGCAAGCGGGTCATCTCCGGGACGCTGGTCGCCGGCTCCGGCACGCTCGGCCGCCGGCGGATCCGCCGCAGCAGCCCGGGGGCCCCGGCCGGGTCGGCCCCCGCCAGGGTCGCGGCCCGTACCGCGTCGAAGGCGTCGGTCGTCGTCAGCTCGGCGTAGGGCGTGACGCGGCTGCCGGCCTCGATCCGGTCGAGAAGGGGAGCGATCGGACGCCTCACCTCGGGCAGACCCGACTGGAACGCGGCCGCCTGGAGCACGGCGGCCAGAGCGAGCGTCGTCAGACCGTCGCTGGGCGGCTCCGGCTCCAGCGCGCTCATCAGCACCTGGAACCCCTGCCGCTGGTGGCCGAACAGCGACAGGGCGATGCCTGCGCCGCAGGCCGCGACGCCCAGCAGGTCGCGGTCCTCGGTCAGCGCGGTGACCTGGTCGTACAGCTCGCGTACCCACGAAGGGTCGCCGGCGTTCTGGGCGGCTCTCAACGCCTTGGCGTACCGGCGCGCCCGGTCGGCGGGCGCGGGGCTGCACTCCGCCGACCGTTCCAGCGCCCGGGCCGCCGCGAAGAAGCCGCCGCGTCGCTCGGCGAGTTCCGCGGTGTCCTCCAGCGCCGCCGCGACGGACTCGTCCTGTCCGAAGCACGCGGCGGCCAGATGCCACGCCCGGCGCGCCGGATCGTCGGCGAGTACGGCCGCGAGGTCGGTGTGCACCCGCTGCCGCAGGTGCGCCGGCGCTCCGTGATAGGAGCCCGCGCGGACGAGCGGATGCCGGAAACCGACCCGGCCGCCCGCGATGGTGATGAGACCGGCGTCCTCCGCGGGCGCCCACAGCCCGAGGTCCGACCCGGCTTGCGCCGCGGCCATGATGGTCTCCAGGTCCTCGTGGTCCGAGGAGGCGGCCGCGTAGAGGATCAGTCGCTGGGTGACGGCCGGCAGGGCGCGCAGCTGGGCGGCGAACATCTCCCGGATGCGCAGCGTCTGCGGCAGCCCGCCGCCGGGCAGCGCCCGGCCCGCTCGTACGGCACGGGACAGTTCGATGATGGCCAGGGGATTGCCGGCGGCCTGCTCCAGCAGGTCGATCCGGGCCCGGCCGGTGGGCGCCTCCGGCTGGGCGTCCAGCAGGCGTGCGGCCGCCTGACGGCTCAGCGGCGCCAGAGACAGCACGGGCAGGTTCGGGACGAGGCCGTCCGGCGGCGTGTGCCCCCGCGCCGCGACCAGCATCGTCACGGCCTCGACAGTCAAGCGGCGCATCACGAAGCCGAGGACGTCGCGGGAGTCGCGGTCGAAGTGCTGGACGTCATCGACGATCAGCAGGACCGGCCGGTGCCGGGAGACGCGAGCCAGGAGGTTCAGCACGCCGACGCGCAGTAGCATCGGGTCGTGCTGCCGGGTGGCGGCGACGATCCCGAACGCCGTTTCGAGCGCTTCCCGCTGGTGTCCGGGCAGCTCGCCGGCCTCGGGCAGCACCGGCAGGAGCAGCTGGTGCAGGGCGGCGAACGACTGTTCCCTCTCGGCCTCGCAGCCCTGCGCGGCCACCACGAGGCTGCCGACCTTCTCCGCGTGGTCGGCCGCCGCCGTCAGCAGCGCCGTCTTCCCGGTGCCGGCCTCCCCGAGCAGCAGCATCGTCCGCGATTCGGTGCGGCCCGCGTCGATCGCGTCCAGGATCTGGGTGAGCTCGGTCCGCCGTCCCACCAGCGTCGTGTTGGGGCCGGGCCACCGTGCGGTTCCCCGTCTCTCGCCTGTGCGGTTGATGCGCACCTCCGGCCAGGAGGAACCGCGGTCGGCGACGGCGCCGCCGATCGGGTCGTCCATGATGTGCTCCTCTGCGTCCACGTGCTCGGTGTCCACGCGTCCGCGACCGGCCGATTCATCCAGGCAGATAACCCCAATTGCGCAGGTCGCTGACAGTTTAGGGCGTTTCCGTGGAGCGTTCGGTCGTCCAAGAGAGCAGGGCGAGGACGGGGAGCGCGACGCCCAGGACGGTCACGCCGGTCCAGCCGTAGGCGTGGTAGAGGATCGAGCCGACCTGGGAGCCGATGGCGCCTCCGGCGAAGAACGTGGCGATGTAGACGCTGTTGAGCCGTGCCCGCGCACCCGCGTCCAGCTGGTAGATGGTGTGCTGGCCGAGGATGAGGGTGGTCTGCACCGCCATGTCGAGCAGGACGGCGGCGACGGCCAGCAGGACGACGTCGTGCCGGCCGAACCCGGCGAGCGCGAACGCCAGCGCGGCCGTGACGAACGCCACGGCGGTCATCGGGCGTACCAGCCCGCGGTCGGCCCAGTGCCCCGCGAACGGCGCCACCGCCGCTCCGGCCGCCCCCACCAGGGCGAACATGCCCACCCCGAAGCCGGAGTAGTGGAAGGCGGGGCCGGTGAGCACGAACGACACCGTGGTCCAGAACGCGCTGAACACGGCGAACATCACCGCCTGGTACAGGCCGCGCCGCATCAGCGCCGGGTGGGTGCGTACCAGCTGCGCGGTGGAGCGCAGCAGCCGGCCGTACGACACGTTCGTGTTGGGGGCGTGGCGGGGCAGGGCCGCGCGCAGCGCCACTGTCAGCACGGCCATCAGGACGGCCGAGCCCAGAAAGACGACCCGCCACCCGGCGGCCTGGGAGACCAGGCTGCTCAGGGTGCGCGACAGCAGGATGCCGGTGAGCAGGCCGCTCATCACCCGGCCGACCACGCGCCCGCGGGCGTGGTCGGGGGCGAGACCGGCCGCGAACGGGACGAGGATCTGGGCGACGACCGAGGTCCCTCCGGCGACCAGCAGGGCAGCCAGGAGGACCGGGAAGGTGGCGGCCGTCCCCGCCACCACCAGCGCCACTGTTGTGACGGACAGCAGGATCACGACCAGCCGGCGCTTCTCGATGCGATCACCCAACGGGACGAGCAGCAGCATGCCCGCCACATAGCCGACCTGCGTCGCGGTGATGAGCCCGCCGGCGGCGACCTCGCTGATCCCGAAGAACGCGCCCAGCGAGGACAGCAGAGGCTGCGCGTAGTACAGGTTGGCGACAGTCATTCCGCAGGCGACGGCCAGCAGCGCGACGAGCCACCCTGATGGCCCGGCGGCCGGCGACGCGGTCCGTCGGGCGGTCTGGGATTGAACGGAAAGAGCCACGGGTGCCTCTCAGAGATGGAGCGTCTAGTGCGGTTCCGGTCATCGAGGGGGCTTCGCTCCCTCATGTCGCCTTCCAACGGCGGACGTGCGCACATGCTTCCTCTGCCGACGCGATAATCGTCGATGAGTGTCATCTCTGTTGGAGATAAGCCCGAGAGCCGCCACAGCCTTGGCCGATCGAGGACGCGCGCTCAGCGTCCGCTCCCAGGGAAGCGGTTATACCCGGCGGTGAAGGTCACGGCGTTCTGGATCTGATGAGTTCGTCCGTGGCTTCCTGGTAGGCCGTGGCGGCCCGCCCGAAGTAGTCGAAGAGCGTGGCGACCTCCTCCTGCGAGTAGCTGCGGAGCAGCTCGCCGATCCTGCGCCTGGTTCCCGACAGGACCTCGTCGAGATCCTCGGGCTGCCCGGCCGTCTCGACGATGACCTTGCGGCGGTCGGCCGGGTCGGGCACCCGCCGGACGTGGCCGCCCTTCTCCAGGCGGTCGATCAGGCGGGTGGTGGCGCCGGTGGTGAGGCCGGTCTGCGTGCTCAGCTCGCCGGACGTGAGCGGCCCCGCGAGGTCGAGCAGGTTGAGCGCGTAGTAGTCGGTGGCGTTCAGCCCGGCCGCCTCGGCGCTGGCCAGGCTGTTGAGCACCATCGCGCTCAGGTAGCGGCGGAAGATCTCGCTCGGGTCCGTTGACACGGTCGATTCCTCTTCTCTAATCTAATATCTGCAAGAAAGCAGATAAATACTTGATGCAGACACTGCATCGAGCAAGGTATCAGAAGGGGTAGCCATGAACACCACGCACACCGCCGAGCAGGCCGTCCGCGAACTGTTCGGCGCGATGGAGGACGCCTGGAACCGGGGCGACGGCGCCGCCTACGGAGCCTGCTTCACCGCCGACGCCAGCTACACGTCGTTCGTCGGCACCGTCTACCGGGGACGCGAGGACATCGCCGCCGGGCACCAGGCGTTGTTCGACTCCTTCCTGAAGGGGACGACGATGTTCAACGAGATCGCCGAGCTCCGCTTCTACGGCTCCGACGCCGCGGTCGTCACCGGCAGGGGAGAGGTGGCCAAGAAGCGTCCGGGCAAGCTGCCCAAGGTGCAGACGTACACGCTGGTCCGCGAGGCCGACGGGCGGTGGCGCATCGCCGCCTTCCACAACACCCGGCGCAGGTCGCTGATGGAGGCCATCTCCTTCAGGTTCGTCCCTGCCAGCGCCCCTCGCCACGCGTGACGGCCGTCGGCCGGGGTGGCTCAGGCGAGCCGGTCGAGGACGAACCGGGCACGCTGCTCGACCGGCGCCCGCGGCAGCGTCACCACCTCGTACCCGTAGCCGGCGTACGCCGCCACGCACGCCTCGTAGGTCCGCTCCGCCTCGTCGAGCGACTGCCTGCGCTCGGAGTCCTGCTCATAGATCTCCGGCCACGGCGGGGCGGCGAACACGCGCGGGTGGTAGCGGAACGTCCTGGCCGCCGCGTCGAGGTGCCGCGGCACCGGACGTCCGAGCAGCACGAGGTAGCCGACCGTGTCGACGAGCCCGCGGTCGAACAGCACCGGCTCGTCCCTCGACGCCTCCCGGTAGGAGCGCAGGTCCCAGGCGAGCATCAGCTCGGCGAACAGTCCAGGGTCGGACCAGGGCAGCGCGGGCCCCGAGATCGCCACCTGGTCCTGGATGACGGCGCGGCCCGCCTCCGGCTTGGTCGCGAAGCCCCGGCCGGCCAGGTGCCGGATCAGGGTGCTCTTCCCGGAGCCCGGCCCTCCGGTGATGACGGTGAAAGAACTTTCGGGCATGCGGCTGCCTGCTTCCGCTAGGTGGGCGTGGATGATCCGCTCGCGTCAGAGGAGGCGGAGAAGGGGACGGCCTGCGCGCCGCGGGAACAGGGCGGCCTGGCGATCGGGACGTCCGAACAGGGCCAGGATACCGGCGATCAGCCGCGCGGGGCGTACATGATGACGGCGACGCCGAGCAGGCAGACGGCGACCCCCAGCAGATCCCAGCGGTCCGGGCGGAAACCGTCCATGACGACGCCCCAGAGCAGGGAACCCGCGACGAAGATGCCGCCGTACGCGGCCAGCACCCGCCCGAAGTGCGCGTCAGGCTGGAACGTGGCGACGAAGCCGTAGGCGCCGAGCGCGAGGACGCCACCCAGCACCCACAGCACGCCGCGGCTCTCCCGGACGCCCTGCCACACCAGCCAGGCCCCGCCGATCTCGGCGACGGCGGCGAGCACGAACAGCAGCAGGGACCGGGCGAGCGTCATGGACGCGACCCTAGCGGAGCTCGCGCTTGAGGATCTTGCCGGTGGCGGTCATGGGCAGGGCGTCCCGGAACTCGACGATGCGCGGGTACTTGTAGGCCGCCATGTTCTCGCGGGCCCAGGCGATCAGCTCGTCCTCGGTGATTGCGCTGCCGGGCGTGCGGATGACGTACGCCTTGATCTCCTCGCCGTGCGACTCGTGCGAGACCCCCACCACCGCCGCCAGCGAGACGGCCTCATGCGTCATCAGGACCTCTTCCAGCTCGCGCGGGTACACGTTGAACCCGCCCCGGATGATCATGTCCTTGGTGCGGTCGACGATCGCGTAGTAGCCGTCGGCGTCGCGGGTGGCGAGGTCACCGGTGCGGAACCAGCCGTCGCGCATCACCTCGTCCGTCGCCTCGGGACGGCCGTAGTACCCCTTCATGATGTTGTGCCCGCGGACGGCGACCTCGCCGGGCCCCTCGCCGTCGATCGTCTTCCAGTCGCTGTCGATCAGCTTCATCTCCACCCCCCAGATGGGGGTGCCGATGGTGCCGGGCTTGGTGGGGCGTCCGAGCTGGTTGAAGCAGGCCACCGGCGACGTCTCCGACAGCCCGTACCCCTCCAGGATGCCGATGCCGAAGGTCTGCTCGAAGTCCCGCAGTACCTCGACCGGCGAGGACGCGCCTCCCGCCACCGCGACGTTCAGCGTCGTGGGCGTCGTCGCGCCCTCCGCATGGATCTTCGTCAGCATCGCCCAGTACATGGTCGGGACCCCGGCGAAGAACGTGACGCCCTCCTTGACCATGAGCGCCAGCGCCTCGCCCGGCTCGAAGCGCGGCATCAGCACCACGGCGGCCCGGCGGCGGAAGCCGGTGTTCATGACGACCGTCTGGCCGAAGGAGTGGAACAGCGGCAGCACGGCCAGCATCACGTCGCCGCCGGCGGCGCTGGGGAACATCTCGTCGCAGACGACGGCGTTCATCAGCATGTTCTGGTGGCTCAGCTCGGCGCCCTTGGGCTGCCCGGTGGTGCCGGAGGTGTAGAGGATCACCGCGGTGTCGTCGGGCGCGGTCTGCACGGTCTCGAACTCGCCGGGCATGCCGTCCAGCGCGGCCCAGAACGACTCGCCGTACTCCGACTCGGTCGCGAGCGGCGTGGCGGGCAGCACGAAGAAGTGCTCGCACCCCTCGGACGCCTCGAACGCCGCCCTGCCGCGCTCGCCCAGCGGCAGTTCGGGCGTGCCCTCGAAGCAGAACAGCGCCTTGGCGTCGCTGTCGTCGAGGTGGTAGGCGATCTCCCTGGACTGCAGCAGCACGTTCAGCGGCACCACCGTGGCCCCGGCCTTGAGGACGCCGAAGTAGACGAACGGGAAGTACGGCAGGTTCGGGCAGGCGAGCGCGACCTTGTCACCCTTGCCGATGCCGCGCGTCACCAGGAGGTTCGCCACCTGGGACGCCACAGTGTCGATCAAGGAGTAGGGCAGGCGCATGTCGCCGAAGACGATGGCCGTGCCGTCGGGGGTGGCCCTGGCGCTGTCTTCCAGGACGATCGACAGGTTGAGCATGGGACGCCTTCCTCTTCTGAACGGCTTGCGCGCCATCTTCGCAAAAGGTGATACCGACCGGTAGGTGGTGCGGAAGAACTGAAAGCCGCATTCATTTCCCGCCCCTAAGTACGGGGGTTGTCCGTCGTCGGGCGATGCCCCGGAAGTGTGCAGCGCGGACTCAGGGGTGCGGGCGGGGCGGCGTTGTTGGTTGATGTACTGCTTGACGGTCGACATGGGGTGCCGCCACAGGAGGTGGTGACCAGAAGTGGCCGGGCATGATGGCCCGGCTGACTGATGAGCAATGGCGCGGCATCGTGTCGTCTAACGCAGCGCGCTGGTGCTTGGTCGCGACGGCCGGATGGACGTGCGGTGCGGAATCCGTGAGCCTGCCGGGGTCGGCATTCGGCACCGGACGTAATGGTCCCGGTGATAATGTGTTCGAGTTGCGGAGGGTATCCATGAGGTAACCGAATGGTAATCCGTTCGGATCGTCGTACAGCGTCGCTGGGGCGAGGAGGTGTGCGGGGTGAAGCTGCGCTACAACTACCGGCTCTACCCTGACATCGCCCAGCAGCAGATGCTGGCCAAGACGTTCGGCTGTGCCCGGGTGGTGTGGAACGACGCTCTGGGTGCCCGCAAAGCCGCCCGCAAGGCCGGGTTGCCGTTCATCGGGGATGCCGCCATCCAGCGTCTGGTCCTCACCCAGGCCAAACGCACGCCTGAGCGGGCGTGGCTTGGCGAGGTCTCCTCGGTGGTGCTCCAGCAGTCGGTCCGTGATCTGAACACCGCCTACAAGAACTTCTTCGATTCAGTGTCCGGACGGCGTAGGGGCCGAAAGATGGGGCTGCCGGTTTTCAAGTCCCGTCATGACCATCGCCAGTCTGCCCGGTTCACCTCCAACGCCTTCCGTCTGACCGGTGCCGGCAGCCTGTATCTGGCGAAGATCGGCGAGGTGGAGGTCCGCTGGTCACGCGAGCTGCCCGTCGCTCCGTCGTCGGTTACGGTCGTCAAGGACGCTGCCGGACGCTATTTCGCCTCCTTCGTCATCGAGGTACCCGACGATGGCCAGGTGCTGCCGGGGTGTTACGCGGAGGTCGGGATCGATCTGGGGCTCGCCTATTACGCGATCCTTTCGACCGGAGAGAAGATCGCGAACCCGAAGTGGCTGCGCCGCCGGGAGAAGAAACTCGCCAGGCTGCAGCGGTCGCTGTCACGCAAGCGGAAGGAATCGGCCAACCGCGACAAGGCCCGGGTGATGGTTGCCCGTCAGCATGCCAAGGTCGCCGACGCCCGCCGGGACTTCCTGCACCAGACCACAACCTCGATCATCCGTGAGAACCAAGCGGTGCACATCGAGGACTTGGCGGTGCGGGGCCTGGCCAGAGGACGGCTGGCCAAATCGGTCAACGATGCCAGCTGGGGCGCGTTCGCGGCTCTGCTGGCTGGCAAGGCCGCCCGCCGCGGCCGCACCCTGACCAAGGTCGAGCGCTGGTTTCCCTCCTCCCGGCTGTGCCCTTGCTGCGGATGGAAGAACGGCAAACTGGCTCTGGAGGTGCGCGCGTGGGACTGCCCGTCCTGCGGCGAGCATCACGACCGCGACCTCGCCGCCGCGATCAACATCCTCCTCGAAGGGCAGCGCATCACCGGCACGACCGTGGCCGCCGGGCTGGCTGGACACGGCATAAACGACTGTGGAGGGCAGGTAAGACCGGGCAAGGCAACTCCGAGCCCGGCACCGCCCGAAACCTGCGACGCGCGAGCGGCGTAGAGGAAGCAGTAAGAACCCCACGGCGACGTGGGGCAGTCCTCAGCGTTCACGCCGAGGAGGATGCCAAGAGTGAATATGGACGCCGTCGATCGCCTGGAGTAAGCAAGGACCAGATCGCTTACCCCTGGGAGGGTCCATGGAGTACGACTACGTCGTGGTCGGGGCGGGGTCGGCCGGCTGCGTGCTGGCCAACAGGCTGTCGGCGGATCCGGGGGTGTCGGTCGCGCTCGTCGAGGCGGGCGGTCGCGACGACAAGCTGGAGATCCGCATGCCCGCGGGCTTCGCCAAGCTGTTCAAGACCGGCTACGACTGGAACTACACCACCGCGAAGCAGTCGGAGATGTCCGGCCGCGAGCTGTACTGGCCCAGGGGCAGGGTGCTCGGCGGTTCGTCGTCGCTGAACGCGCAGATGTGGGTGCGCGGGTGCCAGCGCGACTACGACCAGTGGCAGATCCCCGGCTGGTCGTACGAGGAGGTCCTGCCGTACTTCACCAGGGCCGAGCACCGGGTGGGCAGCAACCAGGGCGGGGTGTACGGCGAGGACGGCCCGCTCTACGTCTCTGAGCTGCGCAGCCCCAACGTCACCACCAAGGCGTTCCTGAGGGCCTGCGAGGAGCTGGGGTTCACGCGGCTCGCCGAGCTCAACGGACGTTCCAACGAGGGCTACAGCCCCACCCCCGTCACCCAGAACCGCGGACGCCGGTGGAGCGCGGCGGACGCGTACCTGCGTCCCGTGATGAAGCGGCCCAACCTGACCGTGATCACCGGGGCGACCGTCGCCCGGGTGGTGTTCGACGGCAGGCGGGCCGTCGCAGTCGAGCACGACGGCGGCGCCCCGGTCAGGGCCAGACGGGAGGTCATCCTGTCGGCGGGCACGATCGGCTCGCCGTACCTGCTCATGCGCTCGGGCGTGGGCGCCGCCGACGAGCTGCGCGACGCCGGGATCGCGGTCGTCCACGAGCTGCCGGAGGTCGGCAAGAACCTGCAGGACCATCTCTCGTCAGGGGTGTTCGTCGAGTGCAAGGAGCCGGTGACGCTCAGCAGGGCCGAGTCGCTGAGCAACCTGCTCCGCTACATCGTGCTGCGTTCCGGCATGCTCACCACCAACGTGGGCGAGGCGGTCGCCTTCATCAGGACGTCCCAGGACGAGCCCGCGCCCGACATCGAGCTGATCTTCGCGCCCGGTCCGTTCGTCAACCACGGCCTCACCCCGCCCACCGGCCACGGGATGACCGTCGGCGTCATCCTGCTGCAACCGGAGAGCCGCGGCAGGGTCGGGCTGAACGGCCGCGACGTGCTGATCGACCCCGGCTACCTGAGCAAGGAGGGCGACGTCAGGCGGCTGGTCGCCGGGCTGAAGACGGCCAAGCGGGTGTTCGCCACCGCCGCGATGCGTCCGTACGCGGGCGGCCCGATGGCGCCCTACCAGGCGCCGGAGAGCGACGACGAGCTGGCGCAGTGGGTGCGCGAGCGCGGCGAGACGCTCTACCACCCGGTGGGGACGTGCCGCATGGGCACGGACGAGGGCTCGGTCGTGGACCCGACGCTGCGAGTGCGCGGTCTTGAGGGCCTCAGAGTCGTGGACGTGTCGGTCATGCCGACGCTGAACCGCGGCCACACCCACGCCCCGGCCATCATGATCGGTGAAAAGGCCGCCGACCTGATCGCCGAACGTTGATCATGGCAGAGCGCTTTGCCCTAGATCGTGGAGACTCTTGACGTAAGTGGTCACTTGCGTGAGGCTTTGTGTGTATGACGCTCTCCGCAGACGTGGAACTGTCGCAGATCCCGTTCTGGGGGCTGCCCCAGGCCGAGCGCATGGCCGCCTTCCGCAGACTGCGCCAGGTCGACCGGCCGGTGTTCGTGCCGGAGCAGGTCGTGCCGTTCATCAAGGGCGGGCCGGGCTACTACGCCCTGGTACGGCACGCGGACGTGACCGAGGCCAGCAGGAACGCCGCCGTGTTCAGCAGCGAGCCGTGCTCCAACAGCATCCCGGACATGCCCCGCTGGCTGGCCGTGTACTTCGGGTCGATGATCAACATGGACGACCCGCGGCACGCCAGGCTGCGCAGGATCGTGTCCAGGGCGTTCACCCCGCGCATCCTGTCCAAGATGGAGGAGGACCTGGCCACGGCCGCCGCCGAGATCGTGGACCAGGCGATCAAGGAGGGGCCGGGCGACTTCGTCGCCCAGATCGCCGCCAGGCTCCCCGTCCGCGTCATCTGCGACATGATGGGGATTCCGCCGAAATTTCATGACATGGTGCTGCGGCGGACCAACGTGATCCTCGGGAACACCGACCCCGAGTACACCGGCCTCGGCGTCGACTTCAGCCGGGTCAACGTGGCCCGCGGCCTGGCCAAGCTGCTGCACGCCGGGTTCTCGCTGAACCGGCTCGCCGCCCGCCTCGGCGACGAGCGGCGCAGGAACCCGACGGGCGACCTGGTGAGCCTGCTGGTCAACGGCGACGAGCGGCTCACGTCCCAGGAGCTGGGGTCGTTCTTCATCCTGCTCGTGGTCGCGGGCAGCGAGACGACCCGCAACGCGATCGCGTACGGGCTCAAGCTTCTCACCGACCACCCCGACCAGCGCGAGCTGCTGCTGTCGGACTTCGACGGGCGCGTCACCAAGGCGTGCGACGAGATCATCCGCTACTCCACCCCGGTGATCCAGTTCCGCCGCACGGTCACGCAGGACCACGAGATGAACGGGATGCAGTACCGCAAGGGCGACAAGGTGCTGCTCTTCTACAACTCCGCCAACCGCGACGAGGCGGTCTTCACCGATCCCGACGCGTTCGACATCACCCGCGACCCCAACCCGCACGTCGGCTTCGGCGGCCCCGGCCCGCACTACTGCCTGGGCGCCCACCTCGCGCGCCGCGAGATGACCGTGATGTTCCGCGAGCTGTTCACGCGGCTGCCCGGCATCCGGGCGGTGGGCGAGCCGGACTTCCTGCTCTCCAACTTCATCAACGGCGTCAAACACCTGAAGTACGCGTACTGAGCCCGGCCGGTGCGGATCGGCGTGTTGTTCCAGCTTGTCTTCCAGATTGCGCCGGACTTGCCCGAGGTCGGCTGACAGTGGTGCTCCGCCTGCGGAGCGGCTAGGTTTCGCAGTCATGGAGATCAGGACAGTCCACGCCAACGGGGTGGAGTTCGCGTATCTGGCCCAAGGGGAAGGGCCGCTGGCGCTGTGCCTGCACGGCTTCCCCGACACCGCTCACACCTGGCGCCACCTCATGCCGGCCCTGGCCGAGCGCGGCTACCGCGCGGTGGCGCCGTTCATGCGCGGCTACGCGCCCAGCGAGATCCCGGCCGACGGCGCCTACGAGGGCGCCGCGCTGACCGCCGACGTCCGAGCCCTGCACGAGGAGCTCGGCGGCGACGACCGCGCGGTGATCGTCGGACACGACTGGGGCGCCTTCCCCGTGTACGGCCTGGGCGGGAGGTTCCGCAGGTCCGTGACCATGGCGGTGCCGCCGCCGGGCGCACTGGGCGCCGGGTTCTTCGAGTACGAGCAGCTCAAGCGCTCCTTCTACATCTTCCTGTTCCAGACCGGGCTGGCCGAGACCGCCGCCGCGAGCCCAGACTTCCTGGACGGCCTCTGGCGCGACTGGTCACCGGGCTACGACGCCCGGCGGGACCTGGAGTTCGTCCACCGGAGCCTCGGCCAGCCCGGCAACCTGGCCGCCGCGATCGGGTACTACCGGGCCATGCTCGGCACCACCCCGCCCTCGGGCCGGTACCCGGACCCCGAGCCCACCACCGGGCCGATCCTGTACCTGCACGGGGGGCAGGACGGCTGCCTCGGCCCCGACCTGGCCAAGGACGTCCTCGGCCACCTGCCGGAGGGCTCACGCGCGGAGCAGGTGCCCGGGGCCGGGCACTTCCTGCACCTCGAACGTCCGGACGAGGTCAACCGGCTCGTCCTCGACTGGCTCGGCCCCGCCTCCTGACCACCGCGAGCAGCGGGTGTCTGCCCGCCAGGGCGACGTCCTTCTCCCACGTCGCGACCCGGGGCGGCGGAAGGCGGCCCCGCATCGCCGGCGGGTCGCCGGCGTCGGTAGAAGGTGGTCGCGTGGCGAGAGCAGCGATCACGCGGGCGGCGGGCCAACCGGGTTTCCCGCGCGTACGTACGCTGTACGTGCAAACCGTTGACGCGGGCGACCGCCGCTCAAGATGATGGCTGAATGAGCGTCGTTGACTTCGATCTGTCGGAACGCGAGTTCTGGGCCAAGCCGATGTCCGAGCGGGAGCGGGCGTTCGACCGGTTGCGAGCCCGCGAGACGCCGGCCTTCTTCGAGGAGATGGAGATCTCCTACGCGCCCAAGGGGCCCGGCTACTACGCCCTGGTCAAGCACGCCGACATCCTGGAGGCCAGCCGGACCCCGGAGGTGTTCAGCTCGGGCGACGGCGGCGCGACGAACATCCCCGACATGCAGCCCGAGTTCGCCGAGTACTTCGGCTCCATGATCAACATGGACGACCCGCGGCACGCCAGGCTCCGCCGGATCGTCTCGCGCGCCTTCACGCCCAAGATGATCAGGCAGTTCGAGGCGGACGTGGAGGTCGCCGCCGCGCGCGTCGTGGACGACCTGCTGGCCAAGGGCGCAGGGTGCGACTTCGTCACCGAGGTGGCCTCCCGCCTGCCCCTCAAGATCATCTGCGACATGATGGGCATCCCTGAGAGCGAGTACCAGTTCGTCCTCGGCCACACCAACCTGATCCTCGGCGGATTCGACCCCGAGTACGCCGGCCCCGACCTGGACGAGCTGCCCGAACGCCTGCTCCGCGCGGCCATGGAGCTCCAGCAGCTCGTGCAGGACCTCGCCTCGCACCGGGCCGACAACCCCACCGGCGACCTGATCTCCTCCCTCGTCAACGCCAACCTCGACGGCGAGCGGCTCACGCTGCAGGAGCTGGGGTCGTTCTTCATCCTCCTGGTCGTGGCGGGCAACGAGACCACCCGCAACGCGATCTCGTACGGCCTGCGCCTGCTCACGAAGAACCCCGACCAGCGCGCCCTGTGGCTGGAGGACTTCGAGGGCCGCGCCCCTGGCGCCGTGGAGGAGATCGTCAGGCTGGCCGCGCCGGTCAACTTCATGCGCCGCAAGGCGACCCGCGACCACGAGATGAACGGCCACCTCTACCGCAAGGGCGACAAGGTGGTGCTGTTCTACTGGGCGGCCAACCGCGACGCGAGCGTCTTCGACGACCCGTACCGGTTCGACATCACCCGCAGCCCCAACCCGCACGTCGGCTTCGGCGGCCCCGGCCCCCACTTCTGCCTGGGCGCGCACCTGGCGCGCAGGGAGATCACGGTGATGTTCCGCGAGCTCCTGCGTCGCGTCCCGGCCATCGAGGCCGGCAGGCCCGACCGCCTGCAGTCCAGCTTCATCAACGGGATCAAGCACATGGAGTGCTCGTTCTGACGGTCAGGGCTGGCCGACGACCTTCAGCTGCTTGACCACGGTGTTGATGTCGGGCAGGTACTGCTTGCCGTCGGCGGGCACGGACATGTACACGATCGCGGGGACGTCGCCGCCGGAGTTGACGGCGGCCGTCACGATGGTGGCGTTCTCCGTGCCCGAGGTCAGCGAGTAGGCGACCAGGCGTCCGGTGGACTGGCCCACCTTGATCGGCTGCTGGGCGATCTTCCGGACCTTGTTGTCCTCGGGGAAGAAGCGCTTGCGCGCCGACAGCACGACCTGCCTGATGACCGGCTCCAGATCGTCCTCCGAGGTGAAGGAGGACGCCAGCTTGGACGGCAGGGGGCCGGTCATCAGCTGGGCATAGGAGTTCTCGCCGACCTTGGCGAACTGGCGGGTGTCGTAGCCGTACGTGGTCTTGACCGTGGCCCGCTGGTCCAGCTGCCAGGTGCCGCCGAGCCGGGGGACGCTGATCCTGGCCGCGGCGTCCGGGAGGGCGCCCGTGACCGGGGCCGCCTTGCCCGGGTACCGGGGGAGGCGGCCGATCGAGGTCGAGGACTTGGTGGGCGGGGGCGGCGCCGACGTGTTGGCCTTGGCCGGAGGCTGGTTCGCGGCCGGCTCGTCGCTCGCCAGGGGGCCGGCGAGGAAGGCCCACGCGAGGGCACCCACGAGGGCGATCGCCACCGAGCCCGCCAGGGCGTACATCCAGATCGGCCTGCCGGGCTCGTCGAGGGAGTCGTCCTGCTCGCCCATGGCCTGGTAGTTGTCGCCGAAGACGGTGTCCCAGAGCTCCTGCTGGCGCTCTGGCGGCGGGGTGCGGGAACCGCTGATCTGCCCGGCCGTGACGAACGGGCGGTCCGGGTCGGACGGGTCGCGGCTGAGGTTGGCGCCCGGCCTGGCCTGGTCGTCCATCGGAGGATGCGGCGTGCCGCCCGACGGGACGGCCCGGTCGTCGAGGGGCGTGCCGGGGAAGACCTGCTGGTCCTGCGGAGGGTTCGGGTAGACCTGGTGGTCCTGCGGAGGGGCAGGGAAGACCTGGTGGTCCTGCGGAGGAGCGGGGTAGACCTGCTGGTCCTGTGTGGGGCGGGGGCGGGGGCGGTCGTCAAGCGGCGTTTCGCTCATGGCGTACGCGTCCGCGGGGACGCCCTGGTTGTGCGAGGCAGGACGATCGAGCGGGCCGCCCGGCTGGGTCACCTGGGGCCACGGCGCGGGGGAGGAGAGGTTGGACCACGCGTCCGGGGAGGTCGTGTTCTGCGGCTCCGGCCAGGCGTCAGGAGGGGGCGTGCGCTGCGGGTCAGACCAGCCGTCGGGGGAGGTCGTGCGCTGCGGGTCGGACCAGCCGTCAGGGGAGGTCGTGCGCTGCGGGTCGGACCAGCCGTCAGGGGAGGTCGTGCGCTGCGGGTCGGACCAGCCGTCAGGGGAGGTCGTGCGCTGCGGGTCGGGCCACGTGGGCTCCTGCCGCGACGGCTCCGGCCAGGAGGGCTGCGGGGCTTCCGGCCAGGAGGTGGGCACGTCCTGCCGTGGCGGCTCGGACGGCCGCGTGGCCTCCGGCCAGGACGGCGGTGCCTCTCGCTGCGGCACCTCGGGCCAGGACGGTGGCAGGTGTGGACCTCCGGACTTCTCCGTTGCCATTGCTGCCGGGCCTCCCGAGGTTATGTCCGGATTGGATCTGTCACGCATGGTCTCATGGGATTTTCCAGGAGATGCGGTGGGTTCCGCAGGGAAACGCGGGAAGCCGTGTGGATCGGTCGGCGGGTCCTGCATCGGCAGGCCCGGCTCCGGTCGTTCTGGCACTCCTGGGTACACCACGGCGTTGAGAGTAATCTAAAGGGACATTAGAGGTCACAACGGATAGATCACCATCGGGTCTCGCGTGACCCGAAGGGTCTATTGTGCCCTCCGGAGTCGGTCGACTACAGGCGTTCACTTTAAGATGTGCGCTAGGCTTGACTTATGCGTTCCGCGACCCTGCTTCTTAGCGGGCCGCGACGGCCCTGAGATCTCGCCGTCGCGGCTGCCCCTCGTTGTCGCACGGGGGGTTTTCTTATGTCCCAGTCAAGCCCAGAAGGACGACAGCCGTGAGTGAGTACGACCCGCAGGCGCTGCAGGCCAAGTGGCAGGCGCGTTGGGAGGAACTGGACCCGTTCCGGGCGAGCGAGGACGCCGCCGACCCCCGTGAGCGGCGGTACATGCTCGACATGTTCCCCTACCCTTCCGGTGACCTGCACATGGGCCACGGCGAGGTGTTCGCCATCGGCGACGTCGTCGCGCGCTACTGGTTCCAGCAGGGCTACAACGTCCTGCACCCGATCGGCTGGGACTCTTTCGGTCTGCCCGCCGAGAACGCGGCCATCAAGCGGAACGCGCACCCGGCCGAGTGGACGTACGCCAACATCGACACCCAGGCCAACTCCTTCAAGCGCTACGGCGTCTCCTTCGACTGGTCGCGCCGCCTGCACACCAGCGACCCCGAGTACTACCGCTGGAACCAGTGGCTGTTCAACCGCTTCTTCGAGCGCGGCCTGGCCTACCGCAAGGGCGGCCTGGTCAACTGGTGCCCCAACGACCAGACCGTGCTGGCCAACGAGCAGGTCGTGGGCGGCAAGTGCGAGCGCTGCGGCGCCGACGTCATCCGCCGCGAGCTGACGCAGTGGTACTTCAAGATCACTGACTACGCGCAGCGGCTGCTGGACGACATGGCCCAGCTGGAGGCCACCTGGCCCGAGCGCCTGCTGACCATGCAGCGCAACTGGATCGGCCGCTCCGAGGGCGCCGACGTGCTGTTCCAGATCGAGGGCCGCGACGAGCCGGTCCACGTCTACACCACCCGCCCCGACACGCTGTTCGGCGCCACGTTCTTCGTGGTCGCCGTGGATGCGGCGCTGGCCGACGAGATCGTCACCGACGAGCACCGGGCGGCCTTCGAGGCCTACCGCGCCGAGGTGGCCAAGCTGAGCGACATCGAGCGGCTGTCCACCGAGAAGGAGAAGACCGGCGTCTTCCTGGGCCGCCACGCGATCAACCCGGTCAACGGCGAGCGCATCCCGGTCTGGGCGGCCGACTACGTGCTGTCCGACTACGGGCACGGCGCGATCATGGCCGTGCCCGCGCACGACCAGCGCGACCTGGACTTCGCCCGGGAGTTCAACCTGCCGGTGAAGGTCGTCGTGCACACCGGCCTGGCCGACCCGGGCGAGACCGGCGAGGCGACCCCCGGCGAGGGCACCCTGGTCAACTCCGGCCCGCTGGACGGCCTGTCCAAGGCCGAGGCCATTGCCAAGATCATCGACATCCTGGAGGTCGGGGGCAAGGGCACGGGCGCGGTCAACTTCCGGCTGCGTGACTGGCTGCTGTCCCGCCAGCGCTTCTGGGGCACGCCGATCCCGATCATCCACTGCCCCGACTGCGGCGAGGTGCCGGTCCCCGACGACCAGCTGCCGGTCACGCTGCCCGACCTGCGGGGCGAGGCGCTGGCGCCGAAGGGCGTCTCGCCGCTGGCCAGCGCCACCGAGTGGGTCAACGTCGAGTGCCCCAAGTGCGGCGGCGCCGCCAAGCGCGACACCGACACCATGGACACCTTCGTCGACTCGTCCTGGTACTACCTGCGCTACACCTCGCCCGGCTACACCGACGGCCCGTTCGACCCCGAGCAGGTCCGCAAGTGGGGCCCGATCGACCAGTACGTGGGCGGCATCGAGCACGCCGTGCTGCACCTGCTGTACTCGCGCTTCTTCACCAAGGTCCTGCACGACATGGGCATGGTGGACTTCACCGAGCCGTTCATGCGCATGCTGAACCAGGGGCAGGTGATCAACCAGGGCAAGGCCATGTCGAAGTCCCTGGGCAACGGCGTGGACCTGGGCCGGCAGATCGACGACTACGGTGTCGACGCGGTCCGCCTGACCATGATCTTCGCCTCGCCGCCCGAGGACGACATCGACTGGGCCGACGTCTCGCCGGCCGCGTCGCAGAAGTTCCTGGCGCGTGCCTTCCGGGTGATGGACGAGGTGACGAGCGTCCCCGGCGTCCCGTTCGACGACGGCGACCTGGAGCTGCGCAGGTTCACCCACCGCACCATCGACGAGGTCACCAAACTGGTCGACTCCTACCGCTTCAACGTGGCGGTGGCCCGCATGATGGAGCTGACGTCGGCCGCCCGCAGGGCGATCGACTCCGGCCCCGGCGCGGGCGACCCCGCGGTCCGCGAGGCGGCCGAGACGCTGGCCGTGATGCTGTCGCTGGTGGCGCCCTACACGGCCGAGGAGGGCTGGGAGCGGCTGGGCCACACCGGCACCGTCGCGTTCGCGGGCTGGCCGTCCGCCGACCCGGCGCTGCTGGTGCAGGAGTCGGTCACCTGCGTCGTGCAGGTGGCGGGCAAGGTCCGCGACCGGCTGGAGGTGCCGCCCTCGATCTCCGAGGACGAGCTGAGGGAGCTGGCGCTGGCCTCGGAGAAGGTCCAGGCGCACCTGTCGGGCACACCGCGGAAGGTGATCGTCCGGGCGCCGAAGCTGGTCAACATCGTCCCGTGACGCCCGCGGTTCACAGGCGGCGCAACGCCGGCAGCAGTTCGCTCTCCGCCCAGGCGAAGAACGGCTGCTGCTGGTCCGCGCCGATCTGCACCAGCGCGAGGTGCGTGTAGCCCGCGTCGGTGTACGTCTTCGCCGCCTCGACGACGGCCTGCACGTCGTCACCGCACGGCACGTTCCGGGCCACGTCCTCGGGCCTGACGGGGGTCGCGGCGGCCCCGAAGTTCACCGGCCCGGGCAGCTCCGCCATCACCTTCCACCCGCCCACGGCCGCCCAGCGCCACAACCTGTGCGCGCGCTCCTCGGCGGCCTCGGCGTCGGCGTCGTAGGCGATGGCGAGCTGGCCGTAGACCGGCTTGCCCGCGCCACCGGCGGCCTGGAACCGCTCGACGACCTCCGGCATCGGGTCGTTGATCATCAGGATGTCGCCGAACTCGGCCGCGATCTCCGCCGACCTGCCTCCCGAGGCCGCGATCCCGATCGGCACCCGCTGGTCCGGCAGGTCGTAGAGCCTGGCCGAGTCGATGTCGTAGAACTCGCCCTGGAAGGTGACGTAGTCGCCGTCGAACAGCTCCCTGATGATCTGGACGGCCTCGCGCAGCATCCGGTGCCGGGTGTCGACGGGCGGCCAGCCCTCGCCGATCACGTGCTCGTTCAGGTTCTCGCCCGCTCCCAGGCCGAGGGTGAACCGTCCCTCGCTCAGCACGCCCATCGTGGCGGCCTTCTGCGCGACCACGGCCGGGTGGTAGCGCATCAGCGGGCAGGTCACGTACGTCACGAGCGGCAGCCGCCTGGTGACCTGCGCCGCGGCGCCCAGCACCGACCAGGCGTAGGGGGAGTGACCCATCTCCTCCAGCCACGGAAAGAAGTGGTCGGAGATGACCGCGTAGTCGAAGCCCGCCCGTTCGGCGAGGGCGGCGTGGTCCACGAGCTCCCGCGCCGGGGTCTGTTCGCACATCAAGGTGTAGCCGAACTCGGCCATGGAGTGCGCCTCCCTGGAATCGTCGTTACCTGTCAGGAGATCAACGGCGGGTCCGGAGGTCGGCCAGTTCCTCGACCACCAGGCCGAGCCCGATGCCCAGCAGCCAGACGTCCTTGGCGATGGGGGTGCCCTGCTGCGACGGGCGCAGGCTGCCTTCCTCGCGCAGGCCGGGCGTGCTCAGGTAGAGGCCGAGGAGCCCTCCGGCGAAGGCGGTGAGCGCCGCCCCGGCCACCAGTGACGGCACGACCGGCAGCAGCAGGGCCAGGCCGATGGCGGTCTCGGCCCTCGACACGAGCCGGGTGAACGCCTCCGGGTCCTTCTCGCCCAGGAACGGGTAGCTGCCGGACGCCATGCCGTGCACGGTCTTCGCGGTCTGCAGGTCGGCGTTGGCCTTGCCCAGCCCGGAGTTCAGGATGAACGCCCCGGCTGCCACACGCGGCGGGAGCTGGTGCAGGCGGGCGAGAATTCTCATGATCCCTCACTCCTTGTGCCGAATGTCGATCCTCTTCCCATTTGTCGGGTTGGCATCCTCGGGTGCATCCGGTCTTGACCCATCCTTGGAGCAGACGGCTGTTCGCTCGTAGCGCAGCCGGTCGCAGGTCGCGTCCCAGGGTTGTCCGGGGCCTGCGAGCTTGCCGGGCGTGTGGCCTGCCGCTGCCGCCTGCGGGAACGGTCTGGGTCTCGGCCGTTCGCGGTGCCGAGCATTAGTGTGCAGCTGTGACAAATGGCGCATACCTCAGATATCCGCATCTTCACGGTGACCTGGTCACCTTCGTCGCCGACGACGACGTCTGGCTGGCGCCGCTGGCGGGCGGCAGGGCCTGGCGCTTCACCGCAGACCGGACGCCCGTCTCCCACCCCCGGTTCTCGCCCGACGGCACCCGCATCGCGTGGACCAGCAACCGCGAGGGGGCGCCCGAGGTCTTCGCCGCCGAGGTCGACGGGCCGGAGGGCGAGCGGCTGACCCACTGGGGCAACGCGATGACCGGGGCACGCGGGTGGAGCGCCGGCGGGGACGTCCTCGCCGTCACCGCCGCCGGTGAGGGCGGGCGGGCGCGGACCTGGGCGTACGCCGTCCCGCTCGACGGCGGGGCCGCGTCCCGGCTGCCGTACGGGTGGGTGAGCGACGTCGCCGTGAGCGGCGCCAAGGTGGCGACCGTCTCGCCGATGTGGCGAGAGCCGTCACAGTGGAAGCGCTACCGGGGCGGCACGGCGGGCAAGATCTGGGTCGACGCGGAAGGCGACGGCGAGTTCACCCGGCTGTTCGCCGACAGCGACGCGCAGTACTGGTCGGTGACGTGGGTGGGGGACAGGATCGCCTTCCTGGCCGACCCCGACGGCACCGGCAACGTCTACTCGTCCCTGCCCGACGGTTCCGACCTGCGCAGGCACACCTCCCACGACGAGTTCTACGCCCGGCACGCCGCGACCGACGGGCAGCGGCTGATCTACAGCCACGCCGGTGACCTCTGGCTGCTGGAGAGCCTGGACGCGGAGCCGACCCGGCTGGACATCCGGCTCGGCGGGCCGCGCCCGGCCCGCGCCAGGCGGCCCGCCCCCATCCGCGTCGGCGGGTTCTCGCCGGACGCGACCGGCCGGGCCAGCGCGGTCGAGATCCGCGGCACCGCGCACTGGGTCACCCACCGCGACGGCCCGGCCGGCATGCTGCGGGCCGAGTCCGGCGTGCGGGTCCGGCTGCCGCGCACGCTCGGCGCCGACGGGCGGACCCTCTGGGTGTCGGACGCCGGCGGCGAGGACGGCCTCGAGATCGGCACGCCGGGAGGCGAGATCCGCACGCTGGCCACCGGGGAGCTGGGGCGGGTGCTCGACCTGGTGGCCGCGCCCGACGGCAAGCACGCGGCCGTGGCCACGCACGACGGACGCCTGCTGGCCGTAGACCTCGAATCCGGAAATATCCGGGAACTGGACCGCACGTCCCAGGGCGACATCAGCGGGCTCACCTTCTCTCCCGACTCCGCCTGGCTGGCCTGGGTCCACCCCCACCACGAGCCGCTCTCCCAGATCAAGATCGGACGCCTCGACGGGACCACGGTGATCGACGTGACCCCGCTGCGCTTCGCCGACTTCAACCCCGCCTTCACCAGGGACGGCAAGCACCTGGCCTTCCTGTCCGTCCGGACCTTCGAGCCGGTCTACGACGCGCACGTGTTCGACCTGTCCTTCCCCGCCGCCTGCCGGCCGTACATCGTCCCGCTGCAGGCCACCACCCCCTCCCCGTTCGACCCCAGCCTGCAGGGACGCGGCTTCAACGGCGAGGACGACAAGCCCGCGTCCGAGGAGAAGAAGGACGACGCGCCGCCGCGCACCGAGGTGGACTCCGAAGGGCTCGCCTCCCGCGTGGTCCCCGTCCCCGTCCCCGCCGGCCGGTACCGCAACCTGCGCACCGCCAAGGACGCCCTGCTCTGGCTGCGCGTCCCGCAGTCCAGCCAGCCCGACGGCAGCACGTCCGGCGAGACCGTGCTGGAGCGCTACGACCTCAAGAAGCGCGCCAAGGCCGAGCTGGGCCAGGACGTGCGGGCGTTCGAGGTGAGCGGCGACGGCACCAGGCTCGTCACCAACGGCAAGAACGGCCTGCAGACCCGCGCTGCCACAGAGGGCGACGAGGTCGTCAGCATCGAGCTGGACCGGATCTCGGTCCAGCTCGACCCGGTCGCCGAATGGCGGCAGGGCTACCGCGAGGCCGGACGGCTCATGCGCGACCACTTCTGGCGCGCCGACATGAACGGCGTCGACTGGCAGGCCGTCCTCGACAGGTACGCGCCGCTCGTCGAGCGCCTCGGCTCCTACTCGGAGCTGATCGACCTGCTCTGGGAGGTCCAGGCCGAGCTCGGCACCTCCCACGCCTACGCCCGCGCCAACGGCACGGCCGTGGACCCCCGCCGCCGCCAGGGCCTGCTCGGCGCCGACCTGGCCCGCGACGCCGACGGGGTGTGGCGCGTCGAACGCGTCCTGCCGGGCGAGTCGTCCGACGATGAGGCGCGCTCGCCGCTGCTCGCGCCCGGCGTCGCCGTGCGGGCGGGGGACGCGATCGTCGCGGTGGGCGGACGTCCCGTCGATCGCGTCCGTGGGCCGTTCCCCCTGCTGTCCGGGACGGCGGGGCAGCCGGTCGAGCTGACCGTGCGTCCCGCGTCCGGCGGTGACCCGCGCCGTGTCGTCGTCACCCCGATCGACGACGAGACCCAGCTGCGCTACCACGACTGGGTGGAGGGCCGCAGGGCCTATGTCCGCGAGGCGTCGGGGGGCAGGCTCGGGTACCTGCACGTGCCCGACATGATCGCCTCCGGCTGGGCCCAGTTCCACCGCGACCTGCGCACCGAGATGGCCTACGAGGGGCTGGTCGTGGACGTCCGGGAGAACGGCGGCGGGCACACGTCCGAGCTGGTGCTGGAGAAGCTGTCACGGCGGGTCACCGGCTGGGCGTGGGCGCGCGGCTACGAGCCGATGCGCTACCCGGAGGACTCGCCGCGCGGCCCCATCGTGGCCGTCACGGACGAGTACGCCGGGTCCGACGGCGACATCGTCAGCGCGGGCATCAAGAACCGCGGCCTCGGCCCGCTGGTCGGCACCCGCACGTGGGGCGGCGTGATCGGCATCGACTCGCGCTACTCCCTGGTGGACGGCACCGTGGTCACCCAGCCGAGGTACTCGTTCTGGCTGGAGGGGCCGGGCTGGGGCGTCGAGAACCACGGCGTCGACCCGGACGTCGAGGTCGTCACCACGCCGCAGGACCGGGTGGCCGGGCGCGACCCGCAACTGGAGAAGGCGGTCGAGCTCGCGCTCGCGGCACTGGAGGAACGGCCCGCGGCCACACCTCCCGACCTGCCCCCTCTCGAGGCGTAACGGAGCCGTAACGGGATTCGCGGTGATAGTGATCAGCGCGAATCCCGTTGGCAGGCTTGGCTGCCATGGAGAACCTTGGCTTTCGTGCGAGTGACATTCACGGTGCCGGGCTGAATGCCACGAAGTTGGAAGAACAACTCAGTGGCTGGCTCAACGTCCTGCCCACCCTGCGCATGGGGACGCTGGGGGCTGCCGGCGAGTTCGCGAGAACGCGTCACAACAAGGCGAGGGAGGCGGTCAATGACAAGCTGTTCAGCTGCACCTCTTCGCTGCAACGCATCGCCGGCGGGCTGCACAGCGGCGCCGACACCTACGTCACGGCCAGCGACAAGGCGCTCCAGGCCGTCTTGAAGTCGCGCTCCAAAGTGACGTCGGGCTGGTACGCCGACGACGACAAGCCGCCCGAGCTGAAGGGACCCCAGTGGCAGGGGGCGGGGCTGCCCGCCTTGGCTGTGGTGCTGATGGCCGAGAAGAGGAAGATCAGGAGCGAACTCGCTTATCGGGTTGGGCGGAGCATTCTGCAGGATTTCGCAGAACGCGGGCAGATCGAGTTCGCGAATCTGGCGAAGAGAAGCCAGGCGACCCTGCGCCTGCTCAAGACCGCCGCAGCGATGTCATGGACGGCCTGGGCCGGGGTCGCCGTCTGGCTGTCCGTCGTGAGCTGGCACGACGAGGACCTGAACGACGCCATGGTCCTGTGGCGGCAGCTCGCGGGCGAGCTCGCGCAGACCTTCGCGGCCGGTGACCCCTTCAACTGGGAGCAACTGACACAGTCGTGGAGCGGCCAGGGTAAGAACGCCGCCGACCTGCGGCTGCGTGACTTCCTTGTCGCGGGGATGCAACTCGCCGACAAGGTCGCGGGCCGATCCCAGGGGCTGGAGGAGGCGGTCAAGCGGCTGAACGAGGTTCATGACTGGGCCTTCAAAATTACGGTCGGGGAGCTGGCCCTGCTGGCGGGCCTGGAAGCCGTGAAGTTCCTGTTTCCCACCGCCAAACTGGCCTCGGCCGTCGTCGGCCGCCGGCTCACCTTGGTGCTCGTGGCCGTCCAGGCCGTGGTCGTCGGCATTCTGGCCACTCTCGCCTACCAGGACGCCGGCCAGGACTCCGCCGGGCTCGGGCCGTCAGGCGTGGAGGAGGTCGACTTCCCGTTCGCCTAGTGGGCCCGCGAGAGCCGGTTGAGGATCTCGGTCAGGACGGGTTCGGTGGTGGCGAAGTTCAGCCGGGCGAAGTTCTCGCCGCCGGGGCCGAACCCGGCGCCGTCGCTCAGCATCACCCTGGCCTCGCGCTCCAGCCGCTCGGCCGCCCCCGGACGTCCGTAGTCGAGCCAGGCCAGGTAGGTGGCCTGCGGCAGCCGGTACCCGACTCCCTCGGGAAGGCGCTCCGCGATCGTGCGGCGGTTGCGGTCGAGCAGGGCGCGGGTCTCGTCCAGCCAGGCGTCCCCGTGCCGCCACGCCGCGACCGTCGCGTCCACGCCGAACACGTGCGCCGACCCGTACACGAAGGACGGCTGCGCGTCGAGCGCCTTCCGGACCTCCGGCGAGCCGATGTGGGCCACCGAGCACCTGATGCCGCCCAGGTTGAACGCCTTGGTGGCGGAGGTCAGCGTCACCGTCCGCTCGGGGAGGATCGTGGCGAACGGGATGTGCTCGTGCGGGGCGTAGGCGAGGTCGGCGTGGATCTCGTCGGCGATGACCAGCAGGTCGTGGCGCTCGACGTGGTCGGCCAGTTCGGTCAGTTCGTCCCTGGTGAAGACGCGGCCGGTCGGGTTCTGCGGGTTGACGAGCAGCAGCACCCGGCATCCCGCCAGGTCCGGCGGGTCGAAGCGCCAGGAGTCGCCGTCGGGCTGGAGCGGGATGGGCCGCAGCGGGCGGTCCATCTCGGTCAGCGTGCCGAGGAACGGGTGGTAGGCGGGGGTGTGCAGTGCCACCCCGTCGCCGGGACTGGTGCACACGTGGAGGAGCACCTGAAGCGCCTGGTTGATGTCGCTGTAGGCGCGGACCAGTGAAGGGTCGGCGTCCCAGCCGTAGCGGGTGGTCATCCGCTCCGCGAACGCCTCCGCGAGCGGCCCCGGCTGGGGGCTCTCGAGCCAGACGGGATATCCGAGGTCGCCTTCGGCCCGCCGGCGCAGGACCTCGATCACGGCCGGGGCCGTGGGGAGATCCATGTCGGCGATCCAGGCGGGGATGACGTCCGGTCCGGCCTTCGCCCACTTCAGCCCGTCATGCGTTGACTTGAGGGATTTGCCCATGAATGCGTCGCTCACCCGAGCATTTTAGGGACCCCTTGCCCGGACATCGAGGCCCTGGCCCCTGCTCCCGCCGTGCGGGGGTCGCTCTCGCGAATTAGTAATCGGTACGGTACCGTTTATTAAATGACGGACACCGTACTCATCGCGGGCGCCGGCCCTACCGGCCTGGCCCTGGCCGTTCACCTGGCCCTGCACGACATCCCCGTCCGGGTCGTCGACGCCGCTCCCGGCCCGGCCACCACCTCTCGCGCTCTCGGCCTGCAACCACGCGGCGTCGAGGTGCTGGAACGGATCGGCGCGCTCGGCGACCTGCCGCAGCGGGCGCAGTCCTCGCTCACCATGTCCTACAACGAGGGATCGCGCACCGTGCTGCGGTTCCAGGTCGGCCAGGCCGTGATGGACCAGCCGAAACAGACGCTGCTGATATCGCAGGCCGAGGTCGAAGGCGCCCTTCGGCAACGGCTCCGCGAGCTCGGCGGCGAGGTCGAGTGGCATACCCGGCTCGTCGGGGCCCAGCAGGACGACAGGGGCGTCACCGTCACCGTCCGCACCGGCGACGACGCCGAGCAGCACGTCCAGGCCGAGTGGCTGATCGGCTGCGACGGCGCGCACAGCACGGTGCGCAAGCTCGCCGGGATCGGCTTCCCCGGCCGCAAGCTCTTCGAACGCCTGCTGATGGTCGACGTGCGGGCCCCGTGGCCGTTCGACAGGAACGGCAGCACCACCTGGATGGACGCCGGGCACATGCTGTCGGTGACCGCCCTGCCTGACGACACGTGGCGCGTGTTCACCGAACCGCCGGCCGACCTGCCGGACCAGCTGTCCGAAAGCGAGATCGCCGACCGGGTGCTGGGCGACTTCGCCCGGCGCAGCGGCGTCAGCCTCGACACGGTCGCCGAAGTCCGCTGGGCCTCGGAGTTCCGGATCCACCGCCGGCTCGCCGACGCCTACCGCCGCGGCCGGATCCTGCTGGCCGGCGACGCGGCCCACATCCAGAGCCCCAGCGGCGGGCAGGGGCAGAACACCGGGCTGGGCGACTCGGAGAACCTCGGCTGGAAGCTGGTGCTGGTGGCCCGCGGCAGCGCCGACCAGCGGCTCCTCGACACCTACGAGGGGGAGCGGCGCCCGCTGGCCCGCAACGTGCTGAGGGCGACCAGCACCGCTGTCGACATCATGTTGCCCGACAACGAGTGGAAACGACTGGTACGCGACAAGGTGGTCCTGCCGATCTTCCGGCTGCCGGCCGTGCAGCGACGGGTGTGGCTGGCCGCGTCGCAGCTGGGCATCAGCTACCGGGGCGGACCGCTGGCGCCCGCGTCGCACCGGTGGGCCCAGGGGCCGCGTCCGGGTGACCGGATGCCGGACATCAGGTGCCGGCGTTCCGACGGCGGCGAGGTCATGCTGCACGCGGCGATCTCTGGACGCTGGGTCGTGCTCGCCGGCGACGAGCGCGACGCCGCCCGGCACGCCACGGCCGCCGCCACGCAGCTGGGCGCCGACCTGGTGATCCCGCTCGTGCCGGTGGAGACGAGCGCGCACGACGTGCTGCTGATCCGCCCCGACGGGCACATCGGTTGGCGTGGACGTCCGGCACCGGACAGACTGGCGGCATGGCTGAACCAGGTGCTGTGGCCGGCGTAGACCGCGGCCGCCCGCGCGACCCCAGTAACGACGCCTCGATCCTGGACGCCGCGCTGGATCTGCTGATAGAGCGCGGCGCGGCGGGCACCAGCATCGAGGCGGTCGCCCGGCGCGCCGGCGTGGCGAAGCTGACCGTCTACCGGCGCTGGCAGTCGAAAGAGGATCTCCTCATGGGCGCGCTGGAACACGCCCGCAACGCCGACCCGGACACGCCCGCCGCCGGGCGGTCGATCGAGGAACTGGTCGAGTTCACCGCCGAACTGCTGAGCCAGCCCCGGTTCCGCGCGCTGATGGCGAGGGTGATCGGCGCCTCGGTGGACTATCCGAAACTGGTGACCGCCTACACCGAGCGGTACCTCCAGCCACGGCTGGACGCCGTGGCCGACCTGGCCCGGCAGGCCGTCGACGCCGGCCGCTTCCCGAAGGACACCGACCCGAGCGCCATACAGGACGTCTTCTCCAGCGCGGTCGGATTCGTCCTTCTCCACGGCGAGGAGGGCTTGACCGCAGCGCAGATCGCGCGCCGGCTGTGGGCCCTGTTGCACCACATGGGATACCAGCCCCCGAACCCCTAGCGGTGCGGTGGGGGATTGCTGTGCGCTGCGGCACGGCGTGGACGCCGTGCCGCAGAACGAAGAACCAGTCGCTGAGCGGAGAGCCGCAGGCGCGGGAGCCCGCCGGGGCGGAGCCGCGCCGCGCGCAAGCTAGAGGCGACGCAGGACGGCCACGACCTTGCCCAGGACGCTGGCCTCGTCGCCGGGGATCGGGTCGTAGTTGGCGTTGTGCGGGACGAGCCAGACGTGACCGTCCTTGCGCTTGAAGGTCTTGACCGTGGCCTCGCCCTCGATCATGGCCGCCACGATGTCGCCGCTCTCGGCCACCGGCTGCTGGCGGACCACGACCCAGTCGCCGTCGGCGATCGCGGCGTCGATCATCGAGTCGCCGGTGACCTGCAGGAGGAACAGCGTGCCCTCGCCGACGAGCTGCTTGGGCAGCGCGAAGACGTCCTCGACGCTCTCCTCGGCCAGGATCGGCCCACCGGCGGCGATCCGGCCGACGAGCGGGACGTAGGCGGCCGTCGGCCTGCTCACCGTGGGCTCATCGGTGGTGGCGTCGGGATCGACCCAGAGGACGGGCTCGCCGGGCAGGCGCACCTCAAGCGCGCGCGGCCGGTGGGGGTCGCGCCGCAGATACCCCTTGCGCTGCAACGCCGTCAACTGGTGCGACACACTGGACGTGCTCGTCAGCTGGACCGCCTCGCCGATCTCCCGCATGGAGGGCGGATAGCCGCGCTGCTGCACCGAGTCTCGGATCACCTCGAGGATCTTGCGCTGCCTGGGCGTCAAGCCCAGAGAGTCGCGCCGACGCACCGCGAGGTCGGTGACCCCGTTCGCGTCTTCCCGCTCACTCATGCTCTTCCTCCTCGCCCGGCGGGCCGCCTCACCGGCCAGCCTCCCGGTCCGTGGTCTTCGTGTCGCACACAGCGACCGTATCGCTGTTGAAGATCATCTTCAAACAATTGTTCGAGTCTTCCTCGAAATTGTTGCCAGCGTGGTGTACAACATCGTACGGGAGTTCGATCGACACCGTGTTCGATTTGCCGATCTTTGTTGGGCCTTTTCGTCAGGCCACGACGGTGCGGGAGGTCAATCATGCGAGCGACCACGACCACAGACACCACCAGCGACGATGCCAGGCGGCTGACCCTCATCGCGGACGCGATCGGGGGCGGCGGCAGTGGCGCGGACAATACACACGACAACCACTCTGAGCACTATCTAAACGGCAATTCCGATACAAAAACGGCTTCGGCCGGTTTCGAACGCGATCGCGGATGCGAAGATCCCGACGCGGATCCCGGGCCGGGGGTTGCGTCCGGTTCCCAGGGGCAGCCCACGAGGCCCCGCACCGGGCACCGCCCCGTGGCGGGTTCCTCGGGTAGTTCCCTGGGGCGCCCTGTCAGGGGTTCCGTGGGTCGCCCTGTCGAGGGTTCCGCGGGTCGCTCTGCGGTGGGTTCCGCGGGTCGCTCTGTTGCGGGTTCCTCGGGTCGCGCTGTCGGGGGTGCTGCGGGTCGCGCTGTCGGGTCCGAGGGGCGCTCCGTGGGGGATTCCGCGGGGCGCTCCGGGGCGCGTCGCGGGCCGGCGGCTCAGGGAGGGCCGAGGCTGTGGCTGGTGCCGCCGCCGCGCGCGGAGTCCGACGCCGACGCCGATGCGCCGCGTCGAGGGCGACGCCATCCCGATGGCGAGCCGACCGCGCCGAGAGTCCCCCGGGGATATCCGGGTGGGCGTCGAGCGGCCCTGCGTGCGCTCGACGAGGGGCGCGCCGACGGCGAGAGTGGACGAATCCGTGGGGAGGCGGTTTCGTCCGCGCGCCGACCCGGTGCGCCACGAGAGGTAACCCCCAGACGGCAGCCAGGCGTGGCCCAGGGAATCGGCCCAGCGCGGCAACCGGGGGCGGCTCAGGGGGGTGGCCCGGCGCGGAGGTCGAGCCCGGCCCGGAAGATCGGCCCAGCGCGGCAACCGGGCGTGGACCAGGGCAGCCGCCCCCTGCGGCAGCTTGGTGCCGACCAGGGGGTTGGTCCGGCGCGGCAGCCGGGCGTGGACCAGGGCAGCCGCCCCGTGCGGCGGCCTGGTGCCGACCAGGGGGTTGGTCCGGCGCCGCAGCCGGGCGTGCCTCAAGGGGCCGGTTCGGCGCGGCCGGGGGCTGTCAGGGGGCGAGGTGACACGCGCCGACAGGGGAGTGCCAGGAAGCGTGCGAAGGCCCGATCGCAGGGGAGCGTCGACGGGCGGACGGATGCGGGGCGGCAGATGGGCTCGCCGGGCGCGGCACGGCGGGGGAGCGCTGACAGGCGTTCGATGGCTGGACGGCGAGCGGACGCACGTCGGATCGCCCACGGCCCCAGGCAGGGCGGCGCGCCTGCGACGAAAGTGGGCAAGCCGCCGCTGCGGCTGACGCGGCGCGGGCGGATCGTGCTGGTGGTCGGGGTGGCACTGCTCTCTCTCGGCGGGTTCTGGCTGGGCACCCGGGCGGTCGGCCTCGCCTCCGCCGCGCCCGTGACCAACGGCGAGTCCGTGCTGCCGGCGGCGCGGTAGGGGGCGCCGACGCGCTCGGCGAAACCAGGGGGAGACGTTCGGGTGCCGCGCGGCCCCGTCAGGGGCGCGTGCGCGCCCGGGGAGGTCAGGGGGAGATGCTGAGGGGTTGCGCAGGCCCATCGGGGCTCCGGCGTGCTCGGGGAAGCTGGAGTGAGAGGTTCGGGGGGTACGCGGCCCGACCGGGGCGGGGTCGGGGGGTCAGAAGATCTTTCCGATGACCCCTGACTCGAGGACGATGAGCGCGCCGATCACCATGAACACCCCGGGCACGAGCCACTGCCCGTACCGTTCGACGATCTCGATGACCCGCTTGTGCGACCCGAGCCAGGCCCCCGCCACGCACCAAACGGCCACCCCGATGGCGAACACGAGGACGGTCACGACCGTGGGGCCGGTGCCGATCGCCCGGAACACCGGCGTGTAGACGGAGACGTTGTCCGCGCCGTTGGCGACCGTGACCCCCGCCACCGCGACCAGGCCGGACGCGACGGCGGGCGTCGAACCTCCGCCGCCGCGGACGGCCGAGACCAGGCCGCGGACCCCGAGCGCGAACGGGACCAGCCCCAGGAGGCCGACCCAGTCGTCCGGGAGGATGGTCAGGCCGAGGGCCGCGACCACCGACAGGGCCACGAGCGCCGCCACCCCCGCGTACTGGCCGGCCCAGATCTGCCACGCCTTCGGGGCCCCGGTCGTGCGTGCCGACAGGAACAGCACGGTGAGCACGACGAGGTCGTCCACGTTGGTGCCGGCGAACATCCCCGCTGCCGCTGCGACGGTTGTTGCGATCCCGTCCATGGGTGCTGAACCTACCGATTCCGCCGTCAACGGAGGAGTCCGGATCGGTGGGTGAAGTCGTGGCAGGACGGGATGCGCGGTGTCACGCATGTGCCGGTCGATGCTGTTGTGATCGCGGTTCACCTGCGTGTTCATGCACAACCGAAGTGACATGTGTGTGCAGGAACATCGCCGTCCCGGCGGTTGTTGTCGGCGACACACCGGGGAGGACGCGCTGATCAGCGACTTCGACGGGAGGGGGTCCGCCAACTTGCGTTCATGGTCGCGCGCTTCTACGGTTGGACCACAACATCTAGTAGTTACACCGATGTAGTTCACCACACCTTGTGTTTTCCGTGACCGCACCATGGTTCTCCATGGGGCGCGCGTGAGCGTACGGAAAAGGGCTCTTGATGCCTGTGGTGGCCGCGGGTCTCCGGGAGGCGAAAGCGTGCACTGTCCGTTCTGTCGCCATCCTGACACGAGGGTCATCGACAGCCGCTCGACGGACGACGGCGCGGCCATCCGGCGCCGCCGCACCTGTCCCGAGTGCGGGCGCAGGTTCACCACCCAGGAGACCGTGCTCCTGATGGTGAGCAAGCGTAGCGGTGTGACGGAGCCGTTCTCGCGTGACAAGGTCGTCGCCGGCGTGCGACGGGCCTGCCAGGGCAGGCCGGTGAGTGAGGATTCGCTGGCCCAGCTGGGCCAGCGGGTCGAAGAGGCCATCAGAGCCAAGGGCGCGGCCGAGCTTCCCTCGAACGAGGTGGGCCTGGCGATCCTGGGCCCGCTGCGGGAGTTGGACGAGGTGGCCTACCTGCGGTTCGCATCGGTATATCGCGGTTTCGAGAGCCTGGCGGACTTCGAGGCCGAGATCGAACAGTTGAAGGCGGAGAAGGGGGAGTCATGACGGAGACGGTCAGCGGTTCAGTCGCGCGCGGAGGTAAGCGTCCGCGCAAGGGTCTGAAGATGAAGCGGATCTTCACCCAGCCCGGCGTGCATCCGTACGACGAGATCACGTGGGAGCGCCGCGACGTCGTCATGACGAACTGGCGCGACGGCTCGATCAACTTCGAGCAGAGGGGCGTCGAGTTCCCCGAGTTCTGGTCGGTCAACGCGGCCAACATCGTGACGACCAAGTACTTCCGTGGCGCGGTCGGCACGCCGCAGCGCGAGTGGAGCCTGAAGCAGCTCGTCGACCGGGTGGTGAGCGTCTACACCAGGACGGGTGTCGAGAACGGCTACTTCGCCAGCGACGAGGACGCCGAGATCTTCGACCACGAGTTGAAGCACGCCCTGGTCCACCAGGTCTTCGCGTTCAACTCGCCCGTCTGGTTCAACGTGGGCACGCAGAGCCCGCAGCAGGTCAGCGCCTGTTTCATCCTCTCCGTGGACGACCAGATGGAGTCGATCCTGGAGTGGTACAAGGAAGAGGGCGTGATCTTCAAGGGTGGCTCGGGTTCGGGCGTGAACCTGTCGCGGATCCGCTCGTCCAAGGAGTTGCTCTCCAGCGGCGGCACGGCGAGCGGCCCGGTGAGCTTCATGCGCGGCGCCGACGCGAGCGCGGGCACCATCAAGTCCGGCGGCGCGACCCGCCGGGCGGCCAAGATGGTCGTGCTGGACGTCGACCACCCCGACATCGAGGAGTTCATCGAGACGAAGGCGCGCGAGGAGGACAAGATCCGCGCGCTCCGCGACGCCGGGTTCGACATGGACCTGGGCGGCAAGGACATCGTCTCGGTGCAGTACCAGAACGCCAACAACTCGGTTCGCGTGTCCGACGAGTTCATGCGCGCGGTCGAGAAGGGCGGCGACTTCGGCCTGCGCGCCCGCCTGACGGGCGAGGTGATCGAGACGGTCGACGCCCGCGGCCTGTTCCGCAAGATGGCCAAGGCCGCCTGGGAGTGCGCCGACCCCGGCCTGCAGTACGACGACACGATCAACGACTGGCACACCACGCCCGAGACCGGCCGCATCACGGCGTCGAACCCGTGCTCGGAGTACGTGCACCTCGACAACTCCTCGTGCAACCTGGCCAGCATCAACCTGCTGAAGTTCCTGAAGGACGACAACTCCTTCGACGTGCAGAACTTCGTCAAGCTGACCGAGCTGATCATCACCGCGATGGACATCTCGATCACGTTCGCCGACTTCCCGACCGAGAAGATCGGCGAGACCACCCGCGCCTACCGGCAGCTCGGCATCGGCTACGCCAACCTGGGCGCGCTGCTCATGGCCACCGGCCACGCCTACGACTCCGACGGCGGCCGTGCGGTCGCGGGCGCGATCACCAGCCTGATGAACGGCGTCTCCTACCGGCGCAGCGCCGAGCTGGCCGGGGTCGTCGGGGCGTACGACGGCTACGCGCGCAACGCCGAGCCGCACAAGCGGGTCATGCGCAAGCACGCCGCCGCCAACGACGACCTGCGCACGATCGGCTCCATGGACGGGAAGATCCACGCCGAGGCGTCGCGCCAGTGGTCCGAGTGCCTCAAGATCGGTGAGAAGAACGGCTACCGCAACGCCCAGGCGTCGCTGCTGGCCCCGACCGGCACCATCGGTCTGATGATGGACTGCGACACCACCGGCATCGAGCCCGACCTCGCGCTGGTCAAGTTCAAGAAGCTGGTGGGCGGCGGGTCCATGCAGATCGTCAACCAGACGATCCCGCGGGCGCTCAAGCAGCTCGGCTACCAGCAGGAGCAGATCGAGGCGATCGTCGAGTACATCGCCGAGCACGGCCACGTCGTCGACGCCCCCGGCCTCAAGCACGAGCACTACGAGGTGTTCGACTGTGCGATGGGCGAGCGGGCGATCGCGCCGATGGGCCACGTCCGGATGATGGCCGCCACGCAGCCGTTCCTGTCGGGCGCGATCTCCAAGACGGTGAACCTGCCCGAGTCGGCCACGATCGACGACATCGAGCAGGTCTACCTGGAGGGCTGGAAGCTCGGCCTCAAGGCGCTGGCCGTGTACCGCGACAACTGCAAGGTCGGCCAGCCGCTGTCGGTCGCCGGCAAGAAGGACGAGGCCAAGGCCGAGAGCGAGCCCGAGGTCAAGGTCATCGAGGTCAACCGGCCCACCAGGCGCCGGATGCCCAACCAGCGTCCGAGCATGACCACCCGGTTCACGGTCGGCGGCGCGAAGGGCTACATGACGGCGTCGTCCTACCCCGACGACGGTCTGGGCGAGGTCTTCCTCAAGATGTCCAAGCAGGGCTCGACCCTGGCGGGCGTCATGGACGCCTTCTCGGTGGCGATCTCGATCGGCCTCCAGTACGGCGTGCCGCTCGAGACGTACATGAGCAAGTTCGTCAACATGCGCTTCGAGCCCGCCGGGATGACCGACGACCCGGACATCCGGATGGCCACCTCGGTGATGGACTACATCTTCCGCCGCCTGGCCCTCGACCACCTGCCGTACGACGAGCGGGCGGCCCTGGGCATCTTCTCCGCCGCCGAACGCGCCGCCCAGCAGCGCGGCGAGGACCCGGCCGCGCTCGCGGAGACGGTCGACCGCGAGGCGCTCGCCCAGTCGGCGCCGATCGAGGAGAGGCCCAAGCCGGAGCCGGTCAAGGAAGTGACGCTGGAGAGCCACCAGCGCTTCACGGCTGACGCGCCGCTCTGCATGACGTGCGGCACCAAGATGCGTCCCGCGGGGAGCTGCTACGTCTGCGAGGGCTGCGGCTCGACGAGCGGCTGCAGCTAGTTCCGGGCAGGTCACGCCGTGACTGAATAGCCGTTGGCTCAGGGCGCGGGAGTGGGCAGTCGGACCTCGGCTCTCCACTCCCGCGTTGCGTTTCTCTCGAGACGTCGACGATGTCGGATGTCGGTGGAGACGCAGGCCGAGGATGGCTGCTTGTCGTGACATTCGCCCGTGAATCGGGCCGGACGAACATTCGCCCGTGAAGAGGACCGGATGAACGGGGTCATGGCGCGTTCAGCGCCGCGTCGATGGCCGCGCCATTGCGGTCGAGCCATGCCTCGCGCCGCTTGATCTGGTCACCGACGCCCTCGTCCCACATTCTCGCCCACCCGCCGCCACGCTCCTCGGCGATCTGCTTCATCGAGAACCACGACCGCCGCGTCCGCAGCACGGCCACCTCGACGAGCCGCGAGCGGTCGGCGTCCGACAACCGGTAGGCGTCGGCGAGGATCCGGCAGCGACGCGGCACGTCCACCTCCCGCAGCAGCCGGTCGGCGTCGACGGGGTCGCCCAGCGGCGCCCAGTACAGCATCGCGTTGCACATCTCCTCCACCCTGGCGACCGGCTTGGCGACGTCGAAATCGATCAGCGCGGCCGCCTTGCCGTCCCGGAACACGATGTTGTCCGGCGTGTAGTCCATGTGCCCGACCACCTCGGCCGGGTAGGGCGGCGCGGGCGGCATGTCCGGAGGCTCCGAGAACCCGAGGCCGGGCCGCACCCCTTCGGGCACGACGAAGCCCGCGACGGCGTCGTCGTAGTCGCGGACGAGGCGACCGACGGAGGCCAGTCGTTCCTCGTCGGCGATCCACGCCGGCCTCGGCCGCCCGGCGACCTCGCCGGGAACGAAGGTCAGCACCTCGCGCCCGGCCGCGTCGATGCCGAGGAACCGCGGGGCGCCGGTGAACCCGGCCTCCTCCAGATGGCGCAGCAGCGCGTGGACGAGCGGGGCGTTGGGGCCGACCGGACGGCGCACCGTGTCGCCGACACGCACGACCCCCTCGGTGACGTCACCGCCGGCGAGCGGGATCTCGGGATGGGGTTCGGGTGACTCGACGTACCTGGTCATTTCTCCTGGACCAACGGCTCGGGCGGAACCATGATCTTAGGCGATGGACCCCCTGATCGGGGCCCGGTTCCCTGCCCTCGCCGTAACCGGCGCGGCTGTATGGTCGTGCGCGTGGAGCGGTCGACGGGGCCGATGGGCTTCGGGTCGCCCGCCCCCGGCCGGGTCTTTCCGAAAGGGGAGGGCGCGGTGGCTGCTGACCAGCGATCCCCGGCGATTTGAGCCGACTTGTCGAAGAGTCCGGCTGCTCGAAAGAACGAATGAACGGTGCGTGTTATGTTCTCCAGCATGCCGAGGGGGACCGACGAAGTCAGCGAGCCGATGTACTACGTGCTCACCGCGCTGCTCGACGGACCGCTGCACGGGCACGCGATCATGAAGGTGATCATGGAGCTGTCAGGCGGGCGGGTGAAGCCGTCTGTCGGCACGCTCTACGGCATCCTGGAGCGGCTCGGCGATCGCGGGCTGATCGTGGTCGACCGCGAGGAGACGGTCAACGGCCGGGGCCGCCGGTACTTCCGCATCAGCGACTTCGGGCAGGGGGTGCTGGAGGCCGAGGCCCGGCGGATGCAGGAGGCCGCCGCCCTGGTGATGAAGCGCAGCACCGCGCACGCATGACCCCTCTCGAACGCCGGTACCGGTGGTTGTTGCTGGCCTATCCGCGTGCCTACCGTGCCGCCCACGGCTGGGAACTGCTCGGCGTGCTGGTCGACTGCGCCGCTCCGGGGCGTACCGTCCCGGAGTTCAGGGAGGCGGGTGGGCTGGTCGCGGGCGGGCTGCGCGAGCGGGTCAGGCACGCGGCGGGCGGCAACGCCTGGTGGGACGGCCTGCACCTGGGCGTCACCGCCGTGCTGGCCCTGCACCTCGCGACGGTGCTGCCCTATGCGGGGTCCATCCCGTTGTGGGTGGCGCTGTCGGGGTTCGCGCTGCTGGCCGTCCTGCGCGGGTATGTGCGGTTGGCGTTGCCTGTCGTGCTGCTCACCGGGATGAAGGCGACGGCGATCGCGAGCGGCTGGCAGCCCGTGGACGTGACCCTGCTGCCCGTCTATCCGAGTTTCCTGGCCCGCGAGCCGCTGTTCGGCACGAGCGGGCCGGTCGTCGTGGCGCTCGGCTACGGGTTGGCCTGGTTCGGCCTGCTGGCGTTGGCGCTCAGGGGCGGCACCGTCCGTACCAGGTCGTGGTGCTGGTGGGTCGCGGCGCCGCTGGCCGCGTGGGCGGGGCCGGGGTGGATGCCGGAGGGGACGCCGTACCCGATCGGGCTCAGCCGGCTGGTGCTGGAACTGGCGCTGCTCTGCCTGGGCGTGTGGGCGGCGCGGACGGCGCGCGACCCGCGATGGGCGGTGGCGGCGGCTTGCTATCTCACGGCCGTCTCGCTCCGGCTCGGCGAGCACCTGACAGAGCTGACGCACCAGCATCTGGGCTACTGGGGGCTGCTGGCGTTCCTGACGGTGGCGGCGGCGTTCGTCCCGTTCGGGTACCGGAGGCGCGTGCCGAATTGACCGTACTTCGTTGAACGGAATATTGTCCTCGGCATGCTCAAGCGATCATTGGCGGCTTCGGCCGTCCTGGTGTTGCTGGCCGGTTGCGGCACGAACGCGACCGGCCGGCCGTCCACGGCCGCCTCTCCCAAGCAGGGCGCGAAGCAGCGGATCGAGGCCGCCAAGGCGGACTGCTTGAAGGGGAAGGGCTTCAGGTACATCCCGTACGTGGAGCAGCCCAGCATGTCGGACGATGCCAGGAAGGCCTTCTTCGAGGGCGACTACCAGGCGCTGAAGACCCGCAGGTCCAAGTACGGGTTCGAGGTCTTCGCCTTCTTCGTCTATCCGAAGGAGATGGGCAGCCCGGCGGTCAAGCCCGACAACGCCGGCGTCAACCCCAACTTCGCCATCAGGAACGCCCTGTCGGCCGCCCAGCAGAAGTCCTACGACAGGGCGTCGGAGGACTGCGACGGACAGGCGATCACGCAGGTCACCGGCAAGGCCGTCAAGTCCTCCCAGGACCGGGCCGAGAAGACCGAGATCGCGAAGAGGGACGACATCCCGGACGATGACCTGCCCAAGGGACAGTACTTCGAGCCCTCCCACCTCGCTCCCGCCGTCGCCCGCCGTCATCTGGACCGGGAGATCAAGATGGCCCTCGAAGACCTGGAGTGCGGCAGGGGTTTCTACGCCGCCTACCTGCCCAAGTCCCACCTGCTGGAGGAGCAGATCAGCGAGCAGTACGGCCAGTGAGCGCCGACTGGTCGCCCGCTGTCCCGTCCCCAGATGAGAGAACCTTGACAGGCTCCTGCTGACGATCGTCGTCTCCGTCCTTTAGGGCGGAGAGCAGGTCAAATGGGATGTAAGGCCGGCAGGGCTGACGGAGTTGGGAGGTCGTCAGAGCGGTCGCTTGCTGTGATCATCCGTGCAGTCGGAGCCGGCACGGCGTCGCGCCGACCGACCTCGACGGTCGCGGGCTGGGGACTCTGCACCGCACGGGGCGACTTCAGAGGCCGCAGTGCCGTCGGCCGGGTGCTCGCGACGGGTCGCGGGCACCCGGCCGGTCAGATCGGGGTCAGTGGACGGGGCGGCCGGCGATGGGCGACCGGGTGTCCAGGTCCGGGGTGGACCTGACCGTGGTGGGCGGTTCGGTGGGGAACTGGGCGGGGCAGTGCGTCCTCGGCGCGGGCAGCGCGCGGTTGATCAGGTAGTTCTCGATGTGGCCGCGCGCGCAGGTGCTGTTGCGGAACTGGCCGTGGCCGACGCCGTCGTACTCCAGGACGACCGAGCGCGGGATCTGCCGGGCCGCGGCGTAGTTCCACGCCTTCGGGGTGGCCACGTCGTTGGCGGCCTTGATGAGGAGCGTCGGCGGGGTGCCGCTGATCCTGAGCCGGTGCTGCGGGTTGGACACCTTGCCCTGCCAGTTGAGGCAGGTCGTCACGTCACTCCAGAACGGCGAGAGCTCGGTGTGCGGGGCGAGCCTCTTGAGCCTGCGCTGGTAGGCGTCGAGCTCGGCGAAGCTCTTGACGTTCCACTTCCAGTCGGAGCACCAGATGGCCGGGTAGGCGTGGTTGACGGGCTCGTCCGCCGTCGTGTCGGCGAGCTTCCGGGCCGGCTGGGCGTCCGCGAGGGCCTTCAGCAACGAGGCCACCGGGAACCAGGCCGCTCCCGGGTTGTACATGGAGTTGAAGACCTCCGACCGCAGCGCCTCCGCCGGGATCGGGTCGCCGGTCTCCGGGTCGGTGAGGGTGCCCGCCTTGGCCTTGCGGAACAGCTCGTCCCAGACGGCGGTGACGTCCTGGTCGTGCAGGGCGCAGGCGGGGGTGTCACGGCACCACGTGGAGAACGCCAGGAAGGAGCCCTCGAGGTCGTCCGTCGTGGTCTTCAGGTACTCGTAGGCGGAGGTGATGCTGTGGTCCATGTTGGAGTCGATCGCCATCGCCCGGACGCGCTTCGGGAACAGCTCGGCGTACTGCTGGCCGACCTGCGTGCCGTAGGAGATCGCGAAGAAGCTGATCTGGCCCTCGCCGAGCGCCGCGCGGATCGAGTCCACGTCGCGGGCGACGGTCGTGGTGTCGACGTGGTCGAACAGGGGGCCGGTCAGCTCCCGGCAGTTCTGCGACAGCTTGGCGTTGAACGCCAGCAGGTCCCGGTACTCGGCCTCGCTGGCGGGGTAGGTGGCGGGCGTCTGGTTGACCAGGTCCTCGCTGCACAGGATGGGGGTGCTGCGGCCGACGCCGCGCGGGTCCACGCTGACGATGTCGAAGTTCTGGCGCAGCGGGCTGTCGTCGGGGATGCCGCGCCCCATGATGTACGAGTTGAGCCCGGAGCCGCCGGGGCCGCCCGGGTGCACGAACAGCACGCCCTGCCGCTTGGCGGGGTCCAGCGCCTTCAACCGGCCGATGGCCAGGTCGATGGTCGGGCCGCCGGGGTCGGCGTAGTCGAGCGGCACCTTGATGGTCGCGCACTCGCCCTTGTATGTGGTGCCGCACTCCGACCAGGTGATCGCGGCTGGTTCCGCTTCCAGGCGTCGCTCGCTCGAAACGCCCGATTGTGCCGATGCCGTCCCGGCGAGCTGGGTCACCAGCGCGCAACCGGCGACTGCCGCGGCGAACAACCGTAATTTCACTGTTGCGTCCTTCCGAAAGCCTTCACAGGGACACCGAACCGATGTCAATGATCACTCTGACGGACGATGAAGCGCCTTGTGCGGCTTTTGTGCGACGGCAGGTTGGGCTGGTACCGGTTCATGCCGGTAGATCAACCGGCGCGAGCGGGCCGGTCTCCCCTGTGAGGGGGAGGTGGTCGCCCCCGCCGGGGGAGGGAACGCGAGGCCGGTGCCGTGAGGCTGGTCGTCCATGAGCTCCACCACGCTACGCAAGATCGCGGGGTACGGGGCGGCGCTGACGCTGTCGCTGTACCTGGCCGTGAAGATCATCTGGGTGACGGCCGAGCTGATCCGGGGGACCAGCGACTGGCTGGCGCTGAACGCGCTGACCGTGGTCATGGCCGGGGTCGGGGTGACCCTGGCGCTCGCGCTGGCCCAGCGGTGGGGGCTGCGGCTGCCGGCCCTGCCCGTGGTCTTCTTCGCCTGGGTGGGGTACGGGTTCCTGGTCCCGATGATCCCGTACATGGCGGCGGCGTCCCTGCTGGCGCCGAATGTCGAGACCAGCGACGCCACGCCGCTGTGGGAGATGGTGCTGATCTCCGTCGGGTTCGCGGGGATGGCGCTGGGGCTGGCGGTCGGCCTCCCGCTCTACCTGCGCGAGCGCTGGCCGGACGCGTTCGCGGGACGGCTGGGCGGCAGGCGGAGCCCGGCCCTGGCAGGCGCGGTGCTCGCGGGGGCGGCCGTGCTGGCGGTGCTCTGGCTCGGCTGGGCCCTCGGCGGCACCGCCCTCACCCGTCACCCCCTTGATCTGAACGCCAGGCTGATGCTGGGCACCACCGGCGTCTGGACGCTCGCGGGCGCCTGGAGCGCCTGGGCGCTCGGGCTGCGCCGGACGGGCATGCGGAAGTGGCCGGCCGTGGCGCTGGGGTTCACCGTGTCAGGCATGCTGTTCGCCTGGAGCGGGTGGAAGCTCGCGATGGCCCTGCTGGGGCCCGGCGGGTACGTGCCGCCCGAGTATCCGGTCGTGGCGGTGGCCGAGCACGCCGTCGGGGTCCTGGCGGGCGCGGGGCTGTTCGCGCTGGTCCTGCGGGCCGCCCGGCCCCGGGCCTACCTCGTCCGACGTTCAGGTCCTAGCCTGCCTGTGTGAAGTTTGGCGCGACGCTGGCCGTCCTGCTGTCGGCCTGGTTCATGGCCCAGTTCGACTTTTTCGTGGTCAACGTGGCGGCCCCCTCGTTCGAGCGCGAGCTGGAGGCGGGTCCGGCGGCGCTGGAGCTCATCGTCGGCGGGTACGCGTTCACGTACGCGGCCGGCATGATCACTGGCGGGCGGCTCGGCGACCGGTTCGGGTACCGGCGGCTGTTCATCGGCGGGATGGTCGCGTTCACGGTCGCGTCGGTGCTGTGCGGGGTGGCGCTGAACCCGTCCCAGCTGGTCGCGGCCCGGCTGTTACAGGGGCTGGCGGGGGCGGCGATGGTGCCGCAGGTGCTCGCGATGATCTCCGCGGTCTTCCCCGCCGACGAGCGCCCACGCGCCGTCGGCTGGTACGGCGTCGCGGGCGGGCTCGGCTCGATCGCCGGGCAGGTGCTGGGCGGGCTGCTGCTCACGGCCGACCTGTTCGGGCTCGGCTGGCGAGTGATCTTCCTGGTCAACCTGCCCGTCGGCCTGATCGTGGTGCCGCTGGCCGCGAAGCTGCTGCCCCGGGTCGAACCGGCCGGGCGGACGCGGCTGGACCTGCTCGGCGCGTCCGGGCTCGCCGCCGGGCTGGCGCTGCTGCTGGTGCCGCTGGGCCTGGGCAACAGCGCGGGCTGGCCCGCCTGGACGTGGGTCAGCATGGGGCTGAGCGTGCCCGTCCTCGCGCTGACCGGGCGCTGGCAGTACGTCCTGGGAGCGCGCGGCGGGCAGCCTGTGCTGGACCTCGCGCTGCTCAGGATCCGCTCCTACCTGGCGGGCGTGGCCGCGATCACCGCGTTCATGGCCTACTTCGCCTCGTTCATGTTCACGCTGACGCTGCTGCTCCAGGGCGGCCTGAGGTTGACCGCGTTCCAGGCCGGGCTGGCGTTCGCGCCGATGGGCGTGCTGTTCTCGGTCACCTCGCTGCTGGGCACCCGGCTGGTGCGCAGGTACGGGCTGGCCGTGGTGGTGGCCGGAGGCTCGGTGGTCACCTGCGGGCTGCTGATGCTGGCGGTCACGGCGCGGGCCGGGCTGCCGTGGATCATGGCCTCGCTGATGCTCGTCGGCGCCGGCAACGGGCTGGTCGTGCCGCAGCTCATCGGGGCCGCGCTGGTCGAGGTGGAACCGCATCAGGCGGGCATCGGCTCGGGCTTCCTCAGCACCGCCCAGCAGTTCGCCGGCTCCGGGGGCGTCGCCGTGATCGGGGCGGTGTTCTTCGCCGTCGCGGCGGGCGGCGACCACGTCCGCGCGACGCGCTGGTCGGCCGCCGTCGACATCGGCCTCGTCCTGGTCGTGATCGGGGTGGTGGCCTACAACGGGCGCCGGGCTAGCCGGCAGGCGGGACGTCGAGGGCGGTCCCGTACAGCCGGGACACCCGGAGCCTGATCACCAGCCGCCGGTCCGCGACCACCCGGCGCAGGAAGGCGTCCTGGTCGCGCGGCTCGAAACCCGGCTGCATCGCCAGGAGCTCGCGGCCCACCTCGTCGCCCGGCACGGCGCTCACCGGCGACAGCTCGGCCTCGCCCTCGGCCACCGCGTAGGACCAGAAGTCGTCGCTGGCGACGTAGAGGGCGGCCCGGGGGTCCTTGTGGAGGTGGCGCGCCTCGAGCCGGTCGGCGACGGTGGAGACGCGGATGACCTGCTGGTCGGCGTCCCAGGTGTAGACGACGGTGGACAGGTGCGGGTGGCCGCTGGTCTTGTTCGTGGCCAGCGCGCCGAACCGCTGCGCGCCGAGCAGGTGCGTCGCCTGCTCGCCGGTGAGCGAGCGGGGCCCTGGGCCCGCGCCCAGGCCGTGGGCTTCTTGTGACACTTCGCGGCATCCCTTCCGTTGATGAACTTTACCGACCCCATGGCGTGTCGCGCAGATTGGAGGGACATGTTCAGGTTTCAACCGTTCAGGTAGGTTGCTGCGCATGAATGTCGCGATCATCAACGGCCAGGTCGTCCCCGTCGACGGCGATCCCATCGACGGCGGCACGGTGCTGATCAGGGACGGGAAGATCGCCGCGGTGGGCCGGGACGTCGAGGTGCCGTCCGGGGTGCGGGTCGTCGACGCGGCGGGCAGGTGGGTGCTGCCCGGGTTCGTGGAGGCGCACGGGCACCTCGGCGTGCACGAGGAGTCCGAGGGCTGGGCGGGCCAGGACACCAACGAGATGACCGACCCGAACGGCGCCCGGCTGCGCGCTCTGGACGCGATCAACCCCGCCGACCTGGGCTTCGCCGACGCCCTGTCGGGCGGCGTGACCACGGCGGTGATCAAGCCCGGTTCCGGCAACCCCATCGGCGGGCAGACGGTCGCCGTCAAGTGCTGGGGACGGACCGTCGAGGAGATGCTGGTCAGGGAGCCCGTGAGCGTGAAGAGCGCGCTCGGCGAGAACCCGAAGCGCGTCTACGGAGACCAGAAGAAGCTGCCCTCGACCCGGCAGGGCGTCGCCGCGGTGATCCGCGACGCGCTCATGAAGGCGCAGGACTACAAGGCCAAGCGGGCCGCGGCGGTCGCCGAGGGCAAGCCGTTCGACCGCGACGGCACGCTGGAGGTGCTGGTCCGGGTGCTCGACGGCGAGCTGCCCTGGTGCCAGCACACGCACCGCGCCGACGACATCGCGACCGCGCTGCGGCTGGCGAACGAGTTCGGCTACCGCGTGATCATCAACCACGGCACCGAGGGGCACCTGATCGCCGACGTGCTGGCCGCCAGGAACATCCCGGTGATCATCGGGCCGCTGTTCACCAGCAGGTCCAAGGTGGAGCTGCGGCACAGGTCGCTGCGCAACCCCGGCATCCTGGCGCGGGCCGGCGTCGAACTGGCGATCACCACCGACCATCCGGTGGTGCCGATCCACTTCCTCGTGCACCAGGCCACGCTGGCCGTCAAGGAGGGGCTCGACCCCGAGGTGGCGCTGCGGTCGATCACCGTGAACCCGGCACGGATCATGGGGATCGACGACCGGGTGGGCGCGCTGCGTCCGGGCCTGGACGGGGACGTGGTGATCTGGTCGGGCGACCCGCTCGACATCATGAGCCGGGCGTTGCAGGTCTTCGTCTCAGGCCGCGAGGTGTACACGTACGCGGACGGCGAGGGCGTGGTCTCCGACCCGTACTACCGCGAGTCGCAGGGCGCGTAGCCGAGGACGTGCTCGCGCAGCATGCGGCCGACGCCGGGATCGCCCGCCTCGAAGGCCTCGACGAGCGGCTCGTGGTCGGCGGCGTTCTCGTCCGGCCGCATCCTGAACAGCCGGATCGACAGGTGCGTCCACACCTCGACGCCCAGCGACTCCCACACTGACAGCAGCACGGCGTTGCCCGAGGCCGCCACGATCTCCCGGTGGAAGGCGACGCTGTGCCGCACCTGGTCGTCGAGTGAGCCCGCCGCGGCGGCCACGTGCAGGCGGGCCGTGTGCGCCCGCAACTCCTCCAGCCGCGGGACGCCCAGCCGGGCCGCCGTCTCCTCCAGCCCCGCCCGCACCTCGTAGACCTCCCGCAGGTCGGCCGCGGTGAGGGGGCGAACCCTGGCGCCCTTGTTGGGCGACGACTCGATCAGCCTGAGCGCCTCCAGCTCGCGCAGCGCCTCGCGGACCGGCGCCTGGCTGACCTCCAGCTCGGCGGCCACCCGGCGCTCCACGATGCGCTCGCCGGGCTCCCACCGGCCGCTGATCAGGCCCTCGAGCAGTACCTGGCGGATGTGGTCGCGCAGCGGCGACCGCACAACGGGTCTCACGGACGTCGATAGTACGCCCCTAAACAACCAACGATCGATCATAGGGTGTTTAATGGCGTCATGGAGAGAGATCTGGATCCTCAGGAGACCGCCGAGTGGCTGGAGTCGCTCGAGGCGGTCCGGCGCGCGGCCGGCCACGAGCGGGCCGAGTTCCTCCTGAGACGGCTCGCCACGAGTTCGCGTCCCGTCAACACCGTGCCCACCGCCGAGGAGCCCGCCTACCCGGGTGACCTGGAGCTGGAGGAGCGCATCGCCGCCTACGACCGCTGGAACGCCGCCGCGATGGTGACCAGGGGCAGCAAGCTCGGCCTGGGCGGCCACATGGCGACGTACGCGTCCGCCGCCTGGCTGTACGAGGTGGGTTTCAACCACTTCTTCCACGGTACGGACGACCAGGTCTACTTCCAGGGCCACGCCTCGCCGGGCGTCTACGCGCGCGCCTTCCTGGAGGGGCGGCTGAGTGAGGCGCAGCTCGACCTGTTCAGGCGGGAGACCGAGGGCGGGCTGCCGTCGTACCCGCATCCGCGGGCGATGCCGGGCTTCTGGCAGTTCCCCACCGTCTCGATGGGCCTCGGCCCGCTGAACGCGGTCTACCAGGCCAGATTCAACCGCTACCTGCACAACCGCGGCATCAAGGACACCTCCCACAGCCACGTATGGGCCTTCCTCGGCGACGGCGAGATGGACGAGCCCGAGGCCACCGCCGCGCTCACGCTCGCCGCCCGCGAGGGGCTCGACAACCTGACCTTCGTCATCAACTGCAACCTGCAGCGGCTCGACGGCCCGGTACGCGGCAACACCAGCGTCGTGCAGGAGCTGGAGAGCGTCTTCAGGGGCGCGGGCTGGCACGTCGTCAAGGCGCTGTGGGGCCAGGAGTGGGACGACCTGCTCCGCTCCGACGAGCTGGTGGCCCGGCTCGCCGAGACGCCCGACGGCCAGTTCCAGACGTATGCGGCCTCGACCGGCGCGTACATCAGGGAGCGCCTCTTCCACGGCCTGGACGTCCCGTACTCGGACGACGACCTGCGGCGGATCGTCGGCGGTTCGCGGGCCGGGCACGAGCCGCGCAAGGTGCACGCCGCCTACCGCAGGGCGCTCGACCACCGTGGCGGGCCCACGGTGATCCTGGTCCAGACCGTCAAGGGCTGGACCCTCGGCGCGGGCGTGGAGGCCCGCAACGCCAACCACCAGATGAAGAAGCTCACCCAGGACGAGTTCCGGAGCATGCGTGACCGGCTCGGCCTGCCGGTATCGGACGAGGCGCTGAGCGGGGAGCTGCCGCCGTACCTGCACCCGGGCCCCGGCTCGCCCGAGGCGCGCTACCTGGCGGAGCGGCGCGCCGCGCTGGGCGGCCCGATCCCGCACCGCACGGCCGCCTACCGCCCGCTCCCGCCGCCCGCCGACAAGCCCTTCCAGAGCCTGGCGAAGGGCGGTGCCAGGATCGCGACCACGATGGCGTTCGTCCGCCTGGTCAAGGACCTGATGAAGGAGCCGGAGACCGGACGCCGCTGGGTGCCGATCGTCCCCGACGAGGCCCGGACGTTCGGCATGGAGTCGCTGTTCCCGACCGCGAAGATCTACTCGCCGCTGGGCCAGCGCTACGACGCCGTCGACCGCGAGCTGCTGCTGTCGTACAAGGAGGCGGTCGACGGGCAGATCCTCATCGAGGGCATCACCGAGGCCGGGTCGATGGCGTCCTTCACCGCCGCGGCGTCGAGCTACGCCACGCACGGCGAGGCGATGATCCCCTTCTACATCTTCTACTCGATGTTCGGCTGGCAGCGCACCGGCGACCAGATGTGGGCGCTCGCCGACCAGCTCGGCCGCGGGTTCCTGATCGGCGCGACGGCCGGGCGCACCACGATGACGGGTGAGGGCCTCCAGCACGCCGACGGGCACTCCCAGCTGCTCGCCTCGGCCAACCCGGCCTGCCTGGCCTACGACCCGGCGTTCGGCTACGAGGTCGGCGTGATCGTCCGCGAAGGGCTGCGGCGGATGTACGGCGAGGCGGGCGAGGACGTCTTCTACTACCTCACCCTCTACAACGAGCCGCTGCCCCAGCCCGCGATGCCCGAGGGCGTCGAGGAGGGCATCCTCAAGGGCCTCTACCGCTACTCCGCGAACGGCGGCGCCGCGCACCTGCTGGCCAGCGGCACCGCCATCCACTGGGCGCTGGCCGCGCAGCGACTGCTCCAGGACGAGTACGGCCTGGGCGTGGACGTCTGGTCCGTCACCTCCTGGAGCGAGCTGCGCCGCGAGGCCATGGCCACGTCCGGCGTGCCCTATCTCCAGCAGGCCATGGCCGGGGCCGAGGGGCCGGTCGTCGCGGTGAGCGACTGGATGCGGGCGGTGCCCGACCAGATCCAGCCGTGGATCGGCCGCCCGTGGACGTCGCTCGGCACCGACGGGTTCGGCCTGTCCGACACCCGTGAGGCGGCGCGCAGGCACTTCGGCGTCGATCCGCGGTCGATCGCCGACGCGGTGCTCAAGGCCGTCGAGTAGACCTCACGTCTCCGTCTGGTGGCCGCCTGGCCTCCAGACGGGGCGGGCCTCTGGACGGGGTGGCGGGTCAGGCGTTCAGGTGGCGGAGCACGGCCGCCACGCGGCGGTCCAGCTGGTCCGTGGGGGCCAGGTCGAGCTTGGCGAAGATGCTGCGGATGTGCTTGTGCACCGCCCCGTCCGTCACCACCAGACGGGACGCGATCGCCACGTTGCCCAGCCCCTCGGCCATCAGCGCGAGCACCTGCCGCTCCCTGGCCGTCAGCCGGTCCAGCGGGTCGTCCTGGCGGCGGCGGGTGAACAGCTGCGCCACGACCTCCGGGTCGATCGCGGTGCCGCCTCCGGCCACCCGGCGCAGCGCCTCCACGAACTCCTCCACCCGTCCCACCCGCTCCTTGAGCAGGTAGCCGACGCCGCCCACGCCGTCGGCCAGCAGGTCGGTGGCGAAGGCCTGCTCGACGTAGGCCGACAGCACCAGCACCGCCAGCCCGGGCCGCACCCGCCTGGCCTCGACGGCCGCCCTGATCCCCTCGTCGGTATGGGTGGGCGGCATCCGGACGTCCACGACCGCGACGTCCGGGCGGTGCTCCTGGACGGCGAGCAGGAACTCGCCCGGGGTCGGCACGGCCGCCGCCACCTCGAACCCCTCGCCGCCCAGCAGCAGCGCGAGGCCCTCCCTCAGCAGGGCGTCGTCTTCGGCGATCACGATGCGCACGTCGGCTCCAGGGCGTCGTCGGTCATGCTGCGCACGGGAGTTCCACTTCCAGCGTCGTCGGGCCGCCCGCCGGGCTGGCCAGGCTGACCGTCCCGTCGTGCGCCTCGACCCGGTCGCGGATGCCGGCCAGGCCCGTCCCGGCGTCCTCGGCGGCTCCGCCCTTGCCGTCGTCGGTGACCAGGATGCGCAGCGTCCGTCCCGACTGCCGGACCTCGACCTCGACCTGGGCGCTGGACGCGCCGCTGTGCCTGGAGACGTTCGTGAGCGCCTCCGCGACGGCGAAGTAGGCGGTGGCGGCCACCGAGATCGGCACGTTCCGCAGGTCGCCGGACGTCACCCGGCACGGCACGGCGCAGTCGGCGGCCAGCGCGCTCAGCGCGCCGGACAGGCCACGATCCTCCAGGATCGGTGGCAGGATGCCGCGCACGACCCCGCGCAGCTCGGCCAGTGCCTGCTCGGCGGCGGCCTGGGCGCGCTCCATCGCGGGCCGGGCGGCGGCCGGGTCGCGCTCCATCGCCCGGCGGGCCGCCGCGACCATGACCACCACGCCGACGAGCCGGTTCTGCGCGCCGTCGTGCAGCGACCGCTCGATCCTGCGCAGTTCCGCCGCGTGCGCCCGCAGCGCGCCCGCCCGCGTCGCGGTCAGCCTGGCCACCCGCTCCGACAGGTCGACGGACGGGTGCGGGCCGAGCAGCAGCACCCCGGGCCACGCCTGCAGCCGCGCGAGCAGCGGGCCCGCGACCATGGCGATCAGGACCCAGCCGACCCCCATCAGCGACACCGCCAGCGCGCCCGGCCAGGTGGAGACCGGGAACCCGAGCGCCGACCCCCGCTCGCCCACCGGAAGCAGCTCCCACCACAGCGGGAAGGTGATGTCGCGCACGGCGCCGAACGGCAGCAGCATCCCCACCAGCCCGGCCGCCAGCCCCAGCGTGCCATGGCAGGCCAGCCAGCCGAGGTCCCGCCGGTCGGCCGGATCGGCAGACAAAGTCCCCTTCCCGTCCGGACGGGCACGGTCGGCGGGGGCCGACAGGTACGGGGTGACGACGGGCGTGCCCCAGCCGCTCAGCCTGGCCCGCTCGCGCTCCGCGACCGCCCTGGTCAGCGCCCGCGCCTTCGGGGCGAGCAGCAGCCCCACGCCGGCGAGGCAGGCCACGCCCACGCCCAGCCAGGCGAGCAGGGCGCACGCCGCGAGCAGTGCGGTGCCGACCCCGCCCGCGAGGCGTTCGAGCGCCTCGAAGGGATGCCGATTCATGCCGTAACCATATGAGGCCCCCCAAACAGAAACATTCCAGCCTGCTGTACCACCTTCCACCAGAAAGCGGGATTTCTCCTGGTCGTGGCCGTCCCTAGCGTTGCCAGGCATGAACCACTCTCACACCGGTCTGCGCGGCCTGCTCTGGGTGCTCCTCGTCATGGCCGTCTCCGGCAACGCGGTAGCCAGCCTCGCGGGGCTGGGCACGGCGATCTCCCTGCCGTGCGGCATCGTCGCCGTGCTCAGCGCGGCGGGCCTGATCACGCTGTACATCAGGCGGCGGCGCTCGTGAGCGTCGTCACGCTCGGCAACGTCACCAAGAGGTACGGCGACCGGGTGGCGCTCGACGACGTGTCGCTGGAGATCCCGCGCGGCCGGTTCCTGGCCGTGATGGGCCCGTCGGGGTCGGGCAAGAGCACGCTGCTGCACTGCGCGGCCGGGCTCGACGTGCCCACGTCCGGCTCCGTCATCCTCGGCGGCGTGGACATCGGCGGGCTGACCGAGACCCGGCGCACCGTCCTGCGCAGGAAGCACGTCGGGTTCGTGTTCCAGTCGTACAACCTGCTGCCCGCGCTGACCGTCGAGCAGAACATCACGCTGCCGCTGCGGCTCGCCGGAACCGGCGCCGACCGTGCCTGGCTGCGCGCCCTCGTGGACCGGGTGGGCCTGGGCGACCGGCTGCGGCACCGTCCCGCCGAGCTGTCGGGCGGGCAGCAGCAGCGGGCGGCGATCGTCCGGGCGCTGGCGGCCCGTCCCGACGTCGTGTTCGCCGACGAGCCCACCGGCGCGCTCGACCTGCGCAGCGCCCGCGAGGTGCTCGACCTGCTGCGCGAACTGGTGGACGAGCTGGGGCAGACCGTCGTCATGGTCACCCACGATCCCGCGGCGGCGGCCCGCGCGCACGAGGTCCTGGTGATGGCCGACGGCCGTCCCGTCGAGGTGCTGCCGGAGCCCGCTCCGGAGGCCCTGGCGACCAGGCTCACCTCGCTGGGCTCCCGCCTGACCCCGGTCGGGCCATGATCAGGACCGCGCTCGCCATGGCCGGGCTCGGCGGGCTCGTCGTGGTGTTCTGCACCGTCCTGGGCGGCACGGCCCTGGTGACGGGCACGGGCGTCCTCGCCGAGTCGGGGCTGCGCTCGCACGTGACGGCGGACCGGCTGGCGGGGGCCGACGTGGTGGTCACCGCTCCCCAGACGGTCCCCCAGGACGAGGACCTGCCCGTGGCCCTCCCGGAGCGCGCGGTGCTGCCCGCCACGCTGGTCTCCGAGCTGGCCTCGCTCCCGGGTGTCACGTCCGCCACGGGTGACCTGACGTTCCCCGTCGCGGTCACGGACCCGGCGGTGGTCCCGCTCGGCGGGCACGGCTGGTCGTCCGTGACGCTGCCCGGCGCGGTGACCATCTCCGGCGTGCCGCCCATGCGGCCCGGCGAGGTGGCGCTCTCCGCGGACGCCCTGCCCGGGGCGCGCCTCGGCGGCGACGTCCAGCTGACGGCGGGCGGCCACCCGGGCCGGTACCGCGTCACCGCCCTGGTCGGCAAGCCGGGCGCGTCCGGTTCCCTGCCGCCGGAGGCGTACTTCTCCGACGCCACCGCCGCCACGCTGGCCGGGCGGGACGCGGGGCCGCGCAAGGGGACCGTCGATCTCGTCGCGCTGCGCGGCGACGGCCGCCCGGAGGCGCTCGCCCAGGAGGTCAGGCGGCACCTGGGGAAGCGGTACGAGGTCGCGACGGGAGACGGCAAGGGCGACGCCGAGGTGCCGGGGGCGGCGGCCTCGCGGGCGTTGCTGCTGGTCATCGCGGGCTCGCTGGCTGGGATCACGCTGCTCGTCGTCGGCTTCGTCGTCGCGGGGGCGCTGTCGCTCTCCATCACCAGGCAGCGAAGGGACCTCGCGCTGCTGCGCTCGGCGGGCGCGACACCCCGTCAGGTGCGCGCGCTCGTGGCCGCGCAGGGCGTCGTGGGCGCGCTGCTCGCGCTGGCGCCGGGCGCCGCGCTCGGCTACCTGCTCGCCGGCCGTTTCGGCGACCTGCTCACCGGGCTCGGCGTGCTTCCGGCGCGCCTGCCGCTCACCTGGAGCCCGCTGCCGGCCGTCGCCGCCATGCTGCTGATGCCGGCCGTGGTGCGGGTGTCGGCGTGGGCGTGCTCGCTGCGCGTGTCCCGGATGCCGGCGGTCGCCGCCGTGTCGGAGGCGCAGAGCGAGCCGCGCACGCCCTCGCCGGTGCGCGCCAGGGCCGGGCTGCTGCTGATCGTCGCCACGGTCCCGCTGTCGTCGGTGCCGCTGCTCGTCCGTTCGGACGCGGGCGCGGCCGGCACCGCCCTGACCGGGGTCCTCGCGGTGATCGGGCTCGGGCTGTCGGGGCCCTGGCTGGTGCAGCGCGGCGCCGGGCTGCTGGCCGACCGGCTGCCGGACAGGCTGCCCGCGCCCGCGTGGCTCGCCGTGGCGAACGCGCACGGCCACGCGCTCAGGACGGCGGGGGCCGTGGCGGCGCTCGGCATGGTCGTCACGCTGACGCTCGGCTACACCCTGACCCAGACCACCGTCATGGCGGCGGCCGCGAACGACCTCGCCGAGGGCACCCGCGCCGACCTGACGCTCACCGCACCCGCGCTGGGCGGCATCCCGCGCGGGCTGCTCGCCGAGGTCAGGGCCACGCCGGGAGTGGCGGCGGCCACCGCGACGGCCACGACCACCGTGCTGATCCCGTACCGGGAGGACGGCAGGGACAAGATCGACTCCAGCCCGGCGCTCGTCCTCGGCCCTGACGCCGAGGGGCTCGTGGATCTCGGCGTCACCAAGGGCGGCCTGTCCGGTCTCACCGGCGCGACCATCGCCGTGGCCGACCGGTCGGCCGTCGTCGGCGAGGAACGTCCGCTGATCCTCGGCGACGGCACCAGGGTGCGGGCCCGCGTGGTGGCGACGTACGCGCGCGGGCTGGGTTTCGGCTCCGTCGTGCTCTCCCGCGACCTGGCCGCCGGCCACACCACTTCCGGCCTCGACGGCGCCGTCCTGGTACGCCTGGCCGGGGCGGAGCCTCTCACCGCCGCCTGGCCGGGAGTGGAGGCGTCGAGAGACCCGGTCGGCGGCGGAGCCGGCCGGGTGCCGCCCGAGGTGTGGGTGAACCTCGCGCTGCTCGCCGTGCTGCTCGGATACGTGCTGGTCACGGTGGCCAACCGGCTGGTCGCCAGCACGGCGGGACGCGGCGCCGAGCTGGCCGCGCTCCGCCGGGTCGGAGCCACGCCCGGCCAGCTCAGGGCGATGCTCCGCGGCGAGGCGCTGCTGGTCGCGGTGGCGGCCGTGGCCGGGGGCGTGCTGCTGTCGGCCGTGCCGCTGGGGCTGCTCGGCCTCGGCTTCCTCGGCCGTCCGTGGCCAGCGGGCCCGGGATGGCTGCTCCCCGCGACAGCCCTCGCCGTGGGCGTGATCGCCTGGCTCGCCCACGAGCTGCCCGGCAGGCGCCTGCTCCGTACGTCCTGAGGAGACGTCCCGGCGGGCAGAGGAGTCAGCCGGGCTCGTCGGAGTCACCGATGACGATGGGGTGACCGAGGCCGCGCACACCAGGAGGAAGAGGTACAAACTGCCCTACGCTGTCGAGGCAAGCGCCACCCGAGCCCCGAGGTGGAGCCCGCCGCTGGCGTCCAGCACCTGCCCGGTCACCCAGCGGGCATCGTCGGAGGCGATGAGGGCCACCACGTCGGCCACGTCCTCGGCCCGGCCGACTCGCCCCAGCGCCGCCTGCCCGGCGAGGAACGCCGCCGCCTCAGGCGGGAACAGCGACGCGTTCGCCTCGGTCATGGTCGCGCCCGGTGCGACGACATTCACGGTGATGCCGCGGTCACCCAGCGCCAGGGCGAGGGTGCGGCTCATGGTCTCTATCGCGCCCTTGGTCATGGCGAAGGAGGTCTGCGCGGGGTTGGCGATCCGGGTGACGGCCGAGGAGACGTTGACGATGCGTCCGCCGTCGGCCAGCAGCGGGAGCGCGCGCTGGATGATGAAGTAGGGCGCCTTGACGTTGACCGCGAAGAGGCGGTCGAACTGCTCGGCCGTGTCGGTCTCGATCGGACCGGCCGGGGCGGCCGCGGCGTTGTTGACCAAGATGTCCAGGCGCCGTCCGGCCAGGCCGGCCTCCAGCTCGGTGAACAACGCGTCGGCGGCCCCGCGACCTCCAGGTCCGCGCCGATCGGGAATGCGCTCCCGTCGGCCCGCTCGATCCGCTCGACCGTCTCCTGTGCCGCTGCCGCGTCCTTTCCGTAGTGGACGGCGACCAGGGCCCCGTCGGCGGCGAGACGCTCGGCGACCGCCCGCCCGATACCGCGTGAGGCCCCAGTCACCAGTGCCGTCTTCCCTGTCAGCTGTCCCATTGCGTACCTCGCAAACATGTTAATAACTACCAGTGTGGTAGTTTGTACCTGATGGCAATGGAATCAGCAAGCCTGCGTGAGCGGCGCCGGGCGGAGACCCGGCGCACGCTTCAGGCGCACGCAGTCCGCCTGTTCGTGGCGCGGGGCTACGAAGCGACCACGATCAACGAGGTCGCGCAGGCGGCCGGGGTGTCCGTGATGACCTTGTACCGGCACTTCGCGACCAAAGAGGACTTGGTGCTCTACGACGAGTACGACCGGGAGACCGCGGCGACGCTGGCGGCACAACAGCAGGAGGGGTCACTGCGTCAGCGGATCGGCCGGGCGCTGGTGCAGACCGCCGCAACGGCCGTCGACTCCGACCGGGACCTCCTGCTCGCCCGCCTCCACCTGATGATCTCCACACCCGCCCTGCAAGCCCGCCATCTGGACAGCCAGTACGCCACGGAGATCGCCGTCGTCGACACCCTCTGCGCCGGCATCACCGACCCCGACCTGGAATTCCGTGTCCGCAGCACGGCCTCCGCATGCCTGGCCGCCACCCATGTCGCCCTTGTCCGCTGGGCTGAAGGTGACGGCCGGCAGGACCTCCCCACCCTCATACGCCACGCCCTGGCCGCAGCCTTCGACGCCGAATTCTGAAAGCGCAGAGGCTCAGGCGGTAGTGGTGCTCGATGCGCAGATGCGGCAACCGCGAGAAGGCGCACCTATACCGCGCCAGGCTCGGTGGCGGCTCGCCTGAGCCGCCACCGCGGTGGAGGAACGTCCGCTGATCCTCGGCGACGGCACCAGGGTGCGGGCCCGGGTCAGCCGCGCGCCAGGAACTCGCGCAGGTGGGACAGGACGAGGTCGGGGCGCTCCTCTTGCAGGAAGTGGCCGCAGTCGGGGATCTCGGCGCCCCGGACGTCGCGCGCGTACTCGCGCCAGATGTCCAGCACCGGCACCCGGCTGGGCAGCCCGGCCGACCCCCACAGGGCGAGCACCGGCATCTCCAGCCGCCTGCCCGCCTCCCAGTCGGCGTCGTCATGGGCGGCGTCGTCGGGGAAGGAGGCCCGGTAGTCGTCGAACCCGGCCCGCAGCGCGCCGGGCTGGGAGAAGGCCCGGACGTACTCCTCGACCTCCAGCTCCGCCCGCCGTACCGTCCACTTCTCGAAGAAGTAGCCGAGGTAGGCCCGCACGTCCGCGCCGGCCAGCAGTTCCGGCAGGTCGGGCTGGAGGTGGAAGGTCCAGTGCCAGGTGCCGAGGGCCAAGCCGGTGGTCATGTCGTAGCGGCGCCACATCTCCCTGGTGGGGATGATGTCGAGGAAGGCGGCCCGTTCCACCTCGTCCGGGTGGTCGAGGGCGTAGCGGTGGGCGACGCGGGCGCCTCTGTCGTGCCCGGCCAGCGACAGCGTCCGGTGGCCGAGCGTGTGGGCGAGCCGGCGGACGTCGGCGGCCATCGTGCGCTTGTCGTAGCCGGACGCGGGCTTGTCGGTCCGGCCGTATCCGCGCAGGTCGGGGGCGACGACCGTGTGCTGCTCGGCCAGCGCCGGGATGACCTTGCGCCAGCAGTGCCCGGTCTGCGGCCAGCCGTGCAACAGGACGAGCAGCGGCCCGTCGCCTTCGATGAGGTAGTGCATGCGCAGGCCGTCGAGGTCGGCCGTTCGCGATTCCGCCATTGCTAACTCCACGATGAGGTTACAGGTAACCGCATCATAGAGTTAAGACATGGACTGGGTGTGGGACGGGGGCAGGCCGAGCCTCGACCTGGTGAACACGTACCGCGACCGCAAAACGGGCGGCCGGGAGCAACTGCGCGAGCCCGGCGACCTCGTCGCCTGGCTGGAAGCCGCCGGTCACACGGGCGCGCGCGCCGATGACGAGCGCCTGCGCGAGGCCCGCGAGCTGCGCGACGCGATCAGCCGCTGCGTCGACGCCGCGCTCGCCGGTGCGGAACGGCTCCCGGCCACGGGGGAGGCACAGGTCCGAGGTCAGGGCCAGGATCGTGCCGTGGAACAGGTCCCGGCCGCGGGGGCGGTGCCTTCCCCGGCCCCGGACGATCTCGCCGTGGTCAACGCCTGGGCCGCCCGGCGGCGAGCCCCGGTGCTCCAGCTCGCGGCCGACCTCTCCCTGGTGCGTCCCGCGCCGGCCGATCCCGCGGAGGCGGCGCTCGCGGAGATCGCCCATGACGCGGTGGCCCTGCTCGGCACCGCGGACCGGCTCCAGATCCGCGTCTGCGCCAGCCCGACCTGCGGGCTGCGCTTCACCGACAGGTCCAACGCGGGCAAGCGGCAGTGGTGCTCGATGCGCAGATGCGGCAACCGCGAGAAGGTGCGCCTGCACCGCGCCAGGCTCAGCGGCGGGTCGCCAGAGCCGCCACCGCGGTGACGGCCGTCAGCACGATGCACCCGGCCACGGCCACCGTCGCCCCCTCACGCAGCCCCAGCGCCCCGACGACCGCCGCCACCCCGGCCGCGCCCAGCGAGGAGCCGACGTAGCGGGCGGTGTTGTTCGCGCCCGACCCCATGCTGACCCGGTGCCTGGGCACGCTCTCGATCGCCAGATGGGTGATCGAGGAGTTGATCAGTCCGCCGCCGACCCCGCTCACGGCCAGCCCGGCGACCACCAGTGCGGGCGTGAACGAGGACGCGACGCCCAGCAGCCCGGCGAAGCCCACCGCGCTCAGCGCCAGCCCGAGCGCCAGCCGCGCCGCCGCGCCCAGCCGCACGTGCCTCGACAGCAGCGCCGCCGCGAACGACAGCCCGGACCAGACGCAGAAGAGCGCCGCCGTGACCAGCGGCGTCAGCCCGTGCGCGGCCTGCAGCACGGTCGGCAGGTAGCTGAGCAGGCCGATCACGGCCGCGCCGACGACCAGCGCGCCGCCCGTCGCGACCAGGAACACCGGCCGCCGGAACAGGTCCAGGTCCAGCAGCGGCTCGGCCCGCCGCCGCTCCACCTGGACGAACGCCGCGACCAGCACGGCGGCAGCTCCGAACGCCGCCAGCACCACCGGACGCGACCAGCCGAGACGTCCCTCGGTCACGCCCGCCAGCAGCGCGGCCACGCCCAGGGTGAGCAGCACCACGCCCGGCACGTCGAACCGGCGCGGCTCGGCCGAGCGCGACTCCTCCAGAGCCCGCGCCGACACCACGGCCAGGGCCGCCGCGGCGACGGCCATCAGCCAGTACACCGCCCGCCAGCTCGCCACCGTGGCGAGCGCCCCGGACAGCAGCGGCCCCACGGCGGTGCCCAGCCCGATCATCGCCCCGTACCTGCCGGTGGCCCGCATCCGCTCGGGCCCCGACGGGTAGGCGTGCCCCACGAGGCCGAGGCTGGCCGCCAGCATCGCCGCGCTGGCCCCGCCCTGCACCAGCCGGGCCGCCACGAACATCGGCACCGTCGTGCTCACCGCGGCCATCACGCTCGCCGCGGCGAGCACGACCGTCCCGATCACCAGGACCCGCTTGCGCCCGTAGTCGTCGGCCAGCCCGCCCGAGACCAGCAGTAACGCCGACAGTCCGAGCGCGATCGCCCCGAGAATCCACACCGGCCCCGTCGGCCCCGCCCCGAGCGCCCGCGCCGTCTCGGGCAGCGTGACCATCGGCACCGTGTAGTTCGTCAGCACGAGCAGCGGCGCCGCGGACGCCACGGCCAGAATCTCCCGCCGTACCGTTGGTTCGGTCATTGAACTCATGCCGCGCACCGTACCACGGTTCGTTGAATGAACTAGGGTGGGGTCATGGCGCTCGGCAAGAACTACGACGGCCAGGACTGCTCGCTGGCCAAGGCCCTGGAAGTGGTCGGCGAACGGTGGACCCTGCTCGTCGTCCGCGACGCGATGTACGGCGTGCGCCGTTACGGCGACTTCCTGGCCCACCTCGACATGCCCAGGGCGGTGCTCTCGCAGCGCTTGTCGGCCCTGGTCGAAGCCGGGATCCTGGCGAAGCGCCGCTACCAGGAGGCGCCGCCGCGCGAGGAGTACGTGCTGACCCCGGTGGGCCGCGAGCTCTGGCTGCCCATCCTCGCCCTGTCACAGTGGGGCCAGCGGAACCTCGCCGGGAGTCCGTGCCGCCTCTTCTTCCACCTGCCGTGCGGCACCCGCCTCGACCAGGTCGCGTTCTGCGCGGCCTGCGGCGTCCAGGCGCCCGTCGAGGACGTCGAGATGCGTCCAGGCCCCGGGCTGGCGGACATCAGGGACGACCGGGTCAGCGTCGCGCTGCGGGCACCCCATCGGATGCTGGATCCGATTCCCTGACAAGATTGGAGAAACCCCCGAAGGGAGAGCAGATGAGCTGGGCGGAGATCGAGTCCGAGGCCGAACTGCGCGAGCTACTGGGCGAGGTCATGCCGCGGGCGGCGTTCAAGGAGCGGGTCCGCCTGCACCAGCGCGACAGGGAATGGCTGGCCGCCTCGCCGTTCTGCCTGATCGCCACCTCCAGCGCGGACGGAACCTGCGACGTCTCGCCGAAGGGCGACCCCGCCGGATTCGTCCACGTGATCGACGACACCACGATCGCCATCCCAGACCGCCCCGGCAACCGCAGAGCAGACGGATTCCTCAATATCCTGAAAAATCCGCATGTGGGGCTTATCTCGCTGATCCCCGGACGCAACGAGACGCTCCGCATCAACGGCCGCGCCCGCCTGATCCGCGAGGCCCCCTTCTTCGACGAGATGATCGTCAAGCATCACCGTCCGCACCTCGCGCTCGTCGTCGAGATCGACCAGATCTTCTTCCACTGCGCCAAGGCGTTCATGCGCTCCGGCCTGTGGAAGCCCGACCAGTGGCGGCCCGACGGCCTGCCCTCGCACGCCACCCTGGTCAAGGACGTGCAGGCGGTCGAGGAGACCTTGGAGCAGCTCGAGGCCTACTACGGTGAGTCCTACGCCAAGAAGCTCTACTGAGTTCGAGGAACACCGGCAACGGCTGTTCGGCCTGGCCTACCGGCTGCTCGGCTCGGCCGCCGAGGCCGAGGACGTCGTCCAGGACGCCTACCTGCGCTGGCGCGACGCCTCGCCCGACAACCCCGCCGCCTGGCTGGCCAGGGTGGTGACCAACCTCTGCCTCAACCGGCTGACCTCGGCCCGGGTCACCAGGGAGAGCTACGTCGGGCCCTGGCTGCCCGAGCCCGTCCAGAGCGCCCGGCTGGGCCCGCTGGAGACGGCCGAGCAGCGCGACTCGGTCTCGATCGCGCTGCTCGTCCTGCTCGAACGGCTGACTCCGGCCGAGCGGGCCGTCTTCGTGCTGCGCGAGGCGTTCGCCTACGACTACCGCGAGATCGCCGAGGTGCTCGACCTGTCGGAGGCCCACTGCAGGCAGCTGCGGGGCAGGGCGCGGCGCAGGCTGGGCGAGCCGCGCAGGTTCGACCGGCCGAGCCCGGAACACTGGCGCGAGGTGGTGGAGCGGTTCCTGAAGGCCGCGTCCGACGGCGACCTGGAGAGCCTGGAGCGGCTGCTCACCCGGGACGTGGCGGCCTGGGCCGACGGCGGCGGCAAGGTCGTCGCGGCCAGACGGCCGATCGAGGGCCCGGCCAGGCTGGCGACGTGGGCGGCGGGCACCCTCGCCAAGTTCGGCGTCGGGTACGAGTACTCCTTCGAGGAGTACAACGGCCGGCCCGCGATCGTGGGCCGGCTCGACGGCAGGATCGCCGCCGTGGTGGCGATCGACCTCGACGGCGATCTGATCTCCAGGATCTGGGCGGTGCTCAACCCCGCGAAGCTGTCACACCTGCGGGAGCCCTAGGCGGCCGGGGTGGGGCCGCCGGGAAAGCGGATCACGTTGCGGCCGCTGTAGGCGCGCAGGTCGACGACCTTGGGGTCGGCGGCGGGCCTACGGCGAACCACGGAACGGATGTCGCGCACCGTGTGCCTGGCAACCAGTGGCGGCACCACCACAAGTGTCTTCATCGTGAGCCCCCCGCGTGATGTTTCTGTTACCTATGTTATCTACAGATTCCGCTGTAAGTTGAGTGTAAGAAGCAAGTCAGTAGGGAAGCCGTCGTCCTGACGGGGTTCGCAGGTCCAGCTCCCTGGCCCGGTCCGGGCGTCGCCTGGCCACCGGCTTGACGATCCGCACGCGTCTCATGGTCTGCCCCCTGTCGGTGCTCGGTACCACTGCGGCAACTGTGCGCTCGTCCGCTTGCCGACGGGTTGGCGGGCGGTTGCAGCCAACCGCCCGCCGCGTGCGACGGCTCAGTCCAGTGGGGCCAGGCGCGTCGTCACCCCGATCCGGTTCCACGCGTTGATCATGGCGACGGCCACCACCAGCGCGGCGAGTTGCTTCTCGTCGTAGTGTTCGGCCGCCTCCTGCCACACCGCGTCAGGCACGGCCTCCCGGTCGGCCAGCCTGGTGGCCTCCTCCGTCAGGGCCAGCGCGGCCCGCTCGGCGGGCGTGTAGCAGGGCATCTCGCGCCAGACGGCCACCCCCCACAGCCGCTGGTCGCTCTCGCCCGCCGTGTTCAGCGCGTTGCTGTGCATGTCGACGCAGTACGCGCAGCCGTTGATCTGGCTGGCGCGCAGCTTCATCAGCTCGATCGTGGTGTGCGGGACGCCGCTGCGCTGCAGGAACCCCTCGACGCCGATGAAGTGCTTGTAGGCCTCTGGGGCCAGCTCCGCCACGTTGAGACGCTCGGTCATCGGATCCTCCTGAGTTCGTCGGAAACGCGGAGTGGACGGTACAGGGGGGCGAAAGTGTGACAACTCCAGGGTAACGATCTGCGTCTAACCGGCCGTGGAATCGCTGAGCGCGGGGGATCCGCAGCACATCGGTGAGTACTGGCTGGCAGGACGGCTCGGCTCGGGCGGTCAGGGCGTCGTCTACGAGGCGTACGACGCCGACGGCCGCCGGGTGGCGCTCAAGATGCTGCACGCGACCGGCGACGGCGGCAGCCGCGACCGCTTCGCCAAGGAGGCGACGGCCGCGGGCAGGGTGGCGTCGTTCTGCACGGCCAGGGTGCTGGCCGCCGACCTGGACGGGCCCAGGCCGTACATCGTGTCGGAGTACGTCGCGGGGCCGAGCCTGCGACAGGCGGTGCGCGACGGACGCAGGTTCACCGGTGACGACCTGCACCGGCTGGCGACGGCCGTCGCGACCGCGCTGACGGCGATCCACGAGGCGGGCGTCATCCACCGCGACCTCAAACCCGACAACGTCCTGCTCGGCCCCGACGGCCCACGAGTGATCGACTTCGGCATCGCGCGGACCCTCGACATGTCGCTGACCAGGACCGGCGAGGTGTCAGGCACGCCCAGCTACATGGCGCCCGAGGTGTTCACCGGTCAGCGGGCGGGCGCTCCCGCGGACGTGTTCGCGTGGGGCGCGATCATGGTGTTCGCCGCCACCGGGCAGGACCCGTTCGAGGCCGACAACCTGGGCGGCGTCATGCACCGGGTGCTGTCGCAGCAGCCCGACCTCGGCGCGCTGCCGCCCCGGCTGGCCGCGCTGGTCTCGGTCGCGCTGCGCAAGGACCCCGCGACCAGGCCGACCTCCCGCGACCTGCTGCTCGCGCTGGTCAGCGGCAACGGCGCCGACACTCGGGGGCTTCTGACCCAGGGCAGCCGCGCCGCCGAGGGCGTGCGCGGGCAGAGTGACGGCGACCCGGCGCTCGGCACCCTCGCCGAGGACGCCTACACCGCGCTCGGCCCGCAGGAGCGCGACCTGGCCGCCGAGGTGTTCCTGCGCCTGGTCGCCGTCGACGGGGACGGCCACGAGACCGGCAGGTCGGCCTCCCACGACGAGCTGTTCGGCGGACGTCCCGAGCACGAGGCCGTCGCCGTCCGGCGCGTCCTGCGCGCGTTCGCGTACGTCGTCACCGTGGAGAACGAGTCGGTCGCGCTGTCGCGTCCGGCGCTGCTGCGCGCCTGGCCGCGCCTGCGCATGTGGGTGGACGCCGACCGCGAGGGGCTCGCCGTGCTGAGCCAGATCACCAGCGCGGCGCGACACTGGACCGAGCACGGCAGGCGCGACGGCGACCTGCTGCAGGGCAGCCGTCTGGAACAGGCGCTCAGCTGGGCCGCCACCGGCCGCCGCCACGTGACGCTCACCCCGCGCGAGCGCGACTTCCTCCAGGCGGGCACCGCGCTGACCAGGAAACGCACCAGGCTCAAGACCCTGACCACCACAGCGCTGGCAGGACTGCTGGTGGTGTCGCTGGTGGCGGGCGGGCTGGCGCTGTGGCAGCGCCAGCAGGCCACGGAGCAGCGCGACGTCCTCACCGCCAAGCAGGTGGCCGCGGAGGCGGACCGGATGCGCACCACCGACCCGGTCCTGGCCATGCAGCTCAGCGTGGCCGCCTGGCGGGTCTCCCCGCAGAGCGAGGCCCGCTCCGCGCTGACGGCCTCGTTCCAGCAGCACGAAACCGCCGTCTTCCGCGACCCGCCGGTCAAGGGCGTGGCCAGCAGGGCGCTCAGCCGCGACGGCCACACGCTGGTCAGCGTCAGCGAGGGCGGCGTCAACGTGTACGACGTCCGCACCGGCAGGCGCACGGGCGGCTGGCAGGGGCAGGGGCTGAACGGGGGGATGCGTCAGGACCCGGTGCTGAGCAGGACCGGTCGGCTCCTCATGCTGGCCACGTACGACGAGTTCGGCGTCTGGAACCTCGCCACCGGCAAGCGGCTGCTCAAGCAGAGCTTCCCGCCGGGCAGCTCGGACAAGCACGTCACGATGGGCGAGGACGAGGCCACCCTCGCCGTCACCGACGACAGCACCCTCGACCACCTGGTGGACATCCGCACAGGCAGGACGTTCGGCAAGGGCGCCGATCTGCCCAGCTGGGCTCCGCTGATCGACCAGACCGGCAGGCACCTGGTGCTCCCGGACGACGGCTTCGCCGTGCGCGCCCTGCCCGGTTTGACCCCGGAGCGCCGCTACTCCCGCTGCGGCAAATCCCGCCCGGTCGCCGCGTTCTCGCCCGACGGCGCCAGCCTGGCCTGCGCGGGCAGCGACGTGGTGCTCGTGGACGCGGCCACCGGACGCCGCCGCGACACGCGCGACTGGTCCTGCGACGTCTGCGGCGACTCCTTCTACTCGCAGCTCCGCTTCAGCCCCGACGGCCGCTACCTCGCCGCGTACAACAAGCGGAACATCCAGGTCTGGAAGGTCGCCGACCACGAGTACGAACTCCTCTCCTACCAGGCCGAGGGCCAGCTGACCGACGTCAGGTTCGACGGCACGACGCTGCGCTACCTGGAGGACGACGCCGTCATCAGCGTGGACCTCGCCCCGCGCGCGGCCTCGACCAAGATGGGAGGCAAGGCCGTCCTCAGCCCCGGCAGCCAGTGGGCCGCGATCGGAGGCTTCGAAGCCAAGCACGTCCGGCTGTGGGACGTGCGCGGGCACAAGGAGGTCGCCCGATTCCCCATCCAGGCCGACAGCGCCTCCCAGCTGCTGGTCTTCGACCCGCCAGGCAGGCGGCTCATCATCGGGCAGGAGTCGGGCCGGATCGAGCTGATCGACGTCGGCACCCGCAAACGGATCTGGTCGATCCTCTCACCGCACTCCGACTCCCAGATGCCGTCACGGGCCGAGTTCAGCCCCGACGGCCGGACCATCGCCCTCACGCTCGGCCCGCGCGGCCAGGCCGATGACTACCGGCTGGCGGTGCTCGACGCCGCCACCGGCCGCGTCCTGCACGACAGCCGCACGATCGGCGACGGCGGCCCGTACCTGCCCGACGGCAAGCGGCTCGCCACCGGCTCCGGCAGGTTCGTGGACGTCGCCACCGGCAAGCCGGTCGGGACGGGCTACGACACGTCCTGGCGCGGAGGCGCAGGCGTCGCTCTGAGCAGCCGCGGCCTCATGGCCGTCGCCTATGACGAGATGGGACGCGTCTCGCTCTGGGACCCCACCGGGCCTAAGGCGGTGCGGCCCATGCTGGCCAGATCCGGAGGCGGGAGCGGCGCCCTGGCCTTCTCACCTGCCGGTGACCTGCTCGCGACGGGCGGCGGGGGCGATGTCCAGCTCTGGGATCCCCTCAACAGGCGGCGGATCGGCGGCTTCTTCGACACCCAGACGATCCAGGACACCGACTCGCTGACTTTCAGCGCCGACGGAACCCAGCTGTACTACTCGGCCGACGGCGCCGTCACGGAGTTCCCCGTCGGGCCGGAGCAGGTCGCGGCGGCGGTGTGCCGGCGCGTCGGCCACGCGCTGAGCGAGTCCGACTGGAACCGCTACCTGAAGGACGTCCCGTACCGAAAGGTCTGCTAGCTCAGCCCCCTCGACCCCAGCACTCCCAGACCACCGGCCCGGCCACCCACACCGCTGTTCCGGCCACCCACGCATCCAGGCGCCCGGACCAGACTCTCACTCGCGCCACCGCGCGCTCCGAACCACCGAGGGTCGGAACCACCGAGGGTCGGAACCACCGAGGGTCGAAACCACCGAGGGTCCGAATCACCGTGCGCCCCTACCACCGAGCGGGTCGGGCTGCCGTGCGGGTCGGGTTGCTGTGCGGGTCGCGCCGGGCCGGTGGTCGCGGGGATCGGCGCGCCGGGCCGGTCGGCTGGATCAGCGGCGGCGGACCAACATCATTGTGATGTCAGGACCCCGATAGTGTTCGCCATATGCAACGAATGACGGGTATGTTGATCGGCGCTACCTTTGGTGCGATTTTCGTGTTCATCAACGCCCACGCCCCCCTCAACGCGGTGATCGGCACCCTTCTCCGGATAGTCGCCGCTCTCGCTCTGGCGAGCGTCATCGCCATGTGGTTCCAGGCCATCCGCCGTGCGCGGGCCACCGGCGTCGAACCGGCTCTCCCCGGCCAGGCCCAGGGAGCCGCCATGTTCGGCCGGGGTTTCGCCGTGGTCGTCGTCGTCGAGGCCGTCGCCCTGTTCGGCGGCATCGCGCTCATGCGTGCCTGGCAGGTCCCTGAACAGGCCAACGTCGCCTGGATCGCGTTCGTCGTCGGCGTGCACTTCGTCGCGCTGGCCCCGGTGTGGAAGAGCCGCTCGATCGCGCTGCCCGGCGCCGTCCTCACCGTGCTCGGCGTCGTCGGCTTCGTCATGGCGGCGACTTCCGCGCTGGACTGGGTTCCGTTCGTCAGCGGCGTGCTGTCCGGGGTGACCCTCCTGGCGGGCTGCGTCACCTCGTCCTGGAACGGCCTGGCCTCCCAGCAGGAGGCGACGCTGACCACCCGCTAACCCTGGGGTCGTCTCAAAAGGCGTCGCGGCCACCCGGCGGTCGTCCGCTAGCCCCGGCAGTTGCCCCAGGACTTGCGTCCGCCCCAGGCCTCGATCCGGTTGTCGGGGTCGCGGGTCCAGCCGGCGTACTTCACGCACTTCCAGCTTCCGTCGACGTGCCCGGTCTCGGCGTAGTACTTGTACCGGCGCACGTCCTGCGAGCGGGCGCCGCCGCGCACCTCGATGCTGGCGCCGGTGACCGTGCGGGTGCCCGTGAACGCGGTCTTGATCGCGGCCACGCAGTTCTTGCCGCTGCGCTTGTTGTACATCAGGTACACGTGGCCGAGGAGGACGCCCTTGCGGGTCCGCATCTCCCGGTGGCCGTCCTCGACGCGGTGGAAGCCCGGGCCGCAGATCTGCTCGGGGGAGTAGGGGGCGGCAGTGGTGGCGGAGGCGGCGGCGGGGGTGGCGGCGATCCCGGCGGCGGCCAGAGTGGCCGCGATGACCGTTCGCGTAAGCACAAGCTTCCCTTCCGTAGACATTATGGAGATCGTCGATCTTTACCGGGACATAACCGTACTGCAAGGGGATGTGGTGAAGGCGCTGGTTCTCGTCTGTGCGGCCTGGGGAGTGTCCTGGGGCTCCTGGTCGGCGCTGCTTCCGGCCGTCAAGGAACAACTCGCCGTCTCCCCGGCAGACCTCGGCCTCGCGCTGAGCGCCGTGCCGGTGGGCGCGATCCCGGCGATGGTCCTCGCGGGCCGCCTGGCCAGGGGCAGAGAGCGCGCCGGCCTCGCCATCTCCTGCGTCTCCTTCGCCCTGAGTCTCGCCGTCCTCGCCCTGCTCACCTCGTCGGAGGCCGGCCGGCTGGCGCCGCTCCTGGCGCTCGGGCTGCCCCTGTTGCTGGTCGGCGCGACGAGCGGGGCGATCGACGTGGCGCTCAACCTGGCGACTGGACGGGCCGAGCGGGAGACCGGTCGCAGGTTGTTCCAGCCGGTGCACGCCGCCTTCCCCGTCGCGGTGATCGTCGCCGCCCCCGCCACCGGCCTGGCCCGAGAACTCGGCCTCAGCCCCCGGACCGTGCTGGTGGCCGCCGCCGTGGCCGTCCTGGCCGCGTCCACGTCACTCGTCACCCTCCCCGCGGGGAAGGACGGCCTGCCGCCCGCCGACGACCAGGCTGGCGGACGGCGTCGCTGGACGGCCGCCCTCGTCATAGGCGGGCTCATCGCGTGCGTCCTGATCATCGAGAACGCCGTCGAGCAGTGGTCGGTGCTGCTTCTGGAGGAGCACCGGGACGCGTCGGCGCTGGTGGCGAGCGCCGCCCCGGCCGTCTACATGGGGGCGCTCACGGCGGGCAGGATCATCGCCCAGGCCCTGCCCCGCCTGCCGACCAGATTCCACTACCTGGCGGCGGGCGCGGGAGGCGGCGCGGGCATCGCGCTGGCGGGCCTCGGCGGCTCGGCGGTGGCCTCGCTGGCCGGGTTCGCGCTGACCGGGCTGGCCCTGGGCCCGCTCGTCCCGGCCGTGCTCAGTCAGGCCGCGGCCGAGGACCCCACGGGCACCCTGGTGTCGGCGCTCTCGACGATCTCGTACGCGGGCTTCGTCGTCAGCCCCCTGCTGGTGGCCGCCCTCACGTCCTGGATCGGCCTGCCCGCCGCGCTGGCCGCCCTCGGCCTGCTGGCGCTCCCGCTCCTGGCCCAATCCTTCAGGACGTGAACATGGTCATACCTTGGGACAACCAGGGCAGGCGACGGGGTATCAGCCCGGCGAACAGAGAGCGTGAGGTGATCACCATGGCCGTCTGCGAAGCCTGCGGCAACGACTACGACATGGCCTTCGAGGTGCACGCCCAGGGCGGGGTGCACACCTTCGACTCCTTCCAGTGCGCGATCCAGACGATGGCGCCGATCTGCGAGCACTGCGGCACCAGGGTCATCGGCCACGGGGTCCAGTCGGGCGAGCACTGGTACTGCTGCGCGCACTGCGCCCGCCAGGAGGGCACCACGGGCCTCGTCGACCGCGTGATGGCAGGAACATCCGCCTAGGCGCGGGCGACCAGGTCATCCGCCTAGGCGGGCGACCAGGAGCGAGCGGGCCTGATCAGAGGAACGAGCCGACGAGGCCGGCGAACTCCTCGGGGCCGAAGAACGCAGGCCCAGGCGTTCGGCCTGCCTTCTCTCCCGCCGCCAGCAGCGCTCGGCGAGGGTAGCCAGGGCGTCGTCGATTTCACCCTTGTACTGGGCTGATCGGCCGAGGTCAGCCGAGTTCGGCCAGCGCGGCCATCTTCGACCCGTTCGCGCCGAGGATCCGCGGATAGGCGGTGTCCGGCGCGGGCGGCCAGGTCTGGCCGTCCACGCCGGTCCAGCTGGCAGACCGCCGCCCGCTCGACCGGCGCTGTGCTGGTGAACGTGACCGGCATCCGCTGGCCACGACATCAGAGCCCTGCGCCCCGACCTGACCATGATTGCCTTGGACGGAGTCGAACCGGCGCACGTCGTCCTGGCCACCCGCGCCGACGACCGCAGTCGCCTGGTCACCGCGTTCCGCAAAGTACGCCCTGGCCCGACTCACCGGCCCCGAACCCAGCAGCCCGGCCGAGCCCGCCGATTCGTGACCGCATGACCGGCCGCGGAAAGACCGAGCCGGAGATCAGACACTCCCAGCCGAGCAGCACGCAAGACCGAGGCTAGCCCTTCATGAGTTCGGCGAGGCGGTCCCAAGCGGGGGATGAGGCTCCGGGCTGGGATTGCGCGGCCAATCGGGCGATAGCCGGGTTGTGGACGGGGCGGGTCTCGGATCGACTGTGGTGATGGGTGAACCAGTTCCGGGTACGGTCCGCGAGATCGGGGAGGCGGGGATCGTTCGGCGACCAGTCGTAGGCGGCGTCATGTTCGAGGTAGAGGGCGCGGAACTCGGGATCGGTCATGAGCTCGCGCTTTTCGTCGATCCACAGGGAGGCGTCCTCGGGTGAGGCTGTTTGCATGAGGATCCAGCCGTCGCGTTCCAGGTGCGTCTGGCGCTCGCTGACGCCGAGTTCGCGCAAGTCGTCGAGATAGTCGGCGACTTCCGGGGACACGAAAAGCCGGTCGCCGCCGCGCAGCTGGGTGAGTTGGTCGCGGGTTCGCCGCAGCTGCGCGATGCGGTCTTGGAGGTCGTGGTCGATCTCGGCGATGGCTGCCGTGAGGGTGTCCGGGTCGGCGTCGAGAAGGTCTTTGATGCGGGCCAGTGGCACGCCCGCATGGGTCAGGGTCCTGATCTTGACGAGGTCGACGGCGTCTTTGGCGGTGTAGCGCCGGTAGCCGGACGCGTCGCGGTCGGGCTCGGCGAGCAGGCCGCGCTCGTGATAGTGGCGGATGGCTTTGATAGTCACTCCGGCGTAGTCCGCGAGCTGGCCAATCGTGAGCATGCTGGACATCCTTCCACTCGGCGGTCAGGTCGTTCGGAACGGTCAGGCCCGTCGGGTCAGGCGGCCGCCGCCGTTGCGGAAGCGCGCTTGGCCGTCGCGGGCGTCGTGGTAGGAGACGAGCAGCAGTCGCAGGTATCCGTCGAACGTTTCCAGTGGGTATCCGGCGGGCGCGAAGAGGCCGGGCCGGATCGGCACGTAGCGCTGCGGCGGGGCGGAGGTCATGCCGCCGGCGAACTCGGTGAAGATCCGCTCCTGCGTTTCGTCCGCCGGTTCGTAGGTCATCCGCTCCTCGAGCTGACCATCGACGATGCTGACGTCGATGCGGAGCTGGTTGGAGCGGTAGGTGCCCACATAG